>JAUNEQ010000237.1 GCA_030525445.1 Coriobacteriia bacterium | reverse complement strand
GGCTACACGTTCGTGAAGCACTCCATCGGCGAAGACGTCATCGGCGCTGGTTTCCAGAAGCACATCCCGTTCCTGGCCACGCTGTTCTTCTTCATCCTGTGCTGCAACATCTTGGGCCTCATCCCGGGCTTCAAGACCGCAACCGGCACCATTTCGGTCACCTGGGCGCTGTCCCTCGTGTCCTTCGTGTACTTCAACTACTGGGGCCTCAAGACCCTCGGCCTGGGCGGCTACTTCAAGAGCCTCGTGCCTTCCGGCGTCCCCGGCCCGATGATCCCCATCGTGTGGTTCCTCGAGTTCATCTCGATGGTCATCCGCCTGCTCACGCTGGCCGTCCGACTCTACGGCAACATGCTGTCCGGCCACATGATCCTCGCGGTCTTCTCGCTGGCCACCACCGTGTTCTTCCAGTACGCGTTCTTCCAGATGGACTTCGTCACCGGCGCTGTCGGCATCATCTGGTTCATCCTGCTCATCGCCATGTACGCGCTCGAGACGCTGGTCGCGTTCCTCCAGGCGTACGTGTTCACGATCCTGTCGTCTTCGTACATCGGTCTGGCCATCCATCCTCACTGATCGCGAAGGCACGCGGGCTCGCGCCCGCACCAATTTTCGGTACTTTCAGCCGGGCAACTGGCTGGGGTTATGTAAGGTGAATGCCGGAGATGGGCTCCGGGTTCAACAAAGGAGGTAATTGTGGATATCACTTTGACGCTCGCTGCGATGAAGGTCGTCGGCTATGGTCTCGCCGCCATCGGCCCTGGCGCCGGCATCGGCATCGCCACGTACGGCCTGTGCGTTTCGGCCGCTCGTCAGCCTGAGATGAAGGGTCAGCTCATGGGCTACTTCTTCATCGGCGCCGCTATGTCCGAGGCTCTTGCACTCCTCGGCCTTGTCCTCTTCTTCATTGCCTAACGCACGCAGCAACAGGTAAGAAGAAACCACGAAGACAAGAAAAGGAGGCAAAAGAGTTGACAGCGAATATTAGCAACGTCGCGAAGAAACTCTCCTACGGCATCGTAGCCGCGGGTGCGATGGTCGCTGCCATGCCCTTCACCGCTCTTGCGGCCGAAGAGCAAGCTGGCATCGACGCCATCCTGCCCCAGATGGATGAGTTCATCCCGATGCTCATTGCCTTTTTGATCCTGTGGTTCGTCCTGGCCAAGTTCGGTTGGCCGGTCTTCGAGAACATGCTTGCCCGCCGCGAGAACACCATCAAGGATGCCCTCGCGAAGGCCGAGGAAGCCCGTCTGGCTTCCGAGCGCGCCATGGCCGAGCACGAAGACCAGCTCGCTGAGGCGAAGGCCCTGGCTGCACAGATCGTCGCCGACGCGAAGAAGTCCGGTGAGGCCCTCCAGGCCGACATCACCGCGACCGCTCAGAAGCAGGCTGACGAAATGATCGAGAAGGCGCGTGCCGCCATCGAGTACGAGAAGAAGGCGGCTGTGGAGGAGCTCCAGGGTTCCGTCGCCGAGATGACCATCGCGGTTGCGAGCAAGGTCATCGGCAACGACCTGAGCGATGCCGAGCATCGTGCGATCATCGAGCGCTACATCAACGAGGCGGGGAGTTTCAATGAAAACTAATCGCCTAGTCGTAAATGGAAAAATCGACGCATACGCTACGGCCTTGGTCGACAACGTGTACGAGCGCTATGGTCGAGACGAGCTGGTGGAAGTACGTAATCAGATTCGCCTTATCATCAGGCAGCTCCGCTCGAATCCCAAGTTCCTGCAACTTATGAGGGAGGACAACCTTGAACCCGCGCAAATGAACAAGATCGTTCACGAAGTGCTCGATGGGTTCAACCCGGTGTTCGCGGATGTCGCCGCCGTGATGGGCGAAAACCGTGACCTGCATCTGATTCCCCGCGTGCTGCATGCATTCGACCGGCAGATCGCCGAGAAGCACAATGTGGTAGCCGTGGACGTGCGTACCGCCGTCGAGCTCGATGACCATCTGCGTCAGATGATTATCGACAAGGTGAAAGCCGAACTCGGCAAGGATGCGATCCTGAGTGAGCGCATCGACAAGGACATGCTTGGCGGCATCGTCATGACGGTGCAAGGCAAGCGAATCGACGCGAGTGTGCGTGCTCAGATGAATACGGCGCGCATCGAGCTTAAGAAACACACAATGGAGGTGAAAGCAAGTGACTGAAATCACCGCTCAGGCGATTGACGAGGCATTGCGTCGTCAACTCGAGCAGCTGAACACCAGCGTCGAGGCCCGCGAGGTGGGTACGGTCGTCGAGATCGGCGACGGTATTGCCCGCATCGATGGCCTGAAGGACGCGATGCAAGGCGAGCTCCTCGAGTTCACCGCTTCCGACGGCAAGATCGTTTACGGCATGGCCCAGAACCTCGAAGAGGATCAGGTCGGCGCCGTTCTTCTGGGTGATCTCACCGCTATCAAGGAGAACGACCAGGTTCGCACCACCGGCGACATCGTCGAGGTGCCCTGCGGCAAGGGCCTGCTCGGCCGCGTCGTGAACCCGCTTGGCGTGCCGATCGACGGCAAGGGCCCCATCAACGCTGAGGGTCGCCGCCCCGTCGAGTTCAAGGCACCGGGCGTTCACGAGCGCCAGCCCGTTAAGGAGCCGATGCAGAC
>JAUNEQ010000236.1 GCA_030525445.1 Coriobacteriia bacterium | reverse complement strand
TTCGGGTCGAAGGCGCATTCGCGCGCGTCGATGAACACCGTCGGGTCGGTGATGCTGGCGTCGGGCATGCAGGCCAACTGGTTCTTGGCCTCGGGGTGCCGCTCGAGCAGCTCCTCGTAGGTGCCGAAGTCGAGCGCGCGCATGCCGCAGGCGGCCACGCAGGTGGGTACGCCGTCCTCGCCGCGCGTGTCGATGCAGGCGTTGCACTTGGCTGCCATGCCCGTCTCCGGTATGAGGATGGGCACATCGTAGGGGCACGCGATGACGCACGATCCGCAGCCGATGCAGATGTCGTCGTTGTGCTGGATGGTGCCGTCTTCCTCATCGCGGTACATGGCCTTCGTGGGGCAGGCCTTCATGCAGGCCGGGTCGGCGCAGTGGTTGCAGGTGCGCGACCAGTGATACATCGTGGCCTTGGGGAACTCGCCCACCTCGTAGCTCGTCACGCGACGGAAGAACGCGCCCTTGGGCAGGTTGTTCTTCTTCTTGCAGGCGACCATGCAGGTCTTGCAGCCCGCGCAGCGTTCGCTGTTGAAATAGAATCCCTTACGCGTCATGGCTGTTCCTCCTTATGCCTCGGCCGTTTCGCCGGCAGCTTCGATGATGATCTGCGTGTCGCCGTCCGACTCGGGCATGGCGCCCGTCCACTTCTCAACCTTCACCGGCACGTTGTTGTAGCCGGAGACGCCCATGCCGCGGCCGCTGCCGCCGTAGAGCGTGTTCGGGCAACCGCCGCGGTCGATGCCGTCGTCGCCCAGGCGCTTCCAGGTGCCGTTGGGCACGTCGATGGCGCCGGGAATCACGAGCTGGCTCACCATGGCGCGGCGCAGGATCTGCCCGTACGGGCTGCTCACGAGCACCGCATCACCGGATGCAACGCCCAGCTCGGCCGCATCGGAGGCGTTGATGGTCACGGGAACCTCGAAGGTCTCGCGCAGCGTGGCCGTGTTGCCGAAGTCGGAGCAGGCCGCGCGTGCATGGTGCGAGCTGAACATCAGCAGCGGGTAGCCTTCTTCTGCCGGCTGCTCGTGCACGGTGGGGTAGGGCTTGTAGGTTTCGCCTGCCATCGCGCACCCGTTGAACTGGTCGGCCTTGGCCTGGCAGTAGAACTCGAACTTGCCGGATGCGCTGTCGAGCGGGCTGCCCTCCGGGTCGTCGATGAAGTCCTTGTAGGCGATGTGCGTGTACTCGTCGCCGAACTTGCGCTCCACCTGGTAGATGCCCTTCTTCACGATCTCGTCTAGGCCGATGACGCCCTTCTGCGGCTTGCCCTCGACGCCCCAGTTCTTCAGGTCTTCCTTGGTCACGGTCACGAGCGGCTTCGCGTTGCCGTCGCCGTCGGAAATCGTCGTGCTGGCCAGCTTGTTGAAGAAGCGCTGCTCCTCGGTGTACGGGTACACGTCCTTCGGGTCGTAGCCCAGACGCTCCAGGAGCTGTTCGCAAATCCACTGGTCGCTCTTCGCCTCGTAGGCTGCTTCGCCAACCTTGGAATACACCAGGATCATTTCGCGGTCATGGTCGGCATCGCCGCCGGGCAGGTCGTTCATCTCGATCTTCGCAACGGTGGGCAGGATGATGTCCGCGTACATCGTGGTGGGGCTCACGACGTAGTTCTGCGCGTACACGAAGTCGGGCTTCTGAATGGCCTCGGCCATCTTCGTCTGGTTCGGCACCGAACGCGAGCTGCCCTCGCGCACCGCCCACACCACGTGGATGTCGCATTCGCGCTCGACGGGCTCGTTGTACACGCCGTCCCAGCAATCGCCGGTGCTGATGTACTTGCCTTCGCCCACGGCGTCCCAGATGCTCATGCTGTTCACGAAGTCGTCGTCGATGAGGCCTTCGACCTTCTTCGGGTCGTACAGCGGCTTGGCCGGGCTTTCGAAATCGCCCATGCCGTCGCTGCCGCAGGAAATGATCTGCACGCCACCCGGGCCCTGACGGTCCACATACAGGTTGCCGCAGCCGTTGCCCGGCTTGCCGAAGTGGCCGCCCAGGCAGGCGATAGCCATGTAGGCTTGCGGCAGGTCCTCGGCGCCATTGCAGCGGGCGCCCGCATAGCCGTGGGAGAGCACGCAGTTATTCGCCTTGCCCATGGCCTCGGCGAACTCGGTGATGAGCTCGACCGGCGTGCCGCAGATCTCGGAAGCCCACGCGGCGTCCTTCACCACGCCGTCGACCTCGCCCTTCAGGAACGAGAGATAGCTTTCCTTGGTCTTGGCGTCCTTCGGCATGCTCTGCTTGTCGAAGCCGATGCAGTATTTGTGCACGAAGTCCCAGTCGATGATGCCGCCCTTTTCCTCGTCCAGGCGCACCATCTCGCCGGCGACGCCGATGAGGAACGCGGTGTCGGAACCGGGCTTCACGGGAATCCATTCCGCGTCGAGCATGGATGCCGACACGTTGTAGGCGGGGCCGACGGTGAAGAACTTGGCTCCGCGCTCCTTGGCGGCGCGGAAGTTCCACGACGGGTTGCCATTGGCGCCCCAGCCGGGGTTCTGCGCATACAGCACCACGATGTCGGCGTTCTCGATCATGTCGAGGCGGTCATTCATCTTGCACTCGCCGCCCCAGGCGATGCCCAGCATGTCGGTGTTGGCGGTGTAGGTGCC
>JAUNEQ010000235.1 GCA_030525445.1 Coriobacteriia bacterium | reverse complement strand
GAGCACTGGGGTGTCGTCTAATGGTAGGACACCGGTTTCTGGTACCGCACGTGAGGGTTCGACTCCTTCCACCCCAGCCATTAAACGACAGACGCGAAGACATATGGCCCGTTCGTCTAGCGGTTTAGGACATCGCCCTCTCAAGGCGGAGATCACGAGTTCGAATCTCGTACGGGCTACCAAAACTCCAGGTCAGCGGCTAAAGTCCCTGGCCTTTTTCTTTGCCTGCGCGATTTTGGCGGCTACTATCACAGAACTATCGCCGTGGATTCGGGTTTCCGGATGCATCCAGGACGTATCGGGATAGATGATGTATATATAACGCAATACAGATATGCGAAAACGCATAAATAGGGCATGAAAATAGTTCTACAAACTGGGGAAATCTAGAAATATTTTGAACAGGGCATGCATATTGGCTACGATAAATGAATCCCATCAATAGCACCCCTCGCGAGGAGGGGACAACAATGAAATGCAGCAGGGAAGACATGGAGGGCGTGCATGCCGGGTCGGCGGACTCATCGCCATGTGCGAGCGACCATGTGCCCCTTCTTGAGATCCGCGTCTTCGGCGGGTATGACGTCTTGCTCGATGGCAGGCCGCTGGAATCGCCGGCGATTCGCCAGCGGAAGATCCGGGAACTCATGTGCATTCTTGCCCTCAACCACGGCCAAGAGCTCAACAGCGACCACCTTGCAAATAGCATCTGGCCGCGCAGCTCGAAAGAGAAGAAGCGCAATTGCCTGAATAGCCAATGGTATGCCGCGAGCCATGCGGTGTTTCCCGGGAAGATGAACGACAACCCGTACTTCGACCGCCGGCATGGCACCTGCAGGCTGTGCGACGAGCATCTGCATACGGATGTCGAGGATGTCGACTGGGCGTGCAACGAGCTCATCCGCCGCGACCTCGATTCCGTGCGTGCCGTTTCGGCGTACCAGGTGCTCCAGGCGGCCTATCGTGGCGACCTGCTCCCCGGCGAGATGGAGAACGCCATCATCATCCGCGCGCGCAACGACTGGCGCGACCGCGTGTCGGGGTCGCTTTCGGCGGCGGCGCAGACGATGATGGAGCGGGGCGATGACCGCACAGCGTTGTGGATGGCGACCGTCGCCTGCCGTCTTGCGGGAATGCGCGAGGATGTGGTGCGCCTGCGCATGGAACTTTTCGCGAAGATGGGCATGCCCGCCTATGCGGTGAAGGCATACGCCGAACTCGAGGAGCTCATGCGCGCGGAAGTGGGCATGGATCCCTCGCCGCAGTCGGTCGCGTTGATGGAGCAGGTGGTGGATGGGAGCGGCCTCGCGGCTGCCATGGCTCCCCATGCGCCATCGCCTCGCCGCCGCGGGAAGCCCATTTTCGACATGGAACGCCGGGGCAAGTCCTCTTTCGTGCTGGGGGAGGCGTTGCCGGTGAGGTCGGATCGACTGTTCAGACCTATGTAATTCGCGCGTTGGGCGCATGTGGTGGCGCGTAGCGCCCGAGCCGCTGTGCTATGGTAGGACGGTTATCCAAGCGAAGGTGAAGGAGTTCATCATGGCAGGATTCTTCTCACGTCTGCTTTCTGCGGGCGAAGGGAAACAGATCAAGAAATACTCGCAGGTCGTTACGAAGATCAACGCCCTCGAGTCGAAATACGAGCCCATGGACGATGAAGAGCTGCGCGCGCAGACGGCGCTCTACAAGCAGCGCATCGCTAACGGGGAGGATTTGAACAGCGTGCTGCCCGAGGCGTTCGCCACGGTGCGCGAGGCCAGCAAGCGCGTCCTGGGACAGCGCCATTACGATGTGCAGCTCATGGGCGGCATGGCGCTCAACGACGGCCACATCGCCGAAATGCGAACCGGCGAAGGCAAGACGCTCGTGTCGACGCTGGCCGGATACCTGAATGCGCTCACCGGCAAGAACGTGCATATCGTCACGGTGAACGACTACCTCGCGAAGCGCGACTCGGAATGGATGGGGCGCGTGTACCGCATGCTCGGCCTCGAGGTGGGCCTCATCCAGAACGGCATGCGCCTTGACGCCAAGAAGCCCGCGTATCTCGCCGACATCACCTACGGCACCAACTCCGAGTTCGGCTTCGACTACCTGCGCGACAACATGGTCGTCCGCCCGGAGCAGCGCATCCAGCGCGGCCATAACTTCGCCATCGTCGACGAGGTCGACTCCATCCTCATCGACGAAGCGCGTACGCCGCTCATCATCTCCGGCCCGGGCATGGCTTCGGCCGACCTGTACCGCCGCTTCGCGGACGTGATGCCCGGCTTGAAGGAGGGCGTCGACTTCGAGAAGGACGAGGCGAAGCGCACCATCACGGCCACCGACTACGGCCTGGAGCACATCGAGGCCCTGCTGGGCATGGAGGACCTCTACGCCGACCCGTCGGGCATGATGCCCAACTACCTGCAGCAGGCGCTGAAGGCCCAGTTCCTGTTCAAGCGCGATGTCGACTACGTCGTGATGCACGGCGAGGTGAAAATCGTCGACGAGTTCACCGGCCGCATCATGGAAGGCCGCCGCTTTTCTGAAGGCCTGCACCAGGCGCTCGAGGCGAAAGAGCACGTGCGCGTGCGCGAGGAGAACCAGACGCTCGCGACCATCACGCTGCAGAACTACTTCCGC
>JAUNEQ010000234.1 GCA_030525445.1 Coriobacteriia bacterium | reverse complement strand
TGTCCCATATGCTGCGGGCCCATCTGTCTCACCGGACCCCCGGACATCCCAGCAGCCCTTACTTCAGCATCGCAGCCAGGTGCTCGGCGATCTCCTCGGCGCGCTCTTCGGACTTCACGGCCATCATGATCGTGTTGTCGCCGGCGATGGTGCCGGCCAGGCCCTCGATGTCCGCGTTGTCCAGCACCTCGCCGATAAGCGGCGCGCTGCCACCGCGGGTCTTCAGCACCACCATGTTGCAGGCCACATCGACGGCCAGCGCATGGTCGCCCATCAGGCGTTTCAGGGCCATGTCCTCGGGCAGCGCGTAGTAGCCGCGCTCCGATTTCACGAAACCCATCTCCGCGATGTCGCGCGAAACGGTCGCCTGCGTGCAGTCGAAGCCCTTCTGCTGCAGGCGCAGCACGAGGTCCTTCTGCGTGCGGATGTCCTCCGAGCGCACCAGCGCGCGGATGGCCGTCTTTCGGTCTTCTCGTTTTGCCATGTTCCGCCCCTTCTGTTTGCTATCCCATCAATTGTTTACGTTTAAATTCCCCGCGGCCTTACGCCGTCGCGCCGGCGATCAAACCGGGCAGCGCGGCCATGAGGGCGTCCACGTCTTCGGTCGTGCAGATGAGCGGCGGCAGGAAGCGCAGGGTGTGCGAGCCGGTGTAGTTCAGCACGAAACCGGCGCCCAGGGCATCCAGCACGAGCTTGCCCGCATCCACCTCGTCGCCGAACTCGATGGCCAGCATCAGGCCCATGCCGCGGACCTCCTTGGCCTGCGGAATCGCCTCGAGCTGCTCCTTGAAGTACGCGCCCACCTCCATGACGTTGGCCGGCACGCCCTCGTCCACGATCGCGGAAAGGGTCGCGTGAGCCGCGGCCACCGCCAGGTTCGACCCGCCAAACGTGGACCCATGGATACCGGGCTGGAACACCTCGGCCACCGCATCGCGCGCGGCGCAGGCGCCCATGGGGAACCCGCCGGCGATGCCCTTGGCCATGGCCACGATGTCCGGCACCACGCCCAGCTGCTGGAAGGCGAACGGCGTGCCCGTGCGGTAGATGCCGCACTGCACCTCGTCGCAGATGAGGAGCGCGCCGTTGTCGTGCGCCATCTGGCATGCCGCCTGCAGGTACTCCTCCGTCAGCGGATACACGCCGCACTCGCCCTGCACCGGCTCCACCATCACGGCGGCGATGCCCTGCGGGTTCGCATCGAACACGGCCTGCAGCGCCTCGATGTCGTTCGGCGGCGCGGCCAGGAAGTTCTGCGGCAGCGGCTGGAAGGCGGCCTGCTTCACCGGCTGCTGCGTGGCGGCCAGCGTGGCGAGCGTGCGGCCGTGGAAGCTGCGCTCCATGCAGATGATGCCCTGCCCGCCGTGGCCGCGCTCGCGGCTGTAGAGGCGCGCGAGCTTGATGGCGCACTCGTTGGCCTCGGCGCCGGAGTTCGCGAAGAAGGTCTTCCACGGGGTGGGACGCGCCGGGTCGCCCCAGTTCAGCATCGCGGAGAGCTGTTCGGCCACCTCGCCGCGCTGCTCGATGTAGTAGTAGTTGCTCACGTGCATGAGCTTCGCGGCCTGCTCCTGCACGGCGCTCACCACCGCCGGGTGGCAATGCCCCAGGCAGCACACGCCGATGCCGGAGAGGAAGTCGATGTAGTCGTTGCCCGCGTCGTCCTGCAGGTGCATGCCCGCACCGGACACGAACTCCACCGGCTTGCGCCCGAACGTGTGCATCACGTATTTCTCGTCAAGCGCTTTCGCCTGTTCAAACGTCATGTTGTTGGCTCCTTCGTCGTTGCGCGTGAGACAAATACCTCAGGGGAATTTGTCTCACCTTCCCTAGTTCTCGCGCTGCTCCAGGTTCTCGATGAGCTTGCTGGCCACGGGGCCCAGGGGGTGGTTCTCATACTGGTAGGCTTCCTGCGTGCGGTGAATCACGGTGCCGATACCCGCGTCCGTGAGCAGCTCCAGCAGCAGCGCGTGGTGCGTGGTGCCGTTGATCACGTGCGTGCGGTACACGCCCGCGTCGAGCGCGCGGATGCACGACTTCACCTTCGGGATCATGCCCGTGGAGAGGATCCCGCTTTCCACGAGGTTGCGCGCCTCTTCCAGCGTCATGTTGGAAATGAGCGAGCTCTTGTCGTCGAAGTCCTCGTAGATGCCGTCAACGTCGGTGAGGAAGATGCACTTCTGCGCGCCGATGGCCGCAGCCACCTCGCCGGCCACGTGGTCGGCATTCACGTTGTAGTAGCCGCCATCCTCGCCCAGCGCGACGCTCGCGATGACGGGGATGTAGTCGTCCTCGATGAGCGCCTCGATGTAGTCGCCGGAAACGCTGGTGACGCGGCCCACGCGGCCCAGGCGCGGGTCGGCCTGGCGCGCGATGACCGTGCCGGCATCGCTGCCCGAAACGCCCACGGCCAGGTTGCCGTGCTTGTTCATGGCGCGCACGAGCTCCTGGTTCACCTGGCCCACGAGCACCATCTTCACCACGTCCATGGCCTCGTCGGTGGTCACGCGCAGACCGTCCTTGAACTCCACGGGGATGTCCAGGCGGGTCATCATGTCGCTGATGGCGTTGCCGCCGCCGTGCACGAGCACGGGGTTCGCGCCCATGATCTTCAGCAGCACGATGTCGCTCATCACGTC
>JAUNEQ010000233.1 GCA_030525445.1 Coriobacteriia bacterium | reverse complement strand
TGCACTCGCCGCCCCAGGCGATGCCCAGCATGTCGGTGTTGGCGGTGTAGGTGCCGTAGGAAACCGAGTCGGACACGGTGAGGTAGCCGCCGAGCGCGTTCATGAGCGGGCCGTAGCACATGCGGCTGCCCGAAAGGCTCGTGGGAATGAAAACCGAGCGCGGGCCGTACTGCGTGTAGGCGCGCTTCAGCTGTTCGGCCACCAGGTCGAGCGCCTCTTCCCAGCTGATGCGCTCGTAGCCTTCCTTGCCGCGGAGCTCGCCGTGCGGGTCGTCCGGCGTCCAAGAAATGCGCTTCATGGGGTACTTGATGCGGTCGGCGCCCATCTCGAATTCGTAGAGCGAACGTCCACGCAGGCAACCGCGCTGCTGCGGGAACTCGATGGAGTCCTCGTGCGTGTCGTCGGTCTTCTGGCGCAGGACGATGCCGTCCTTCACCAGGCACTGGTTCATGCAGCGCTGGCCGCAGCCGTGCAGGCAGGCGAGCGTCTTCCATTCGGCGCCTTCAGGAGTGGCAGTGGCGTGGCCGATGACCTGGGCTGCTTCCTCCATGCGCGAGTCGCAGCCGTACAGGGCGGTGGAAGCCCCGAGCGCCGCGACGGAAGCCGCAGCAGCGGCGACGAAGTTGCGGCGGTTCATCGTGGGGCCGTTGAATGCGATGTTTTTCATGATGACCTCCTACTTAAAACGCCGCGTAGAACGCGTAACGGGCGATGACGATGCCGATGAACAACACTGCGAACAGGCCCCAGCGCAGCCCCGACGTTGCTTTCTGCCAATTGGTGAACAGGTACACGGCCACGGCGGCAGCGATGACGGCCGCGATGGCGAAGGGAACGGGAGAAAGCCCGCAGCCCTGGAAGACCACGGCGTTGCCCACGAGCGTGACGGCGAAGAGCGCCGTGAGCACGGCGTTGACCGTGGCGAGCGTCTTGTTGCCGGCAAGCTGCTCGTCGATGGCGGCGATGAACAGGCCGCCGATGGCAAGGTCGCCCACGACGAAGAGCGGGACGGTGGGCAGCGCGTGCCACATGGGCATCGACTGGTAGTTGTAATACAGCATTCCCATCGCGCAGATCAGCAGTGCGGCGAACACGGCGCCGACGATGCGCAGCGCACGCGGAGCGCCATCCTTGAACCAGGTGAGCGCGAGGTCGATTACCAGCACGATGCCGAACAGCGTGGTGGTGATGCCTTCCTGCGTGATGCCGGCTTCGGGGTTCGCGAACGCGTTGAACATGCGCTCGGGATGCCCCAGGTGGCCCAGCAGCGCAACACCGCCGATGGCCAGCAGCACGAGCGGCACGATGGTTACTAGCAGATTGTTACGTTTTCCCTGCACGGGGAATAACGCCGCGACGATGTAGAGGCCAGCTGCCAAGCCTCCCAACGTCGTGAAAATGAACAGGGCAAATTCAGTGATCATGGGCACTCCCTTCCCATAGCTCTCCATACGGGCGCACGCCCGCACTATCTCTCCAGGGAAAAGGTACGAAATGCCCCGTTGAACCTCTATTGATTCCCGATTAACAAGTATTGAGTTTTGTTAAGGAATGGCGCGCCGCCCCGGATGGGACAGGATGCCCCGGAGCAAATGGGACAGGGTGACAGGGGGTCAGGGTTAAGCCTGACCCCCTGTCACCCTGTCCCATTTGCTCCGGGGCATCCTGTCCCACTCACGATTGCCACATGTAGCCGGAGCCCCAGCAGGTTACCAGGTGCTGGGGTTGGCTCGGGTCGTCCTCGATTTTCTTGCGGATGCGGCGCACGTATACGGCGAGGCTCGTGATCTCGCCTTGGTATTCCTCGCCCCAGGCGGTTTCCACGAGCTGCTGCTGCGACACCGGTTCGTCGGCGTTGCAGGCGAGCGTGAACAGGATGTTGAATTCCTTGGGCGTGAGTTGGATGGGCGTTCCGTCCTTGCGTACGACGAACTTGCTCTGGTCGAACTCAAAACGGCCCACCGTGAGGGTGGTGAGGTTCTGCTTGCGCTCGGCCATGCGGGCAGCTTGGCGCTCGCGGCGCAGGAACGATTGGATGTGCAGCAGCAGCTCTTGCGGCTCGAACGGCTTCGCGAAGTAGTCGTCGCCGCCCGATTGGAATCCCACCATCTTGTCGAAGATCTGCCCCTTCGCGGAAAGGAAGATCACGGGGACGGTGACGCCGGCGGCGCGCAGTTGCTGGCATACCTCAAAGCCATTGCAGCTCGGCATCACCACGTCCAGCAAGATGAGGTCGGGTTGGTGCTGCTTCACGGCTTCCAGCGCGCCGATGCCGTCGAGCAGACCGGCGAATTCGTATCCGGCGGCTTTCACCAGGGTGGAAACGAGGGCCTGCATGCTCTCGTCGTCGTCGATCATCAGGATCTTCATTCGTAGTCCTCCTCGTTGAGCACGGTGGCGGGGAAGCGGAACGTGAAGCGGCTGCCGCCGGCCTCCCGTTGCTGAGCGGATACGTCGCCGCCCATGGCGTCGGCGATTTGGCGAATGACGGCCAAGCCTAGGCCTGCGCCGGTATGGCTGCCGCCTTCGCGGTAGGCGCCCTTGGTGTAGGGGTCGAAGATGCGTTCGAGGTCTTCGGCGGCGATGCCCACGCCGTCATCGTCGACGACGAACGAGATGATGCCGGTTTCGGGGTTCTCGCTTTCCTCGAG
>JAUNEQ010000232.1 GCA_030525445.1 Coriobacteriia bacterium | reverse complement strand
GCGCTCTGTGGCGAATCTGGTATGGACGAGGGTTCGATTCCCTCCGCCTCCACCAACAATAAAGCCCCAGGTCTAGTAATGTGACCTGGGGCTTTTCGCATCATGCAGGGGGAATCGAACCCGCGAGGGGCAAAGTGCCCAGTGGGCATTTTGCGGCCGAGCCCGCAGGGCGAGGCCTAGCGGATTCCCGGAGCGAATACGCGGATTCCCTCCGCCTCCACCACAATTTGACCCCAGGTCTCTAAATGTGACCTGGGGTTTTCTGTTTCTTGCTAAGGGAATGAGAATCGCTTAAGAGCCTGGCTGCTCACCATGGTTTACTGGCTCGTCCCGCGCTTTTAACCAATGATTAGCCAATGGGATGGCCTCCCAAGGCGCTACGCCTCGTACACGTAGCGGTTAACTTCAATGGGGCCGAAGCCCCAGTCTTCCCAAAGTTCCCGACCACAATCGCGAAAGCCGTTTTTCTCGATCATGTGTGCCGAAGCGCCGTTTTCGATCATCACGTGGCCGGTGATGACCCTGCATCCCACGACGTTCACCAGGTAATCCTTCATCATCGCCGTCACCTCGGTGGCGATTCCCTGGCCCCACGTGCGCTCGAGCAGGCGGACGCCGATGGAGGCGATCCCCTCGTCGGGCCGATAATGGTACATCTCGGCGATGCCCAGCATCTGGTCTGGCTCCTCGCGCCTGCAAACCGCCAGCAATATGCACTGGCGCGCATCGAAGCACTCACGCCGCATGTTCGCAATCGCCTCACGCTTGTCTTCGTATTGCGCCTCGTAAAGGTACGTGGGAATGAACCGGTTCACGTTGGGGTTTGACGCAAGCTCTTCGAGCGCCGGAGCATCGGACCCCACCATCTCGCGCAGGATGATATGCTCGCCCTCCAGGTACGGCATTTCATCGAATAGATCCATGCGAGAGCTTCCCTCCAAACCGGTTGAAGTACTCGCATCCATGGTATCGCAGCGACCTGCCAAAGGCGGAGAGAACCCAAAATGGATGCAATGGCCGAAAATGAATCAAAGCTGCGGAAGGAGTGCGACTGCATGCACCGCGATGCTGCATGAAATGACGTTTGGCATCCAGTCGGCATGGCTCGATTCGACGCTGTGCGGCCGCACGACGTTGAATCGTGCCGGGATCCCCATCGATTTGGCTCGATTCGGCGCTGTGCGGCCGCACATCGTTGAATTCTGCCTGATACCACTCGCGCATGGCAGGATTCGATGTTGTGCGGCTGCACATCGTCGAATCGTGCCGGCTCTATCTCGATGCGGCAGGATTTGACGCTGTGCGGCCGCACATCGTCGAATCGCGCCGCGGTTCATTCTTACTTGGCTCGATTCGGCGCAGTGCGGCCACACGACGGCGAAGCGTGCCGGGACCCCCATCGATGTGCCACTATTCGGCGCTGGGCGGCCGCACGTCGTCGAATCGCGCCATGACGGGCCTGCAAATGGCAGAATTTGACGCTGTGCGGCCACACGACGGCGAATCGTGCCAGGATCCCCATCGATGTGGCAGGATTCGACGCTGTGCGGCCGCACATCGGCGAATCGTGCCAACACAAAGAAACCCCCGGGCTCCTAAGGGCCCGGGGGTTCGCGTTAACCTCTACGCGCTCGCGTGAAGCGACTACTTGTCGGCCACGACCGCGTTCTCTTCGGCCAGGGCAGCCTGGGCGGCGGCCAAGCGGGCCAGCGGCACGCGGTACGGCGAGCAGGACACGTAGTTCAGGCCCACCTTCTGGAACTTGTGGATGGAATCCGGGTCGCCGCCATGCTCGCCGCACACGCCCAGCATGAGGTCCGGGTTCGTGGAACGGCCACCCTTGGCAGCGATGTCAACCAGCTTCACGACGCCGTCGTCGACGGTCGCGAACGGGTTCACCTTCATGATCTTCAGGTCCTCGTAATCGTTGAAGAACTTGCCCTCGACGTCGTCGCGGCTGAAGCCGAACGTGGTCTGGGTGAGGTCGTTGGTGCCGAAGCTGAAGAAGTCGGCGTCCTTGGCGATCTCGTCGGCCGTGACGGCAGCGCGCGGCAGCTCGATCATCGTGCCGATCTCGATGAAGGACAGGTCGATGTCGTACGCATCCTCGATCTTGCGGATGGCCTCCTCGGCTTCCTTGCGGACGTACTTCAGCTCGGACTCCATGGACACGAGCGGAATCATGACCTCGGGACGCGGGTCGTAGCCCTCTTCGACCAGGCGGGCGGCGGCCATGGCGATGGCGCGCACCTGCATGGCGGAAAGGCCCGGCATCACGATGCCCAGACGGCAGCCGCGCAGGCCGAGCATCGGGTTCATCTCTGCCATGTGGTCGGCAGCGGCCAGGAGCTTCTTCGCTTCGGTAACATCCTTGCCGGTCGCCTCGCCCACAGCCACCTCGATGGCGAGGTCGCGCGGAGCGGGCAGGAACTCATGCAGCGGCGGGTCGAGCAAGCGGATGATCACCGGCAGGCCGTCCATGGCCTTCAGGATCTCGTAGTAGTCGCCCTGCTGCGCCTCGTACAGTTTGCCAAGCGCGGCGTTGTATTCCTCGCCACCCTTCTCGGCGAGGATCATGTCGGCGACTATCTGCTTGCGGTCGCCCAGGAACATGTGCTCGGTGCGGCACAGGCCGATGCCCTCGGCGCCCATGT
>JAUNEQ010000231.1 GCA_030525445.1 Coriobacteriia bacterium | reverse complement strand
AGAAGGTTTCCGAAGAGGACTTCGCCGCCATCGAGGCCGAGATGAAGAAGATCGTCAAGGAGAACCTGAAGATCGAGACCTTCGAGCTCCCGCGTGACGAGGCCAAGAAGCTCATGGAGGACCGTGGCGAATTCTACAAGTCCGAGCACATCGACGACTTGCCCGAGGACGCGCGCATCACGTTCTACCAGCAGGGCGAGTACATCGACATGTGCGTGGGCCCGCACCTCATGTACACCAAGGCCCTGAAGGCCTTCAAGGTGACGGCCGTATCCGGCGCCTATTGGAAGGGCGACAAGGACAACAAGATGCTCACGCGCATCAACGGCACCGCCTTCAAGACGAAGGATGAGCTCGCGGAACACGAGCGCCTGCTGGAGGAGGCTGCGAAGCGCGACCACCGCAAGATCGGCCGCGAGATGGAGCTCTTCATGATGGCCGACGAGGGTCCGGGTTTCCCGTTCTGGCTGCCCAACGGCATGAAGCTCAAGAACGCGCTCATGGACTACTGGCACGACAAGCAGGCCGAGTACGATTATGAGGAAGTGCAGACGCCCATCATCCTGAACAAGAGCCTGTGGGAGACTTCCGGTCACTGGGATCACTACAAGGAGAACATGTACACGACCCAGATCGACGAGGAAGAGTACGCGGTGAAGCCCATGAATTGTCCGGGCGCATGTCTCATCTACAAGAGCCGTCCGCGCTCTTACCGCGATCTTCCGCTTCGCCTGGCCGAGGCGGGGCATGACCATCGTCATGAGCTGAAGGGCGCCCTGCACGGCCTGTTCCGCGTGCGTGCGTTCACGCAGGATGACGCGCACCTGTTCGTGCGTCCCGACCAGATCACCGAGGCGGTCACCGACACGGCCAAGCTCATCACCGACTACTATAAGCAGTTCGAGTTCCCGTATCACGTGGAGCTCTCCACCCGTCCGGATGACTCGATGGGCTCTGATGAGGATTGGGCGCGTGCCGAGGCCGGGTTGAAGGAAGCGCTCGATTCCATGGGCGTGGACTACATCGTGAACGAGGGCGACGGCGCCTTCTACGGCCCGAAGATCGACTTCCACCTGCAGGACTGCCTGGGCCGTACCTGGCAGTGCGGCACCATCCAGCTCGACTTCCAGCTTCCGCAGAACTTCGAGCTCGAGTACATGGACGCCGACGGCGAGAAGAAGCGCCCGATCATGGTGCACCGTGCCGGATTCGGCAGCTTCGAGCGTTTCATCGGCATGCTCACCGAGCAGTATGCGGGCAAGTTCCCCACGTGGCTGGCCCCGCTGCAGGTGAAGGTGCTGCCCGTGTCCGAGAAGACCCGCGATTACGCGCTTGAAGTGGGCGCCGCCCTGAAGGCCGCCGGCATCCGCGTGAAGGTGGACGAGCGTGACGAGAAAATCGGTTACAAGATCCGCGAGGCACGCAGCGTCGACCGCGTCCCGTACATGCTCATCCTGGGCGAGAAGGAGAAGGAAGCCGGCAACATCAGCGTGCGCGACCGCTCCAACGAGACCGTTCCCAGCACGCTCGAGGATTTCATCTCGGCCATCACCGCCGAGATTGCCGAACGTCGATAATGGCATATTCAGATGAATTCGGGGGCGCGGCTTAGTCCGCGCCCTTCGTTTTGATACCATGATGAAAAATCTTAGGGAGACGCTGGGGATTAGCGTCGTGGAGATAGGTTGGTATTCATGAAGACCGAGCAGTTTGACGAAATCGTCGCTGGCATTGCCGAAAACTACCAGGCGCGGGAGATTTGCTACAACAGCGTCGACAGGCATTTCCCGAGCCGCGGTGCCATCATCGAGATTCTCAAGGACCTGCGTCGGGTGATGTTCCCCCGCTATTTCGGCGATGAGGGCGCCACCACCGCGCGTCCCGACTACTTCATCGGCGAGGCCGTCGTGCGCATCGAGGCGAACCTGCGCCGCCAGGTGCGCGAGGCCTTGCTTTTCCGCGAGCCCGAACTGCCGGAATCCGAGCTGAGCGAACGCGCCGACACCATTGTCGTGACCTTCTTGAAGCGCGTGCCGTGGATCCAGCAGATGCTGCTGAAGGACGTGCAGGCGGGATTCGATGGCGACCCCGCGGCGCAGTCCAAGGAAGAGATCATATTCTGCTATCCGGGATTCTTCGCCATTTTCGTGCACCGCATCGCGCACGAGCTGTACGTGCAGGACGTGCCGCTCATCCCGCGCATCATGAGCGAGTACGCGCACGACCACTCCGGCGTCGACATCAACGCGGGCGCCACCATCGGCGAGTACTTCTTCATCGACCACGCCACCGGCGTCGTCATCGGCGAGACCACGACCATCGGCAACCATGTGAAGATCTACCAGGGCGTCACGCTCGGCGCGCTTTCCACCCGCGCTGGCCAGGGGCTGCGCGGCGTGAAGCGTCATCCCACGATCGAGGACAACGTCACCATCTACTCCAACGCGAGCGTGCTGGGCGGCGAGACCGTGGTGGGCGAGGGCAGCGTCATCGCCGGTTCCGCCTTCGTCACGAGCAGCGTGCCCAAGAACGCGCGCGTGACTCTGAAGACCGAGGTCAACGTGCGTCAGGCCAAGGAGAAGAAGGATCCCGCCGCCTTCGAGACCTGCTAGACGCCGCTGGGACACCCGCAGCATTTGGGACGCCCCGGCTCCGGAGGATTTTTGT
>JAUNEQ010000065.1 GCA_030525445.1 Coriobacteriia bacterium | reverse complement strand
GACGATTTCGAAATCGTCCGCGCCCCAGGCTTGTCCCATATGCTGCGGGCCGGTTTGTCCCACCGACAGCGCACGGGTGGACTGTCCCCGTGATAGGCTTCCGTTGGGAGCTTCGTTTCTATTAGGTAAAGCGTCAAACGCCCCTTGAAAGCAGGTGGTACGATTGCCACCACAATTTGAAAAACAAGCGCAAAGGAGCGTACATGGCTACGAAGATTGGCATCTTGGGTTATGGCAACCTGGGCAAGGGTGTGGAAATGGCCATCAGGCAGAATGATGACCTCGAGCTCGTGGCGGTGTACACGCGCCGCGATCCCTCCACGGTGAAGATCGCGACCGAGGGCGTTGAAGTTCGTTCGGTGGCCGACCTCGATACCGGCAACGAACCCATCGACGTGCTCGTCATCTGCGGCGGCAGTGCAACTGACCTGCCCGAGCAGACCCCCAAGTACGCAGCGCTTTACAACGTGGTCGACAGCTTCGACACGCATGCACGCATTCCCGAGCACTTCGCAAACGTGGATGCTGCAGCCACCGCAGCCGGCAACACCGCCCTCATCTCGTGCGGTTGGGACCCGGGCCTGTTCAGCCTGAACCGCCTGTTCGGCAATTGCTTCATCCCGCAGGGCAAGGACTACACCTTCTGGGGCAAAGGCATCTCGCAGGGCCATTCCGATGCGCTGCGCCGCATCCCGGGCGTGGCCGATGCCAAGCAGTACACCATCCCGGTGCCCGAGGCGCTTGAGGCGGCCCGCTCCGGCCAGAACCCCGAGCTCACCACCCGCCAGAAGCACACCCGAGAGTGCTGGGTCGTGCTGGAGGAAGGCGCCGACCCCGAGGCGATTCGCGAGCAGATCGTGAACATGCCGAACTACTTCGACGAGTACGACGTTACCGTGAACTTCATCAGCCAGGAAGAGCTTGACCGCGACCATTCCGCCATGCCCCACGGCGGCTTCGTGCTGCGCAGCGGCAAGATGGCCAGCGGTAACACCTCGGTCATCGAGTACTCGCTGAAGCTCGACTCGAACCCCGATTTCACGTCCTCGGTGCTCGTGACGTACGCCCGCGCCATCGCTCGCCTGCATGCCGAAGGCGTTACGGGTGCGAAGACGGTCTTCGACATCGCGCCGGCTTACCTCTCGCCCTTCGACGGCGACTACCTGCGCGCGCACATGCTGTAAACGCAGCCAGCCAAATGGAACGGGCCCGTCATCGACGGGCCCGTTTGCTATTCACGGCTGTGGGACAAAGTCCTTGCTTAGCTGTCTTCTTCTTGGGTCTTGTCGCGCAAGCGGCGGAATTCCTCGAGCGCGTGCTCGTATTCCGCTTCGTATTCTTCCAGGAAGCCGAAATCGATGCCGAACGCCGACTGGCCGACGCGCGAATGACTTCCGCCCGTCGCCTTGAAGATATCGCCATCCTCCAGCTCATACGACGCGGTGCCTTCAGCGATGCTCTCGTCAAGCACCTCGACTTCGGGAACGGTTTCGGGGGCGGAATCATCTTCGGGAATGCTATCGAACTCGTCATCATCCGGGGCCGCATCCAGGTCGTCAGCCGGCTCGGCAGCCGCCTCCTCGACCGCAGGCGCTTCGGCGGGTTCATCTTCGGCCGAATCCTCAGCCGGCACCTCGGGAGCCTCTTCAGGCTCCGGCTCCGCCGCAACATCCCCGGAATCGTCCGGGGTTTCTTCGCTTTCCGCAAATTGTCCAGCGGCCTCTGCGGCCGCCTTATCCCCCGCTTGCGAAGCCGTCGTACCGCGGGGAATGTCCACCGCGCCAATGCGGTTGCGGCGCTTCTCGCGGCTAAGCGAAACGGCAAGGATAAGGATGATGAGCACGAGCACCGCCAAGAGCAGCAAGCACCACCAGGGCAAGCCGCTCGCTTGCTCAAGCTGCAATACAAACTCTGGCATCTGGGGCATGGGCCCGCCTTCCGGTATACGTTCTCGTCAACAAACGAGTATAACATCCCGCAATGAGCTGGCATATCGCCCCATCGTGGTATCTCATGGCCGAGACATCATCCCGGGGACACCCGGGATGGATTGTTTACGCGATGGCCCGCACACGAACGTCTTCGGCATCTTATCCCGCGAAACACGGGTACAATAGGCATGTTCTACGCACGTGCGAAAGGGAGTGCATATGGTTTCCAGGATCTATGTGGAAAAGAAGTCCGGTTTCGACGTCGAGGCCAAGCAGCTGCTTGGCGAGTTGCGCAACACGCTGCTCATCGAGAACCTGGAAAACCTCCGGCTCATAAACCGCTACGACGTGGAAGGCATCTCGGACGAGCTGTTCGAGCAGTGCGTGACCACGGTCTTCAGCGAGCCGCAATCCGATGACACCTACCGCACCCTCCCCGAACCGGACGGCGCGGTCGTCTTTGGCGTGGAAGCGCTTCCCGGCCAGTTCGACCAGCGTTCGGCAAGCGCCGGCGAGTGCATCCAGCTCATCAGCCAAGGCGAGCGCCCCGAGGTGCACAACGCGAAGATCTACATCCTGGAAGGCCCGCTCACCAGCGAGGATGTCGAAGCCATCAAGCATTACGTCATCAACCCGGTGGAAACCCGCGAGGCATCCCTCGACGTCCTGGAAACCCTGAAGGTGGAGTATCCCGAACCCGCCCCCGTCGAGATCATCACGGGCTTCATCAACCTGGACGAGGCCGGACTCGCGGCGTTCCTGAAGGAACGCGGGCTCGCCATGGACCTCGCCGACCTCAAGTTCTGCCAGCAATACTTTATCGGCGAGAAGCGCGACCCCACGATCACGGAAATCAAGGTCGTCGACACCTATTGGTCTGATCACTGCCGCCACACCACGTTCGGCACCGTGCTCGACAACGTGGAGATCGACGACGACATCGTCCAGGCGGCCTTCGACAAATACCTGGTCATCCGCCACGAACTGGGCCGCGACGAGAAGCCCATCTGCCTCATGGACATGGGCACCATTGGCGCGAAGTACCTGAAGGCGAAGGGCCAGATGGAAAACCTCGACGAATCCGAAGAGGTCAACGCCTGCACCGTGAAGGTGAAGGTGGACGTGAACGGCACCGACGAGGACTGGCTGTTCCTGTTCAAGAACGAGACGCACAACCATCCCACCGAGATCGAGCCGTTCGGCGGCGCGGCCACCTGCGTGGGCGGCGCCATCCGCGACCCGCTTTCCGGCCGCAGCTACGTGTACCAGGCCATGCGCGTGACGGGTGCGGGCGACCCCACGGTTCCCGTCGCGGAAACCATCCCCGGCAAGCTGCCGCAGCGCAAGATCGTCACGACGGCAGCATCCGGCTATTCCAGCTATGGCAACCAGATTGGCCTTGCAACCTCGCAGGTCACCGAGCTGTATCACCCCGGTTACGTCGCGAAGCGCATGGAGATCGGTGCGGTGCTGGGCGCCACGCCGGCCAACCACGTGCGCCGCGAGGAACCGGCGCCGGGCGACGTCGTCGTCCTGCTGGGCGGCCGCACTGGCCGTGACGGCATCGGCGGTGCGACGGGCAGCTCCAAGGAGCATTCCGCCAGTAGCGTCGAGGAATGCGGCGCCGAGGTGCAGAAGGGCAACGCGCCGGTGGAGCGCAAGATCCAGCGCCTGTTCCGCCGCGGCACGGCCTGCCGCATGATCAAGCGCTGCAACGACTTCGGCGCGGGCGGCGTGTCCGTGAGCATCGGCGAGCTCGCCGACAGCCTGTGGATCGACCTCAACCGCGTGCCGAAGAAGTACGACGGTCTCGATGGCACCGAACTTGCCATCTCCGAAAGTCAGGAGCGCATGTCGGTGGCCCTGGCGGCAGAAGACGTCGATGCCTTCATCGCGCTGGCCACCAAGGAGAACCTGGAAGCCACTCCGGTCGCGAAGGTAACCGACACCGGCCGCGTGCAGATGGTGTGGAACGATGACATGATCGTCGACCTGAGCCGCGACTTTCTCGCGAGCAACGGCGCCCCGAAGCACGTGAACGTGCATATCCTGGAGGGCGAGGAATTCCACCCCGCATGGCCGGGCAAGACCCTCGAGCAGAAGATGACCTCCCTGGTCACCGACCTGAACGTCGCCTGCAACCGCGGCCTGTCCGAGCGCTTCGACGCCACCATCGGCGCCGGCACGGTGATGATGCCCTTCGGCGGCAAGCGCCAGCTCACGCCCAACCAGGCGCTGGTCTCGAAGTTCCCCGTGATTGGCGAAACCACCACCACGAGCGGCATGGCTTGGGGCTTCAACCCCTACCTCATGGAGAAGAACCAGTTCACGGGCGCGTATCTCTCTGTCGTGGAAAGCGTCGCGAAGCTGGTCGCGGCCGGTTTCGACACCTCCACGATGTACCTGAGCCTGCAGGAATACTTCGAGAAGCTCCACGATGTGCCCGAGCGCTGGGGCCAGCCCGCCGGCGCGGTGCTGGGCGCCCTCATGGCGCAGCTCGACCTGGGAATCGGCGCCATCGGCGGCAAGGACTCCATGTCGGGCAGCTTCGAGCAGCTCGACGTCCCGCCCACCCTGGTGAGCTTCGCCGTGGGCACGGGTTCCGTCAACCGTGTCATGACCCCCGAATTCAAGAACGTCGCACGCCGCGTCGTGCGCATCTCGCCCATCTACGAGGATGACGATGTCACGCCGAAGGCCCGCGCGCTCAAGGAAGTCTTCGCGCTGGTGACGAACCTCATCGACAAGGGCGATGTCGCCGCCGTGAGCACGATGGGCTACGGCTGCACGGCCGAGGTGCTGTTCAAGATGTGCCTGGGCAACCGCATCGGCGTCGCACTCAACGACACGATCACGGGCGAATCGCTGAACTACCTGCTCTTCGAGCCGGCATACGGCAGCTTCATCGTCGAGCTGAACGAGGGCGCGCCGATGCCCGAGGGCTCCACGCTCGCCCACGTCGTGCAGATCGGCGCCACCACCCAGTCGTACACCTTCTATGCCGACGAGGAAGAAATCGACCTCGCGAAGCTGGAGGAGGCATGGGCGGGCGCCATCGAGGACGTCTTCCCGTATCGCAACCAGGAAGAGGCCGAAACCCCGGTGGAGACCATCAGCTACACCGAGCAGCTTCCCACAACGCTGCTGGGCTTCGGACAGGGCAAGCCCACGGTGGCGATTCCGGTGTTCCCGGGCAACAACTGCGAATACGATTCCGCCCTCGCGTTCGAGCGCGCCGGTGCGAAGACCAACACGCTCATCGTGAACAACCTCACCCCGGCAAAGGTCGCCGAAAGCACGAATGCCCTGGTGGAGGCTATCGGCAAGAGCCAGATCATCATGATTCCCGGCGGCTTCAGCGGCGGCGACGAGCCGGATGGTTCCGCAAAGTTCATCACGGCCTTTTTCCGCGCGCCTGCGGTGACCGAAGCCGTGCGCGACCTGCTCTTCAACCGCGACGGCCTCATCTTGGGCATCTGCAACGGTTTCCAGGCGCTCGTGAAGCTGGGCCTGGTGCCGTACGGCGACATTCGCCCGATGGACGCCGACTGCCCGACCCTCACCTTCAACAGCATCGGCCGCCACCAGAGCCGCATCGTGCGCACGCGCGTGGCGAGCTCGCTTTCCCCGTGGCTGTCGCGCTGCCAGGTGGGCGACATCCACACGATGCCCATCTCCAATGGCGAAGGCCGTTTCGTCGCCAACGATGCCGTGCTGCAGCAGATGGTGGCCGCCGGCCAAATCGCCACGCAGTATGTGAACGAGCAGGGCATTCCCACGATGAACTGGGATGCGAACCCCAGCGGTTCGCTCATGGCCATCGAAGGCATCACGAGCCCCGACGGCCGCGTGTTCGGCAAGATGGGCCACACCGAGCGCTCCGGCGCCGGCCTGTACGCCAACTTCCCGGGCTACACCTACCAGCCCATCTTCGAGGCAGGCGTGGATTACTTCAGCTGCTAATTCGTTCGAATCGTCAGATGAAACGGCGCCCCCGGAATCCGCTTCCGGGGGCGCCGTTCATGTTGGGTGGGGACGGTGGTATGCCACCCCACCCCCCATTGTTATCCCGAGCGAGCGAAGCGAGTCGAGGGACCTCCTCCCGAAGGAGGTCCCTCGACTCCGGCGCTACGCGCCTCCGCTCGGGATGGCAGGCGGAACCCGGTGTTCCTTGCATTACGTAATGCATACTGTTATCGTATATAGGAAAGAAAGGGAGGCGGCTATGGCACATGAGGCAACTATCAACGCTCGGCTGCCCGAGCCATTAAAGCGCGGGGGAACTGAAGTCCTCGAGAAGTTTGGCGTATCCCCCACCCAGCTCATTCGGTCGCTGTATGCCTATATGGATCGCGAGCAACGCATCCCCGATTGCCTTGATCTCAACGAAGAGGATGCGGCTTCGCGGAATAAGAGGCGGCGCGCGATTGCGCGGAGCATTGCGGGCTCCATTACCCTCGATGCACAGTTCGATGTGAAGCAGGCCCGCGCAGACAGAATCGCCGAGAAATATGGGGATCTGCTATGAACATCTGCTTCGACGTGAACGCGATCATTCACCTTTACACGAACACACGCGAGCAAGCAGAGACCCTGCAGGCCTATGACGTCGCCCTCATCCGCAATTTCGAAGTCTGCGCGCCCGCATGCTCGCTTGCGGATATCCACTACATTCTTCATCGGAACGGATTATCGGGAGACGCTTTGCGTGAGTCGATGTCAGCCCTTTTTGAAATGTTCCGCGTTTTCGACGCGAACGAGCAAGATGGGAAGAACGCCCTGCTCAATGACATGAACGACTACGAAGACGCGCTCATCGCTGAATCCGCATCCCGAAACGGCATGGATGTCATCCTCACCTACAACACGAAGGATTTCCGGTATTCACCTGTGAAGGCCATGACGCCCATGGAGTTCGTCGACACCTTCAAACCGCACAACTACATCTACGAAGAAACGGCGTGGTAGCAACCGCTGAGGGATGCCGGGGACGGCAGTTTGCTGCCCCGCCCCGTGTCATCCCGGGCGAAGGCGGCGAAGCCACCGGAGTCGAGGAACCTCCCGTAAACCCGGGTGAGATCCCTCGACTCGCTTCGCTCGCTCGGGATGACAATGGGGCCGCGCGGGGTGACGATAGGGGCCGTTCGGGATGACGATGGGAATGGGCGGCAGACCAACGTCCCGGGGTGCCCCTGTCTGTTGTAACCAAGATAAAGAGGGCGGCGGGTATCTGATACCCGCCGCCCTCGTTTGCACTATTGCCTCACCTGCCTACGACAGTGCGGCAATGACCTCGGCTTCGGGTTTCGTCGCGAAGTACGAGCTGGGGAACTCGGAGGCGACAGAGCGGCCGATGAACACATCGGGGCCGTTGCGGTAAATCTCGCCAAGCGCGTAGATGGGGCTGTTCAGCGGCACGACATCCTCGATGATGCGGTAACCGCGGAAGCCGTTGATCGAGCTCACGTTCGTGGGGTCGGGACGGCTCGTGTTGTACGGCGAAGACGCCTGGGGACGCGGCTGGCTCGACGTGTTCGCAAAGCTTCCCACGAGGGCGCCCAAGCTCATGCCCACAAGGGTCTCGAGTGCCGCGCTCGTCGGATCCTTCTGATGGTAATACGGACCACCTAGATGGCCACTCCCCATCGACGAGCCAAGGAAGATATTAAGGTCGTTCGGGAACCCGGACGACCCATGATGCTGGCCTCCATATCCGTAGCCATAGGAGCCAGGACGGCCACCCTGCTGGGGCCGCGACTGTTGCGGGGGGCGCTGCGGCTGCGATTGCGGGCGCTGGCCACCACCGCCAGGACGTGCGCCGGCACCGCGTCCGGATGAAGCTGCTAACTGAATGTTGAAAGGCGCGGCGTTGCTGCGCGACACCGTCGAAGGCGCCGGCTGTGCCCCTGCATAAGCCGGTTGCATGCCCCCGTTGAACGCGATGCCCATGCCCGAACGCACACCGCGCAGCATGTTGCGGCCCCGCTCAATTGCCGATTGCACCGCGGCCATCGTGCCAGGCACACCCGTCGCCGCTTTCGTGTTGGCCGCCCCGATGACACTCGAGAACTTCTTGGCGAAATCGGAATTCGGGCCTTCCACGCGGTTGGTGGAGTTCACGAGGATGCAGTTGTTGCCGAACGAGTCGAGGTCGACGTACACCTTGTTGTCGCCCGATGCATCGCGGAAATAGAAGGGGTCGATGGAGCGCTCGTGCGCCACGAGGGTCTCGACGTCTTGGCCGCCGCGCACCTCGATGCGGTAACACCGCAGGTCATAGTAGGCAACCTGCCGCTGGCTGTAAGGCGCAGTCACCCCACCGCTCGGCTGGGACTGGCCGACGAGCTCGCAGTAGTGACGATAGCCAGGTGATGCAGAGCCCAGGTCATCGAGAATCTGGATGGCATCGACGATGCGCGATGTCTGCGTCATCCGCACGTCCTCGACGATCTTCTCGGGATTGTCGGCGCGCTTCTTCGCCTCGGACGCCGTGTTCTGCTTCTCGGCGTTCTGCGTCGTGGCCGTGGGGGTCTTCCCGCCCATGCGCTGGCGGCGCGTGATGATCATGCCGATGATGCCCAAAAGGATGAACATGAACAGCAAATCGATGATGACGTATTCATCTCCCATGGTTTCCCCTTAATGCAAATACCGGATGATGAGCAGAGGTGCTTGCCCCTGCCCATCATCCAAGGAATAGCTGTGTGGCACGAAGCCGGTTATGCCATGCCAAGTTCGCCCTTCAGGCGCTCGAGCTCGCTGTCCACGGCATCCTTGTGCTGCAGTTCCGCGAACTGGTCAGAAACATCGGCGGTCTGGATGTTCGAAGCGTTGAGCTCGGTGAATGCCTCGGCGGTCGCCTCCTGCTCCACGATCTTGCGCTCGAGCTTGTCGAGCTTCGCGAAGGCAGATTCGGTGGTGGCGGCGCTGATGCTCGTGGCCACGTTCGTGGAGGCTTCGGCCATCTTCGCGCGGGCGATGAGCACGTTCTGGCGGGCACGGGCCTCGTCCAGCTTCATCTTCATGGTCTGGACCTGGTCCTTCAGCTTGTCCACCTGAGCGGTGATGCCGTCATAGCTGGCCTGCAGCTGGTCAACCTGGCCCTCCAGGCCAACCTTGATGTCGAGGGCCTTGCGAGCGAGGGTCTCGTCGCCGTTCTTCAGCGCGAGCTTGGCCTTGTCGTTCCAGTCGGCAACCTTCGCCTTGGCGTCGGCGAGTTCCTTCGCGGCAACCTTCTGGGAGCCCATGGCCTGGCCGAGGGCGCGGGTTGCCTCGTCAACCTGCTCCTCCATTTCGATGATGAGCTGCTTCACCATCTTAACGGGATCTTCCGCCTTGTCGATCATGTCGTTGATATTCGCCTTCAGGATGTCGGCGATGCGGTCGAAGAATGCCATGATGGCCACCTTTCTCGAGGTTTTCGCTTTTTCCTATTATAGTGCAGCAACCATCAAGCGATTCGCTTTGTCATGCATTTCCAGCAGGGGTTTTCGCCGGAATCCGCAGGTTGGGATGCCCGGCCCCAGATCCGGCCAAGGCCTCTGAGGTCTTGGCCGGATCCCACAAAGAGAAAGCCGGCGAATGGCTCGCTGCCATTCGCCGGCTCCTTGCAACGAAGTTTCGTGCGGATTACTCCTGCACGCGGATGACGACGGGCTTCACGTCGTTGGCCAGGATGCCCTCGGCCGCGACGATCTCTTCGACGGCCTCGCGGATGGACTTCTCGGATGCGTGGTGCGTGATGTACACGAGGTCGACCGCGCCGCCCTTCTGCTTGCCCTTCTGAATCATCGAGGAAATGGACACGCCATGCTTCGCGAAGATCGTCGCGCTCTTGGCCAGCACACCAGCCTGGTCGTGCGCCACCAGGTGCATGTAGTACTTGGTGGAAAGCTCGTCCATGGGGATGATGGCCAGATCGTCCTTCGTGGTGTTACCCGACATGGGCAGGATGCCCTGCTGCACGTGGCGCGCAACCTCGAGCACATCGCCCATGACGGCGCTCGCCGCAGCACCGGCACCAGCACCCTCGCCGAAGAACATGGTCTCGCCCACGAAGTCGCCCACGCACCAAATGGCGTTGAACACGCCGTTCACCTTGGCCATCTGATGGTCGAGCGGCAGCATCGTCGGATGCACGCGCACTTCCACGCCCTCTTCCTTCAGGTTGGCGATGGCGAGCAGCTTGAGCGCGTAGCCAAGCTCCTTGGCCGTGGCCATGTCGATGGCGGACAGGTTGCGAATGCCCTCGGTGTACACCTGGTCGAGCGTGATGTTCGTGTTGAACGCGATGCTCGCGAGGATGGAGATCTTCGCGGCGGCATCGAAACCGTCGACGTCGGCCGTGGGGTCGGCTTCGGCGAAACCGTTCGCCTGGGCTTCCTTCAGCGCCTCGTCATAGCTCAGGCCAGCCTCGTCCATGCGGGTGAGCATGTAGTTGGTGGTGCCGTTGACGATGCCCATGATCTGCGTGATCTTGTTCGCGATGAGCGAATGCTTCAGCGGGTCGATGATGGGGATGCC
>JAUNEQ010000230.1 GCA_030525445.1 Coriobacteriia bacterium | reverse complement strand
GCGGCGGCAGCACCGCGATGGCCAAGGCGCCGAACACCACAATCGGCGTGTAATAGCGGGCGAACCGCGTGATGAAATTCTCGGTGCGCGCCTTGTTGTCAGTGGCGTCTTCCACGAGTTCCAGGATGCGCGAGACCGTGGATTCCTCAAACGCCTTGACAGTGCGCACCACGAGCGGCCCGACGAGGTTGATGCTGCCGGAATAGACCTCCGCGCCCTCTTCCACCACGCGCGGCACCGACTCGCCGGTGAGCGCCGACGTGTCGAGTTGCGAGGACCCTTCCACCACCACGCCGTCGATGGGAATGCGCTCGCCCGGCTTCACGAGGACCTCCTCGCCCACCGCGACCTCTTCCGGATCCACATCTTCGGTTTCCCCGTCGCGCCGGACATGGGCGATATCGGGCGCAATGTCCATCATGTCCGCAATCGAGCGGCGGGAGCGGTCCACCGCGAAATCCTCGAACCACTCGCCCACCTGGTAGAACAGCATCACGGCTGCGCCCTCGGCGAAGTGTGCCTCCGTGCCGGGCAACAATGCGAGGGCGAACGCGCCTATCGTGGCGATGGACATGAGGAAGTTCTCGTCGAACACCTTGCCGTCCGCGATGTTGCGCCCGGCGCGCAGCAGCACGTCATAGCCTGCAATGAGATAGGGGACGAGGAACGCGACGAACTCCACGCCGAGCGCCGTTGGCCCGTCGAACAGCGATTCGAAGGGCGTGAGCATGGCCATGACGAACAGCATCAAGGCCACGCTTATGCGACGCAGCCGGGAACGCTGCTTATCGGTGAGCTTGCCGAACATGGTCACCCGCTAGCGGGCGATCGCGAATTCTCGCTCGATCTTCGCCCCCACGCGCTGGGCTTCGTCCAAGATGGAATCGAAGCGGGCATCGTCTGCCGTGAGCTTGAGCTTTTGCGTCATGAAGTTCAACCGAACCTTCTCGACCCCATCGATCTTGCCGATGGCCTGCTCGATTTTCGCCGCGCAGTCAGCGCATCCGATTTCGGCTTTGAACGTCTTCGTCATGGTGATCCCCTAATATCTGAGCATGTGTTCATATGTTTATTTGTGAAAAAGTATAGGGCGTTATACCATGGTGTCAAGCGACAGAGAGGAAGAAACGATGAAGGACACCTGGCAAACGCTGAAAGGCTGGATCGACGAAAGCGACAACATCGTGTTCTTCGGGGGCGCCGGCGTCTCCACCGAAAGCGGCATCCCCGACTTCCGCAGCACGGATGGCCTGTTCAACCAGCAATACGACTATCCGCCCGAAGTCATCGTGTCGCATAGCTTCTTCCAGGCGCGCCCCGAGGAGTTCTACCGGTTCCTGCGCGACCGCATGATCTTCCCCGACGCGCAACCGAACGCCGCCCATAAGGCGCTCGCCAAGCTCGAGCAGGAAGGTAAGCTGCGCGCCGTCATCACGCAGAACATCGACGGACTGCACCAGCTCGCCGGCAACAAGAACGTGCTCGAGCTCCACGGATCGATGCTGCGCCACTATTGCCTGCGGTGCGGGAAACGCTACGACCTCGATTTCGTGGCGAATGGCACGGGAATTCCCCGCTGCGATTGCGGCGGCGTCGTGCGTCCCGATGTCGTGCTCTACGAAGAGGGTCTCGACCAGGGCATCCTCGAGGCATCGGTGCGCGCGATCGAAGAAGCCGATGTCCTCATCATCGGCGGGACCTCGCTCGTGGTGTACCCGGCCGCCGGGCTCATCGACTACTACCGGGGCAATAAGCTCGTCCTCATCAACCGCGATGCCACCGCCCGCGATTCGCGCGCCAACCTCGTCATCCACGACCCCATCGGCGAAGTGCTCGGCACCGTGGTGGCCTAGGCTCCCGGGAACCCCACGCTTTATGGATACGGAAGACGCACGCGACATCGCCCGGCTGGCCGGGCTCTCCCTGGAATCCCGCAATGACGGGCTCGTCCTCGTATGCGACGGCATGGAGCTCAAAGGCGATTTCTCGCGGATGGCACCCCGCTTGAGGCAGGGCGCGTTGCAGCGGGAAATGCTCGTGAAGGCCGCCCGCGTGAAGGATGCCGGCGAGAACCCCCTTGCCGTCGATGCAACCGCCGGGCTCGGGGAAGACTCCCTCTTGCTTGCCGCTGCGGGATTCCGCGTGATGCTCTTCGAGCGCAACCCGGTGACGGCAGCGCTTCTGGCCGACGCGATCGAGCGCGGCCTCAAAGACGCCCGCCTGGCCGGAGCGGTATCGCGCATGCGCCTCGCCGGCGGTGACAGCATCGCTGCCCTCCCCCACCTGGAAGAACAACCCGATGTCGTCCTGCTCGACCCGATGTTCCCCGCCAAGCACGGCGACGCCCGCGCGAAGAAGAAATTGCAGCTGCTCCAGCATCTCGAGCAGCCATGCGAAGACGAAGACGCGCTCCTCGACGCCGCCTTCGCCGCGCAGCCGCGGAAAATCGTCGTGAAACGCCCGCTCAAGGGCCCCTGGCTCGCAAATCGCAAGCCGTCCTATTCCCTAAACGGCAAAACCGTCCGCTACGACGTGCACGTCATCGCACGATAGACGGGAGCCCCCGTGGGACAGAATGCCCCGCAGCATATGAGACGCCCTTCAAGGGCGGCTCATATGCTGCGGGGGGGGTGCGGACGTTTTTTTGGACCGTCCTTTATACTATTAAGCCTAGGCTATGTCGGTA
>JAUNEQ010000064.1:3718-10498 GCA_030525445.1 Coriobacteriia bacterium | reverse complement strand
ATCCGCGTCCGCAAACGCACTTTTGTGACACCATTTCAATATTCTCGAGAAAAGTCCTTCCCTGCAAGCCGAAAGCCAAACAGGACATGAGGCAAACGACTCTTGTCCCATCGCGTGCGATGCTCCCCTATTCGATGGTGAACTCGAGGCGCCTGCTAGCACGGATAGCCGCGAGCGCCAGAACGAGTGACAGCGCGATTAATGCAAGGGTCGAGCCGAACGTCACCGCCCATCCAAAGTCGGACAAGGTGGCGAGCAGCGTGACGCCCAAAGCCCCGGCAATGTTGACCGCAATGGTCACGCGCGAGTAAATGCGCGTGTACTCGCGCGGCCCAAACATATAGCGTCCAATGGTCGGCGCGAGCACATCGATGGCGGCGAATATCAAGCCATAGAGCGCAGCGCCCACATAGATGGCAACGACCGACGATGGCCCCAGAAGCCACAGCATCGCGAGGCCCGCGAATCCACCGCCGCAGCAGATGATCACCGAAAGCGAAAGGCTCTTGTCGGCCACAAAACCCATGGTGACCTTGCAAATCGCCGCCGAAGCCTGCAAGCACGCCGACGCTGTAGAGGCCGCCATGACAACGCCCATGGTCCCCGTGTTCAGAACGCCCTGGGCATCCAGATCGTACACGTATGAGGGGAAATACTGGCCCGCCTGGCACGATAGGTTGAAGATCGCCGCCGCGATGAGCAAGAGAAAGAACGCCGCCGACCCGAAAGCCGCCTTCTGCGGCACACCCCGGCGCAGCGCCTCGGCACCGGCGGCGTCTGCGGATGCCGTGCGCCCATATGGCTGCAACCCCACGTCGCGCGGATAGCTGCGAATGCAAAACACCGTGGCAAGCATCGCCGTCGCCGCGACGATGCCCAAGATGAGGTAGGCCGCGCGCCATCCCATACTGCCGATGATGAGCCCGCCCACGAAATTCCACGTCGCGCCGCCCACGCCGGTCATCGACATGCAAATGCCCAGCAAAAGGCCATTGTTCGCGGTAAACCAGCGGTTGATGAGCGTGGGGATGAGCAGGAAATTCAGCGCGATGATGCCGAGACCCTCCATCAGGCCCGAAAGATAGAACTGCCACACTTCGGCATAAAACGACCCGAGCAGCACGCCAAAGGCGCACACGCCCACCGAGACCGTCCCCACCAGGCGAATATCGAATTTCTCGAGCAAACCGCCCATGACAGGCGCCATGAACGCCGCGGCAAGGAAGATGATGGCGACATAGAAGGTGAACTGGTTCGTCGCCACCTGGAGTTCGCCGGTGACCGGCACCACGAAGATACCCCAGACGTTGAAGACGATGGCCGCCGGCGCGAACGAGATGAGCATGCCGGTGAAAACCACCAGCACGTGCCGTTTCGTCAGCTTTTGCTCCACCGTCCCTCCTATTCACGCGGCTGCTCTTTAAGCCGGCGATTACGCTACCAGACGATGGCGAATTGGTGGAGCAAAAGGTTGTTTTAGTTTCGATACATGATGCTCAAGGGAAAGCTCAAACCCCGTGAGAGACGACCTCAATCCTCAGTAGAATTCGCTCTCTTCGTAATACCCATATATCAGGTTGATGTCGGGCTCTTCCCTTGCATACGTGGTCCCGTTCTCGCCCTCATCGTCCCAGTCATCTTCAATGATTATCCGCAGGCCTAAAGGACTTTCCTCATCATCAAAATGATAGGGTCTCTCGAAATCGGCAGGGTCGTTCCAAGGGAGCTGCGCACGTTCCTCGGGACTCAGCTCCTCCTCGTCGATTATCCCGTCTGCCCAATAGGGCGTGGGCGTCATATTGTCTTCCACGGTAACCCTATCCTTGTTCTATCTCCGTCATTCAGTCCGGCACAACTCGCCGAAGACCTCGGTTTCATTAGCGTATCACACGTGACATAGAACGCAATCGCACCCAAAACACTCATGCAGGCAGAGCGCGCCCCGTCATCCCGAACGGAAGCGCGAAGCGCCGGAGTCAAAGGGCCTCCCGCAGGTTGAGCCGAGCATCGACCAACGGGAGGTCCCTCGACTCGCTTCGCTCGCTCGGGATGACAAAGGGAGGCACTTCTAATTCAGCGAAGATGCGCGCATTGAGCGCGCTTCGGATCATGGATGGGAGTCAGACGAGTTAAAGCTGGTGCCCGAGGCGAGATTCGAACTATCCGAGCGCCCGGAAAACAGCCCAGTGGGCTGTTTTCAGCGAGGATGCGCGCGTTGAGCGCGCTTCGGATCATGGATGGGAGTCAGACGAGTTAAAGCTGGTGCCCGAGGCGAGATTCGAACTCGCACGTCTTTCGACAGAGGTTTTTGAGACCACCGCGTCTGCCATTCCGCCACTCGGGCACAGATGAGCATTATACACCATGGCCGTTTTCAGGCAACGAGGCAGGGTGCCGCCCACCAGCTATCTCGAAACCTATACGCCGTCTATTTCTTGCCCTTCACGAGTTTGCCGCTATAGCGCGACACGCCGCCCATGTTCGTGACGTTCGTGTAGCCCATGCCCTTCAATGCGCGGGCAGCATTTCCGCTCCGCGCCCCGCTCAGGCAATGCAGGTAAAGGGGCGTATCCTTGCTCGGCGCCACCTTCGCGATATCGCCAATCGAGGGGCCCGGGATGTTCACGGCACCCGGCACATGGCCTTGCGCAAACTCCGATGGGGAACGCACGTCGACGATGATGGCCCCCTCGGTCGCCTGCGCCTCTGGCACGTAGTCATCCATCCCCTTCGAATTGAAAAGCCCCAGGAAACCCAGCATCTCCCATCCTTTCCGGTCATTGATGACACATACATCATATCAAGTGGGACACCCCCCGTGCCGTCCCACGGGACGGCACGGGGTGGTGTCCCACCTACCAAAAGCGCCCCGGGGAATCCCGAGGCGCTTTGCGTTCGCAATGCGCAAGCTGCTTAGATGGTGAAGTCCTTCTCGCCGTTGAACACAGCCAGGGCGTCAGCCACTTCGTAGTCGGCCAGGGTGATGGCGGAGATGGCCTTGGTCAGGCGGACCGCCTCGTCCAGGGAGCGCATGTGGATGTTGCGGCCGGTGGCGTTGCCCACAGCACCGCCCACATGGATCTGGTCATACAGGTTGGACAGGAAGTCCTCGGCGGAAGCCTTGGAACCGCCAGCGCACACCAGACCGGTGCGGCCCGCAGCCTCGGAGGCGATGGCGAGGTTCTCGGCGCTCGTCTTGTCGTCGGTGGCCTTCGGCGGGTTCACCTTCACGAAGTCGGCGCCCAGGCAGAGCGCAGCACCAGCGGCGCCGGCGATGAGGGACGGGGCCTTCTCGTCGGCAACGGCCTTGCCGCGCGGGTAAATCCACAGCACGACGATGAGGCCGTTGGCATGGGCCTCGGCGATGAGCTGGCCAGCCTCGGCGAGCATCGTGGACTCGTACTCGCTGCCCAGGTAGATGGTGTAGCCCAGACCGACGATGTTGACACCAGCCTCGCGCATAGCCAGCACGTAGTCGAGCTCATGCAGCATCGGGGAGTACGGATCATCCTGGGAGGTCTTCACCAGGTTGGTCTTGGAGTTCATCTTCACGAGATAGTTGATCTCGGGGTAATCGTTCGCGTAACGGGCGATGAGGCCACGCTGGCCGGCGAGCACGCCGATGGTGCCCTGGGCGCCGATCTGGAAGAGGTGCTCGGGGTTGTTGTCGGACGGGTCAATGCCCTCGCCGTAGAAGTCGCCATTCAGGTGCTCCATCTTCTGGTCGCACGCAAAGAGCATCAGACGGCCGGTGCCCTGGGTTGCCTTCAGGTAGTTCTCGATGTAGGCGTCGCGGGACTCCGGCATCACGTCGGCCGGAACCTTCACCTGGTCGCGAGTAAGAGTGGGCATATGCTTTCCTCCTTATTCGATGTTACAAAGTCGTCAGCTATTCTAACCCTTTTTCAGGGCCATGGCAGAAATAGCAGCTGGGAAGACGACACGAAGCGGGCTATTGGGAAAACCGGTCCATGATCTTGTCGCGAAACAAAATGCCCAGGCCAGCTAACACCGCGAGCACGGCGAACATCACGATGCTCGTGACGTAGTCGCCCTCCATGATGCTCGAGGCGGCGTACGAGGACACGAACACGCCGGGCACGCGCCCGAGCGTGGAGACCAGCAGGAAGGTCCCGAGCTTCATGTCGGTGAGGCCCACGATGTAGGTGAAGACGTCCTTCGGCAGTCCGGGAATGAGGAACAGGATGAACACGATGACCGTGAGCTTGCCCGATTTTTCGAATTCGCGGAACTTTTCCAGGAAGGAATCGGACACCATCGCGCGCACGAACGGCGCGCCCAGCACGTGAACGAGCTGGAAGACCACGGTGCTCGCGATGACGACTCCCAGCAAGATGACCGCGGTACCCCCGAAGGGGCCATAGAGCATGCCTGCCGCCACCTGGACCACTTCGCCGGGAATGAACGCGACGATGACCTGGAGCAATTGAAGGCCAAGCAAGATGAGCACGCCGAGCGGGCCCGCTTCATGCATGCGCTGGATGAGCAGCTCGAGGCCACCTTCCTCGAAAATGCCGTGGATCGTCGGCCACGCGAGGAAGCAGATGAGCAGGATGACGCCGAAGAATGCGATGAGCCCGATGAGCTTGATGAGGTCGGACATCGCCATCTCACGAGAGCCCAGCTTGAAGGTCTTCTCTCCCGACTCGCCGCGAACGCCCTCATCGCGCATCGCCTTGTTGTGCACCGGGTCGTAGTCGTGCTCGCCAGAGGAAGCCAGGTGCTCCTTCACCGTCCGATGCTCGTGCACATGCTCCCTCATGCTCGAAGTGCCCACGAGATCGTAGTCATATTGTTCTGGTTGTTGGTCCTGCCGTTCCCTCACGCGCTATCCCTACTCGTCTTCCCCATCACGCGCCTTGCGGTATTCGTCCATGAAGGCGCCGAACATCCCTTTCGCCCGGCCGATTTGCCGCCCCGTGGCAAATGCGCCCTTGTTGATGGCCTCTCCGGCCTTTTCTCCCAGATTATCCATCGACACACCGGTCTTCTCGCGCGCGATGTCCTTGACCTTTCCAGCCGCCTCGACTCCTTGCTCCTTCGCCTTGGCGACCGCTTCCTTGCCCTTTTGGGCGGCTCGCACGCTCGCCACGCCGGCTTTCTCCGCAATGCCGCCATGCGGGTCGAGCTCGCGCACGTCGTTCGACACGAGGATCGCGCCGTAGTTCTCGGCTCCCTCTTCAGACGCGCTATCCCCCTCGCCACCGGCATCTTCGTTCTGGTAGTCGGCCATGCGCGATCCCAGGCCAAAGCGGAATCCGCGAATCAGGTGCGCCGGCACCTCTTCGATGCCCAGCAACCACCGCGCGGTCGCGCCCTCGTTGCGGCGAATGCTCACCACGCGACCGGTGCCTTCTTCGAAGGTGATGTCACCCACGCGGCCCAGGGTTTCCCCGTCTTCGGTGACGATTTCCATCCCCAGCCACAGCAGGCACTTCGCCCACTCAACGCCAAGACGCTTGCAAGCCGCCTGGTCGACCGAGTCGGAAGAGGGGTCCATGATGATGCCTTCTTCCAGCACCTCGATGCGGTCGATGGCCACAAACTGGTCGGGACGGTGGAACATGAGCGCCACATCGGGTCGCTTAAGGATGACGCCGATGACGCGTTTCTCGGTGGGATGGAATACGAAACGGCGCACCTTCCCGATGCGCCGGATCGTGTCCTCTTTTTTCTTGTTGCGGGCGAACACCTTCTTGTTCAGGAGCTCGCTTACCGTAAGCAGGTTTCCCTCGGACATGGGACCTCAATTCGAAATGGAGCGATTACTCAGCCTTGTCAGCCTCGACGTCCGCGCGAACCTCATCGGCAGCCTTGACCGCATCCTTCACGGTCGTGGCAGCTTCCTGGACACGGCCGGCAACGTCCTTGGCGGCATCCTGGACGGACGGAATCGTGCCGCCGACAGCCTGACGGGCGTTTGCGGCGTTCTCGGCCACCTGGTTGGCGATGCGGGCACGGGCCTGCTCGATGCGGGCGCGGAGCTCGGCGTCGGTGTCAGCCTCGGCCTGCTTGCCGAACTGCGGAGCCTGAACCTGGCTGGCAACACCGTCGACAGCGTCCTTGGCCTTCGCGGTGAGGTCGGCGGCGATCACGCTCGCCTGGTTGGCGATGATGCCAGCATCATGGGTGATCTGGTCGCGACGCACCTGCACGCGCTCGGTGACATTGCCGCCCTTGTCGCCCAGAGCATTGGTAGCCCAATCGGTGACGATTGCGCGGGTCTCATCGCCCGGACGGGGAGCCGCCAGCAGGGCAGCCGCAGCGCCGAGAAGGCCGCCAGCCACAAACACGCTCAGTTTTTTCATTATGCCCTCCTTATCGTGCGACCGCCCGGTCGCGAGGTTGTTCGGAGTTTCCATTATAACGCGCTGGCGAAATTCTACCCCACCCCACACAGTTTTGTTACTTTGCAGCCAGTTTCCCACACGATGGCCCAATTGGACCTGTCACGGGAACGGCCCCCATGACAGGTCCCCCATCCCGGCGGGGGCGTGCAGGATTTTCGGGAAAGAATGCCAGAAAAATCACCCCGATTCCCGCACGGCCCCTCGCAAGCAACACAGGGGACAGTTCTGTGTGTTCCGCAACATGAGCAACACAGGGGATAACACAGGGGACAGTTCTGTGTGTTCTGCAGCATGGCAACACATAGAACTGTCCCCTGTGTTGGGCGGTCGCGCGCGATGGGACCCCGCCTCAGGACGTGACGGTTACGCCCAGCTGTTCACGAGTTCCACGGCGTCGCGGAAGGCGCGC
>JAUNEQ010000064.1:0-3618 GCA_030525445.1 Coriobacteriia bacterium | reverse complement strand
ACGTGACGGTTACGCCCAGCTGTTCACGAGTTCCACGGCGTCGCGGAAGGCGCGCAGGGCCACGAGGTCATCGGCATACGACAGCTGCACTTCTGCCGCGCCGACACGTCGGTCGGTCCACCGGGTGGCGCCGGTGAACACGCGGTCGGGGTTCGGGCACGCAGCGGTCTGCATGTCTATCACCAGGTGCTCCAGCAGATGCGGCAGCGGGGTGTTCTCGATGACCGCCCCAAACGTCGGGCCCACGCCGTTCACGCAGGTGTGGATGGGAAGGTCGGGGTGCACGGCCGTTGCCAATCGGGCGATCCGCGGCGTCGTGTGGGCACGATCGGCAGAACCCACGCGAACGTGCGCGATGATACGGTCGCGCTCCACCCGCAGCGATTCAATCACCAGCAACGGCGCGTCATTCATCTTCGCCGTCGTCGCCACCCTCGTACCCCTCGTCGTCGAGGCCTTCCTCGTCCTCCCAGTCTTCCTCGTCGTCCTCGGAGTCCTGGTCCTCATCCTCGAGCTCATCGGATCCATCATCGTCCTGGCCGTATTCCTCCATGAATGACTCGTAGTCGAGGTCGGTTTCGTCATCGTACCCATCGCCATCGCGGTCGACGAACCCACGATTCTCCTCGTCGAGGTCTTCATCGTCATCGGAGCTGCTCGAAGACTTCTTCTTGCTCGAGCTCGAAGAGCTAGACGGCTCCGGCTTCAAGACGTATTCGCGTTCTCCCGGAGCCATCCCGGCCGTCACGCCGGTTGCCGTGCCCGAAGGCTCGGCGGTCGTGTCATCGGAAACCTTTGCGAGCACCGTCTTGTTGTCGGTCGCATCATCGTTGTTCACCAGGTCTTCCGGCAGAAAGCCCACTTCGGCAAGGGTGCCCAACCGCTCGTCGCCATCGATGATGATGAGCGTCTGCCTATCCCCGCTGAAGTAGTAATGACCGCCACCGGAAAGGTCGCCAAATGCGTAGGTTATCGTCTTCTCGTTCGCATCGAGCCGGTACTCATACGAGATGCCGCGCGTAAGCTTCAGGTTGCGCTTGTCGAACACGATGGTGTCGCCCGTCGACTGGACCTTCCACACGCCCTGGATATCGGCCGCGTCATCGAAGTGCATCCACTTCTGCCAGCAGAACAAGCCCACGGCCACGAGCGCCGCCACGAGCACTGCCGCGATAATGCCGCAGATAACATGACGCACGCGCTTTGCGTTGATGGGCTTACGCGCCTTGGGCTCCTTCGCCTTCTTTTTCTTCGGCTTTGCGAGATGGCCGTTCACCGAGGGGCGTTTCGCCTCGACGAGTTCGGCCTCGACGACCTCGACGTCTTCTTCGGAACCGGCTTCATCAACCGAAACAGCAGCATCGGGGACGGCTTTCGCTTCGACGACCGAAACATCCGCCTCGCCCGGCTGCGCATCGACCTCTTCGGGCACGAGCGCACCGTCCGCGAGCGCTTCATCGCGCTCGGCGGCGGTGGCGTTGTCGTTCTCTCGTGCGTCAGGCATGTTGTGCTCCGTTTATGGTTCGTTTTCCGTTGCTGCGTGCGAGATGCCGTTAATCTGCGCTTTTCCCTGCTTGCATAAGGTCCCTCGGCTCGCTTCGCTCGCTCGGGATGACAAGCGGGGGCGCTGCGTGCGAGATTCGTGGCGGAGATGAAAGTATTACGCCTCGGGGCGAATGACCTCGAGACCGCCCATGTACGGCACCAGCACGTCGGGCACCTTCACGGAGCCGTCGGCCTGCTGGTAGTTCTCCAGCACCGCGGCCATCGTGCGGCCAACGGCGAGGCCCGAACCATTCAGCGTGTGGACGTAACGCGTGCCCTTGAAGTTGTCGGGGTCGCGGTACTTGATATTCGCGCGGCGCGCCTGGAAGTCGGTGCAGTCGCTGCAGCTGGAAATCTCCTTGTAGGCGTTGTAGCTGGGCAGCCACACCTCCAGGTCGTAGGTCTTCGCAGAGGAGAATCCGATGTCGCCGGTGCACAGGCTGATCACGCGATACGGAAGGCCAAGCTGCTGCAAGATGTTCTCGGCATCGGCGACCATGGCTTCCAGGTCGTCGAAGCTCTCCTCGGGCTTCGCGTATTTCACCATCTCGACCTTGTCGAACTGGTGCACGCGGATGAGGCCGCGCGTGTCGCGGCCGGCGCTACCGGCTTCCTCGCGGAAGCACGGGGTGTAGGCGCAATACTTCAGCGGCAGCTGGCTCGCATCGAGCACCTCGCCGGCATGGATGTTGGTGAGCTGAACCTCGGCCGTGGGGATGAGGTACATGCCCTCGCGGGTCTTGAACAGGTCTTCCTCGAACTTGGGCAGCTGGCCGGTGCCGGTGAGCGTGGTGGCGTTAGCCATGGCCGGCGGCCACCATTCCTTGTAGCCGCGGTCGACGTGCGTGTTGGCCATGAAGTTGATGAGGGCGCGCTCGAGGCGGGCGCCTGCGCCGCCCAGCAGCACGAAACGTGTGCCGGCGAGCTTCACCGCGCGCTCGAAATCGATGATGCCCAGGTCGGTGCCCAGATCCCAGTGAGCCTTGAACTCGAAGTCGAACTCGCGCGGGGTGCCCCAGCGGCGCACCTCGGGATTGTCGTTCTCGTCGGCGCCAACCGGCGTGGTGGCATCGGGCATGTTCGGCGTGCCCATGAGCACCTGCTGAAGGGCTTCGTCGGCCTCGGCGCGCTTGGCGCTCGCCGCAGCGAGCTGCTCGTTGATCTCGCGTACCTGCGCCTTGGCCGCTTCGGCCTCGTCCTTCTTGCCCTGCTTCATGAGGGCGCCGATTTCCTTGGAGGTCTTGTTGCGCTGGGCCTGCAGGCTTTCTTCCTCTGCGATGCCCGCACGACGCGCCTCATCGAGCTCGCTGAAGCGGGCAGCGTCGAATTTCGCATTGCGGTTCTTCATGGCCTCGGCCACGGCATCCAAATTCTCGCGGACAAAACGCAGGTCCAACATGGTGGCATTCCTCCTGAAATTCTGTAGTTATGAAAACGGGGCGCGCCCTTTTCGGACGCTCCTCGGAGTCGTACAGTATACTCTACCGTGTGCAAATGCCCCGATAACCACAAAGGACTACCATGGATTTCGACCAGCTCTATCATTTCGTATTCGAAACCCCCGAGGGCATCGGCATTTCCGTGCTGGTGTGCCTGGTCCTCTGCGTTATCCTGGCCGTCATCATGGAACGTCGCACCCGCAAGAAGTTCGTCGACCGCCCCAAGAGCGAAAACGACTTCGACCTGTTCGAGGAAATCGACGACTAGGCAAGCACCCAGCCCCGGCGATTATCCCAAGATGTCGGGGGTTATCGGTTTTCGAGATTGTTACCTATCAATTACTTGTTCTGACTATTCGCCCAGATAGGCGTATAGTTGGCAACCATTACGCATCCACTTTCGAGGAGGATACATGGCTGAGAAACTCTATGTGCGCGAAGGCGCCTACATCCCGCGCATCGCCGCGGTGCACGACCTGTGCGGTTATGGCAAGTGCTCGCTCGGCGTTGCCATCCCCGTGCTTTCGGCAGCGGGCTGCGACGTATGCCCCGTTCCCACCGGGCTTTTCAGCAGCCATACCGCATTCCCCGGCTGGTACATGCACGACACCACCGCCATCCTGAAGGACTACAC
>JAUNEQ010000229.1 GCA_030525445.1 Coriobacteriia bacterium | reverse complement strand
ACCACCGCCCCCGGACGTCCCGATTCGCAAACATGGGGTTTCCCGTGCGAATCATGGAGCCCGTGGGTATTGCCTGTACGTATAATGGAAAAGTCCGGCCGCTGGCGATAGCGCGTCCGGGCCACGGTAGACGACACATCCACGTGAGGTTGTTGGAATGGATAAATCCGTGCTGGGGTACTACAAGGCGATCGGCCAGGTGCAAAGCGCCATCGCGAATGCGGCGACGCTCGACGATGCCTTGCAGGGCGGCCTGAAGGCAATCGTCCAGAACGTGGGCGCGCACATGGCGGTCATCTGGTACCTGGACAAGTAGGCCGACAACCGGTTGCGTCCTTACTATTGGATCGCCCCCATCGACCTCACCTCGTGCACGCGCGCGGTGAGTGAGGGCATCGTGGGCCGGGTCTTCCAATCCCAGGTCGCCGACCGCCGATTCGATTTTGCGACGAACCGTGATGAGGCGACCGCGAAGGACTTCGAGGGCATCGAGATCGGTTCCATGGTGTGCGTGCCGTTCTCGAATTCCCACGAGGACCTGGGCGTCGTCCAATTCCTGAATGAGGCGGGCGCCGAGCCCTTCACCGAAGCGGCCGCCGACGTCATGGAGATCATGGCCATGATGGCCGCCATCGCCATCGACGAGAACGAGGCCATCCAGGAACCGTGGCAGCCGGGCGAGGTCGTCATGAGCCTGCGCGGCATCACGCGCGAGTTCCGCAACGGCGACATCGTGACGAAGGTGCTCAAGGGCGTGAACCTCGACGTGTACGAGGGCGAGTTCCTCGTGCTGATGGGCGAGAGCGGCTGCGGCAAGTCGACGCTGCTGAACATCATCGGCGGCATGGACCAGCCCACGAGTGGCTCGTTCGTCTACCGCGGCGAGGACTTTTCCTCGGCGACGCAGGACCAGCTCACGGAATACCGCCGCGGCAACATCGGCTTCATCTTCCAGAGCTACAACCTTATGCCCAACCTCACGGCGCTGCAGAATTTCAAGCTCATCGGCGAGCTCGTGGACAACCCGCGCGACGCCGAGGAGGCCCTGCAGGTGGTCGGCCTGCAGGAGCGCAGCCGCAACTACCCGTCCCAGATGTCGGGCGGCCAGCAGCAACGCGTGTCCATCGCGCGCGCCCTGGTGAAGAACCCGAAGATCATCCTCGCCGACGAGCCTACGGCCGCGCTCGACTATGTGACGAGCATCGAGGTACTTCAGGTGATGGAGCAGGTGGTGGCCGAGGGCACGACGCTCGTGATGGTGACCCACAACGAGGAGATCACGCGCATGGCCGACCGCGTGGTGCGCATGCGCAACGGCCAGACGCACGAAGTGACCATCAACCGCCATCCGGCCAAGGCCGTCGACCTGGTGTGGTAGGGAACGGCCGCCATGAAACCGACTCAAATCGCAGAGCTCATCGCGAACATCAAGGCGTCGTTCGTCTCGTTTTTCTCCATCCTGATGTTCGTCGCCATGGGCGTCGGCGTGTTCTCCGGCATCTTCTGGTCGTCGCCGGCGCTGCAGACGGCTGCCGACAAGGTGTTCAACGAAGGCAACCTGCACCACTTCCAGGTGGTGTACCCCTATGGCCTCACCAACGACGACGTGGCGAAGCTGTCCGCCCTGCCCGACGTGGACGACGTGGAGGCCGGCTACCAGGCCATCCAGGATTACGAAAGCGATAACGGGTCGTTTTGCGTGAAGCTCCAGACGATGGGTCGCAACATCGATGAACTCATCGCGCTGCGCCGCATCCCGGCCTTCAAGCTCACCGACATCAACAAGCTGTAACCGCGGGACGCGCGATCGTGCCGCTGCCTTGCGGGGGCGGATTCCCGGATTCCAGGTCCGGACGTTCCCTTATGCGGAGACTTTGGGATGGGACATGGATGGGCCGCGTACAACACAAGTGAACATAGGAATGGAATGCGTTTCGGCGCATTCTGCGTTATGGGGATACGCGAATGGAGGCTTCGAATGACTTTCCCAGATGCATATGCTGGCGTGAAGAAGCTATACGCCGGTGAGATCTTTCAGCTGATCGGCTCGATTCTTCTCGCTATCGCCATCTTCTTGGGGGTTGGTGCGATGAGCGCCGAATCGGCGGGAGTCTTGAGCGAAGAGGCGGCGGGGGGCATGGCGATCGGCGTTCTCGCGACTTTTGTGCCGTCGCTGCTTTTCGTGCTCATCGGCGAGATCCTGGTTTTCGTGGGCTTACATCAGGCGGGCAAAGACGAGCCCAGGTACATGAAGAAGGCCTTCTGGGCGGCTATCCTCATGATCGTCGTGACGGTCGTCATAGGCGTCCTTATCGGCGATGGCGGCGAGCAGAACCTGGGTGTTTCCTTCCTGGGCTGCCTCATCGAGATCTTCTCGCTCTTCGTATTCCTGTATTCGATCCGGGGCGTCATGGAGCTCGCAAAGCAGCTCGGCAACACGAAGCTCGTGTCGCGCGGCAAGGCGATTACGGTCATCCTGATTGTGGGCATTGCCGCCAGCGCCGTTGCCTCGATTGCCGCATCGACCATGCAGTCCGTCGCTTCCGCGGCGGCGGCCGTGTCCCTTGTCGCGTTGGCTCTGATGTACATCCTGTACCTCTCGTACCTGTCCAAGGCGAAGAGGATGCTCGTCAAGCGCTAAGGCGAGCCTGGTGGGCGCAGGTGCAAAGGCCTTCATCCGTTCTCACCGCGACAATCGGAT
>JAUNEQ010000228.1 GCA_030525445.1 Coriobacteriia bacterium | reverse complement strand
CCAGCACGCTGCCGGTTCTCTGCCATGAAATGCCGCCCCCTGGCGCAAAACCGGCGCCGTGCTGGGCACGCAGCCGGTTCTCTGCCAGGAGGCGGCAGAGCATGGCGCGGACCCGGCTCTGCATGGGTGCCGCATGAGCCAAAGGGGAACGCCCTTTTTGGCCCGAACGCCAAAATGTCGCTTGCAGCATGCTGCGACAAGCGGCTTTGGGGCTTGCTCTAGCTTAATGTGCACTTGGGGCTGATATCCGCCGTCGGCGTCATCCCGAGCGGGGCGGGCGCAGCCCGCGGAGCCGAGGGGCCTCCCGCTGGTGCGAAGCGGTCGCAACCCCTCCTGCGGCAAGCGCCGAGAGAGACCCTTCGGCCCCGGCGCTTTGCGCCTGCGCTCAGGATGACAACGGGGTCGCACGTCCCGCGTGTGGTTTAACAGAAGGGACTTGATTCGGGGTATTCGCGAGACAAGAGGTCAGGCCGTCTGCCTCGCGCACCTTATTGCGAAGCCTTCCAGCGGTGGTAGCCGATGACGAATTGATCGAGGTCGCCTCCGAGGACGGCATCGACGTTGCCGGTTTCGACGCTGCTGCGCAAATCCTTCACCATCTGGTAGGGATACAGCACGTAGTTGCGGATCTGGCTGCCAAAGGAATTGTCCATCTTCTCGCCGCGCAAGGCGGAAATTTCTTCCTGGCGCTTGCGCTCTTCCAGCTCGTAGAGCTTGCCGCGCAGCACCTGGAAGGCGGCTTCCTTGTTCTGCAGCTGCGATTTCTGGTTTTGGCAGGTCACGACGATGCCCGTGGGAATATGCGTGAGGCGCACCGCGGAATCGGTGGTGTTCACGCACTGGCCGCCGGGACCGCTCGCGCGGTAGACGTCCACGCGAACATCGGCGGGGTTGAGGTCGACCTCGATGTCTTCGGGCAAAATCGGCAGCACTTCCACACTCGCGAAGGTCGTGTGGCGGCGCTTCTTGTCATCCGTCGGCGAAATGCGCACCAGACGGTGCACGCCAATCTCGGAGCGCAGCATGCCGTAGGCGTTCTTGCCGTCCACCTGGAAACTCGCACGGTCGAGGCCGATGCCCTCGCCGGGAACGACATCGAGCTCGGTCGCCTTCCATTTCTTCGCGCTGCAGTAATGGCGGTACATCTTGTAGAGCATGTCGCACCAGTCCTGCGCCTCCAGGCCGCCGGCACCGGGATGAATCGACACGATGGCGCCCTGGCCGTCGAACCGGCCGCCGAACCACGACTGCACCTCGAACTCATCGAGCAAACCCGCGAGCTCATCGGCTGCCTGGCGGGCCTCTTCGGCGAAATCGGCGTCATCGGCCGCGAACTCCAGGGCCTCGCGGGCGTCGGAGGCGAGACGGCAGGCGCGCTCGTAATCGGCGATGAGGGATTTCAGGTCGGCGAGCTGCTTCGAAACCTCTTGCGCATGCTGGGGGTCGTCCCAGAACCCGGGCTTTGCCGACTCCTCCTCGAGGCGCTTGGCATCGTACTCGCATTTGCCGATATGCAAGAAGGAACGGGCTTCCTGCACGCGTTCGGAAAGCCCGTCGAGCTCCTTCTCCAGTTCCTTCAGGTCGATCAACTACGCACCGGCCTTCCCGTGGCACTTCTTGTACTTCAAGCCGCTCCCGCACGGGCAGGGATCGTTGCGTCCCACGTTCGCCCACGGGTCGTCCTTGTCCTTCACGAAGGTCTGGACCTTCGGGGCTTCCTTGCCCTCGGGCTTGGCATGCTTGCCGCCCACCGGCGCATCGTCGGCCGCCACCGGGGCCGCACCCTGCTGGGGACCGAGGTTCTCCTCGGGGTTGTTGAACTGCATCTTGCGCTCGGGCGTCTGCTGCTCTTCCGGAATCTCGCGCACCGCGAGTTGCAGGCGCAGCAGCGTGCGCAGGAAGTCCTCGTACAGCGTGGCGGTCATCTTGCCGAACGCCGCATGGGCCTCTTCCTTGTATTCCACGAGCGGGTCGCGCTGGCCGAATGCGCGCAGGCCGATGCCGGTCTTGAGGTAATCCATCTCCTGCAGGTGCGTCATCCAACGGGAGTCGATGATGCGCAGCATGATCTGGCCCTCGAGCTTCTTCATGACCTCATCGCCAAGCGCCTCGGCCTTCTCGTCGTAGACGCCGCGCAGGTAATCGCACAGGGCCTCGATCACGGCTTCGGGGTCGTCCTCGTGGTCAACGGCGGACGCGTCGAAGTCATCGCGGCCGGTCATCTGGGCCGCCCACTTGTTCACGGCATCCAGATCCCAGTCGTCGCTCGCGGAACGCGCCGGGCAGTTGTCCTCGACGATGGCGCGGGCGGAATCCTCGATGATGCCCTCGATGCGCTCGGTCATGTCCTTGCCGTCGAGGATGGCGTTGCGCTCCTCGTAGATGGCCTGACGCTGGAGATTCATGACGTCGTCGTACTCGAGAACGTTCTTGCGGATGCCAAAGTTCATGGTCTCGACCTGGCGCTGCGCGCCCTCGATGGCCTTCGAGACCATGCCCGCCTGAATGGGCATGTCGTCGGGCATGTTGGTCTTTTGCATCATCTTGTCGATGCTGCCCATGCGGTCGCCGCCGAACTTGCGCATCAGGTCGTCTTCAAGCGACAGGTAGAACTGCGTGTTGCCCGGGTCGCCCTGACGGCCGGAACGACCGCGCAGCTGGTTGTCGATACGGCGGCTCTCGTGGCGCTCGGTGCCGATGACGG
>JAUNEQ010000227.1 GCA_030525445.1 Coriobacteriia bacterium | reverse complement strand
GCCATGATGTCGTGCATGTCGAACAGCTTCTGGTGCGGCACCTGCTCCTCGAGCAGAATGCGATCCCACTCCTCGTAATCCTTGGTCGCAAAGCCCTCTTCGATCTTGGAAATCACGAACGGCTGCAGCTTGTTCTCCGCGACGCCGGTAAGCGTGGATGCCTGCTCGTTGTCGAGCATGTCGTCCTGCCCGAGCATCTTCATCATGGACGGGTAGTAGCGGTTGTAGTCGGGCATGCAGATGAGGAACCACACGCCGTCCTTGCTCTTGTAGGTGTTGTTGAACGGGTTGTTCACGCGCGTGCGGTGGTTCGGGTACTGCGCGCCGAACTGAGCGGACTGGATGCCGAAGGTCTGTGCCCACACGGCAACGTGGTACAGGTTAATGACAACCTTTTCGCCCTTGCCCGTCTTCTCGCGGCCATAAAGCGCCGCGCAGATGCCACCGGCGAAGATGGACGACGCATTGAAGTCGCCGAATGCCTGCGGAGCCGTCGCCGGAGATTCGCCCGCCTGGCGGAACGTGGCGTTCACGCCGCCGCGCGCGCCCCAGCACACCGCGTCATAGCCCGGCTCGTCCTTCATCTCGCCCCACTCGCCGTAACCACGCATCTGGCACCAGATGAGGCGGGGGAACTTCTCGTGCAGGGTCTCCCAGTCGAGGCCCAGCTTCACGAGCGCCTTATTGCGCAGGCCGTTCACGAACACGTCGGCCTCGGCGAGCAGGTCCATCATGATGGCCATGCCCTCTTCCGTCTTCAGGTTCAGCGAAATCCAGTCCTTATTCGCATTCACGTTTTCATACGTGGGATCGCAGCGTTCGGTGTTCCTGCCACCGAAACCCCAGCACTGCGTGCGCTGCGGGTCGCCCTTCGGGTTCTCGACCTTGATGATCTCGGCGCCGAATTCGCCCAGCATGCGGACGCCGGCAGGACCGGCAACCCAGTCGGCCAACTCGACGACCTTCACGCCAGCGAGCGGTCCGAAACCGTTCATGATTTTAGACGCGAACATATTTCACTCCTTTTCGGCCTATTGTCCATCGGAGAACGTTGTTCCTAGTAGTATACGCCCGCTTCACACGTATTTCGGGCATAACGACACCCGTCATTTTGCCGAAAAATGTCCGATATAGCTGGGACGCCACCCCGGAGGTGCTGTCCCGGCTCCGGCCGGGACAGGACCTCCGGGGTGGCGTCCCACGGGCTAGTCCGCGATCTTCGAAAGGAATGCCTTCGTGCGGTTATGCTGCGGGTTGTCGATGACTTCCTTGGCGGGGCCCTCTTCCACGATGACGCCCTGGTCCATGAAGATGATGCGGTCGGAAACATCGCGCGCGAACAGCATCTCGTGCGTCACGATGACCATCGTCATATGCTCTTCAGCCAGGCCGCGGATGACCTTCAAAATCTCCTGCGTAAGCTCGGGGTCGAGCGCGCTCGTGGGTTCGTCGAAGAAGAGCATCTCGGGCTCCATGCAAAGCGCGCGGGCAATGGCCACGCGCTGCTGCTGGCCGCCGGAAAGCTCGCAGGGCACCATGTTCTCCTTGCCCTGCAGGCCCATCTTGGCCACGAGCTCCATGCCCTTTGCCTCGGCCTCATCGCGCGGCATCTTCTTCACCAGGATGGGCGCGTCGCAGATGTTCTGCAGCACGGTGCGATGCGGGAACAGGTTGAAGTTCTGGAACACGAGGCCGAACTTCGTGCGCGCCTGGGCAAGCACACGCTTGTCGCCATATACCGCCTGGGCCGAAGCGTTGTTCTGCGCAACGATGAGGTCGCCGTAGGCGAGCTTGCCACGCTCGAAGGTCTCGAGCAGCGTCGCGCAGCGCAGCAGCGTCGATTTGCCGCCACCAGACGACCCGATGATGCTGACGACCTCGCCCCTCTTCACCTCGACGCTGATGTCCTTCAACACCATGTTCGAGCCGAAGCTCTTCTCGACATGTTCCAGCGAAACGATGGTATCGCGTTCTGCCACGGTAACTTCCTCCGAACTAGTCATGGTAGTAAGACATCTTCTTCTCGATCTTATTCAAGATGAACTCGACCGCGAGGTTGAAGACCCAGTACATACCGGCGGCGATAACATAGGGCAGCATGCTCACCTGGCTGGCGGCGAGCGCCTTGGCTTCGGTGAACATCTCGGCGATGCCCAGCACGAACGCGAGCGACGTGTCCTTCACGAGCGTGATGATCTCGTTGCCCATGGCTGGCAGGATACGCTTGATGACCTGCGGGAGTACGATGCGGAAGAACGTCTGCGACTTCGTGTAGCCCAGCACCTCGGCGGCTTCGTATTGGCCCACCGGGATGGACTGGATGCCCGAGCGGTAGATCTCGGCAAAGTACGCCGCGTAGTTGAGGATGAATCCGATATCGCAAGCCCAGAACTTCCAGTCGGAACCCATGGAGATCCCGAACAGGTAGTAAGGGCCGAACATCAGCGCCATCAACTGCAGCATCAGCGGCGTGCCGCGCATGAACGAGATGTAGACCTGCGCGATGAGCGACAGGGGCTTGAACTTGCTCATACGCGCAAGCGCGATGACGATGCCCAACGGCAACGAGCCGATGAGGGTGACGACGAATACCTGCAGCGTCAGGATAAAGCCCGCGCCCAGGATGCTCATCATGGTTCCGAATTCCACGTGTTCCCACTTTCAACAGGGTAAGGGGCGAAAGCGGGAACCGCTTTTCGCCCCTTGG
>JAUNEQ010000063.1 GCA_030525445.1 Coriobacteriia bacterium | reverse complement strand
ACCCCGGCAAACCAATACCCCACGAACGCGCTCATGAGCCTGGAGCAGCGCAAAGAGCTCGTGGCTTGGGCCGCAGAAAACAACGCCTACATCGTGGAAGACGAATACTGCCATGAATTCCGCTACGGCAGCCCGCACCTGCCCTCGCTTCACGCGCTCGACGGCACGGGGCGCGTCATCACGATGGGGACGTTCTCGAAATCGCTCTCGCCGTCATTCTGCCTCACCTACATGGTGCTCCCGCCGAAGCTCATGATCCGCTGGCTGAGCCCCAAAGGCATCCTGCACACGCAGGTGCCGTGGCAGACGCAGTACACGCTCGCCGAATTCATGCGGGGGGATTACTGGTACGCCCACCTGCGCCGCCTGCAGACCCTCTACCGCAGGAAGCACGACACCCTCATCGCGGCCATCGAGCAGCATCTGGGCGATAAGGTCGACTACCTGCAGCAGGAAACCGGCTTGCACGTGCTCGTGCGTCCGCGCGACGGACGCAGCGAGGCCGAACTCATCGCGCTTGCGGCCGAAGCCGGGGTTTGCGTGTACCCCACGAGCCAGGACTGGGTGGAAGACATGCCCGCTGACTGGAACTACGTGCTCGTGGGCTATTCGGCGATTCCCCTCGACCATATCGAGTCGGGCATCCTCGCCCTCGCGCACGCCTGGTTCAAATAAGGCCAAGCGGGAACCGTTCAAAAACAGCAAGCGGCCCATCATCGGAAGTCGATTCGATAGGCCGACCATTTCATGTTGGACGAAAACCCCGAGCCGTGCCAATCGCGGGGGTTCGTTACGCTCCATTCATCAGCAGAGAATCTATTCTGAGTGGAGAACATTTCCCCTTTATGGGATAATCGCTTTGGTTAGCAAAGCAACACGAAGGGCGGCATTCCATGGCGACATATAGGGCATTCGCGAAAATCTACCTTGCTCACGGGAATGGCGACCAAGAAGCGGCATTCGGCCCCGGACTCATCGCCTTGCTGGGCGGCGTGCGCGACACCGGATCGCTCAACCGCGCCGCGAAGGACATGCACATGGCCTACAGCAAGGCCTGGAAGCTCATGAACAGCGCCGAAGAACAACTGGGCATGAAGCTCATCGAACGTGACGGCGCCCGCGGTTCCACCCTCACCGACGAGGCCACGCGCCTCGTGACCGCCTACGACACGGTGAACCAGGAGGTTTCGGATTTCGCGACGAAGCGCCTGCTGGAAGAGATCGCAAAGCTCAAGTAGCTGAAACTGATGGGCAAATGGCCCGTCCTCTTGTCTCATCCAATACGCATCACCTTTTTGCAGGCGAGCACCGAAACCATCGCTGTAAACCAGGTTATGGGGTATGTCATCGCGACCTCGACGACGTTGGACCCGTTAACGCCAAGCGCGAGGACGAGAACGATGCGAAGCACGCAGATGTTGAATAGGACGGCAAGCGCAGGAGCAAGAGAATGGCCGTAACCGCGAATGGCATCTGCCTGCACCTCCAGCACTGCATAGAAGAAGTAGAACGGAAACGTCGTCCCGATCATGGCAAGTCCCAAGGATACGACAGCCTCATCGCGGTCGAATAGCCCGAAAGCCCACGGACCAACCGCGAGCATCATGGCAGACAGTGCAACCGTCAAAATGAGACAGATCACCTGGCATACCCGCACTCCCCTCACGCAACGACTTTGCTTCCCAGCACCATCGTTTTGCGCGACGAACGTCGTTGCCGCCTGACCCATCGCCAGAATAGGAAAATAGATGGGGAGCTCCACCTTCAGGTAAATGGCAAATGCAGCAACCGCCTCGACCCCCAAGAGGTCCACCTGATGTTGCACAACCACATTCGACACCGTGATTGCAAGCGTCTGAGCAGCTATGGGAAGACCGAACAACAGCACGAACCGCCCAAACTCCCAGTCAATCCATCCCCCACGGCCTTTCGCCTCTTCCGGGGTCCCCAAGAGTATCGCCGCAGCTATGAATGCGGCGACGGCGTTCGACAGGAACGTCGCCAACGCGCACCCGGCGATTCCAAGTTCAAACACGCACAGGGCGGCTCCGTTAGCCCCTATGTTAAACAAACCGCCAATGAGCTGCGCGAGAAGCGGAGAACGCGAATCACCCAAACCACGAAGCGCGCCGGCACATGTGTTATACACGGCTATCGGAAGCGACGCAGCCACCGCAAACTGAAGGTATATCAGTGCATCGGCAGCAGCATCGGGCGGAATCTCCATCCATACAACGAACGGGTTGGCGAGCGCCTCACCCGCCAACACCAACGCGAATCCGCCAAACAATCCCAGCAGGAGCGACATCCGGCACGACCGAATCGCACCCACCTGGTCCCCTGCTCCCACGAGGTTTGCCACGCGAACGTTCGCGCCGACCGAGATTCCGCTAAACAATCCCACCAGGCACGTGATGAGCAGCGAACCCACGCCAAGGGCGGCAGTTGCCTGGGTTCCCAGCACGTTCCCTACGAAAAGCAGGTCAACCGTGCTATAGAGCTGCTGAATGACGCTCGCGCCCAGAAGGGGCAACGCGAACAGGACGATCCCCCTGGCAATGGGGCCGTTTGTCAGATCGAAAACCCGGGGCATCAGATGGCGGCAACCGATGCCACCAGACGCTTGGTCGCCTCGGCTTGCGGGTCGTTGAAGAGGAGCGCTGCAGGACCGCGCTCCACGATGCGCCCCGAATCGAGCACGTACACCCATCTGCAGAGACCGCGCACCAGCGCGAGGTCGTGGCTGATAAATAAGCACGCCATGTCCATCTCGGAGCATAGGTCGGCGAGCAGATGAACCACCTGGGCCTGCACGGTCACATCGAGGGCGCTGGTGGGCTCGTCGCAAATCAGCAGCCGCGGGCGCGAGATGATTGCACGAGCGATTGCGGCACGCTGGCATTCGCCGCCGGAAAGCTCCCAGGGATAGCGATGGGCGTATGACGTGGGCAATCCCACCATCTCGAGCGCTTCATCCACGCGCCATCCATGTTCGCGAGCAGGCACTTCGGACCGGTATGCGATGCCCTCGGCGATACCCTGCCCCACGCGCATGCGCTCGGAAAACGAGGCGGGAGCGTTTTGGAACACCATCTGGAGATTCCGCACGGCATCCCGATAGGCGCCCTGCCGCCGAGACGGACGAACCGAGGCGTCCCATATGGCCCCGCAAAAGGCAATGGTCCCCGAGTCGGCCGTCTCCAAGCCGGCGAGAATGGATGCAAACGTGGACTTGCCGCTTCCGCTCGTGCCTATCAGGCCCACGGTATCGCCTTGCCCAACCTCGAGGCTCACGCCTTCGAGCGCGGTGAAGGCCCCTTCGCGTGTCTGATAGGTCTTGCCCACATCGCGAACTTCCAGCAACATGGCTACTCCCCCTTCCACGGTTCGGGAATCCGCGGAAGACTGCCATCCGTTCGGGGAACTGCGGCGATGAGATTCGCGGTATACGGATGCGAGGGGGAATGCAGCACGTGGTCACGCGCGCCGATTTCCACCATCGCCCCCCGGTACATGACGCCGATGCGATCGGCGATCTTGCCGATGGCGGCGATGTTGTGGCTCACGATGACGATGGTGGTGCCCCGCTGCTCGCGGATGCGCGATAGCAAGCCCGTCACCTGCTGCTGGGATGCGACATCGAGCGCGCTCGTGGGCTCGTCAGCCAGAAGCAGCGTCGTATCGCAGGCAACCGACATGGCCAAGACCACGCGCTGGCATTCACCGCCGGATAGCTGATCCGGGCGTGCAGCGAGCACGCGATCGGGATCTGAAAATCCCATTTCGGCCAGCACCGACCGCTCCGTTTCCCGGTAAGAAGCAACGGCGCTCCGTTGTGCACGCCGCCCCCCAAAGCCCTCATGCGCCCGGTCATGCGCCATGAGGCACTCATCGAACTGCTTGCTCACCGGGAACAGAGGGTCCAGGGAAAGCACCGGATTCTGGAACACGTAGGACACGCGGTGCCCACGCAGGCGGGCGTGCTCTCTCGGCGGCATCGAGAGCAGGTCGAGGCCATCAAAGATCACCTTGCCCGTCGCCACACCGGACCTCCCCAGCAATCCCGCCACCGTCCGCAGGACGGTGGATTTGCCAGAACCGCTCTCGCCGACGATTCCCAGGATTTCTCCCGGGGCAACATCGAACGAGACGCCACGCACGGCCTGGACGCCTCCGTAAAAGACGTCCAGGCCTTCGATCGAAAGGATATGTTTCCCCTCGCGCGTCACGTTACCGCTCGATATCGGTGTCCACCGTGATGAAGTAGTACTCGCTCGGTGCAATCGCGACGCCCTTCACGTTCGGGCTCGCGATGTAGGAGGTCTGGGAATTCGAGAAGAAGATGTAGGCGTTGTCGTCAAGCACCTTCTGGGAGATCTGCTTGGTAATCTCGTCGCGCTTCTCGGAATCGAAGGTCGCCTCGAGCTCCTTTACCAGCGCGTCAACTTCCTCGTTGCTGTACTTGCCGAAGTTGCTGGAGCCCTTGGACGTGAAGCACATGCTGGCGAAGTAGTCGGCGTCACCCGTGGGAGCCATACCATAGCTGTCGATGGTCATGTCGGGATCGTCCTTCTCGTAGGTCTCGGTGTCCTGCAGCCAGTAGTCAACCGACACCACATCCAGCTTGATGCCCACGGAGGCAAGCTTGGACTGCAGGTCGTCCACCAGGTTGACGAAGCGCTCGTAGGTGGAGCAGTTGACCAACTTGATCACAACCGGCGTGCCGTCGGGCAGCTCGCGCGTGCCGTCGTTGTCGGTGTCGACGATTCCGGCCTCGTCGAGAACCTTGGCAGCCTCGTCGGTGCTGAACTTGTCGACGGTCACACTCAGGCCCTCGGTTCCGCCATAGGGCAGCTGCGCACTATACACGCCATAGCTCGGGACCTCGGTGCCCAGGTTGATGACGTCTGCATAGTTTTCGCGGTCGATGCAGTAGGACACGGCCTTACGCACCGCGGGATCGGCAACCACCTTATGCTTCATGTTGAAACGAACGAAATCGGCGCGGGTGGACGTGTTTGAAAGCTTCACGAAGTCGCCGTTGTCCACGAGCGTCTTATATGCCGAGGCACCGGGCATCGCCAGGATGTCAAGCTCGCCATTCTGCATCGCCAGTATCTGGCTATCGGTGTCGAAGAACGTGTTCAGCACGATCTTGTCGAGCTTGGGCGTGCCACCCCAGTAGTTCTCGTTCGGCACGAGGGTGGTGTGATCCTCGAACACATACTCGCTCATCTTGTAGGGGCCGGTGCAGGGGGTGTCGGCGGCATAATCGATGTCATCGCCCACGTAGTAGATGCTGAACACCGGGTCGCAGATGACGTTCTCGAACGAGGGAACAGCCTGCTTGGTCTTGATGGTGACGGTCTGGCCATCGGCTTCGATGGAATCGATGGCAAGCGTCTCGGCAGCACGCGGCTGCACCTTGTAGGTACGCTCGAGGCAGGCCTTCACGGCATCGCCCGTCATCTTCTCGCCATTGGTGAAGGTCACGTCATCGCGCAGCTCGAGTTTCCAGGTGAGCTCATCGACATTCTCGCACGAGGTGGCGAGCCACGGCTGCACCGTGAAGTCATCGGCGAGCTTCAGCAGGTTCTCGGTGATGCCGTAGTACTGCATCTCCCATCCATCCCAGCTGTTTGCCGGGTCCATGCTCTCGGCGTAGAAATACGCCGTCGAGCCGGCATTCAGGACCTTTTCGCCGCCAGCAGAATCGCCGGCGTCGGCCGCCGAAGACGAGGTTGCGGCTCCACCGCATCCGCCCAGCGCGAGCGCCGCAGCGAGGCAACCAGCCATGGCGGTGGCGAGGATGCCCTTGCGCTTGTAATTGCCCATGGTTCCCTTTCTCCTTTCCGGACCTCCCTCTTGAAGGTCGCCATCTGAACCATTTCCCGTTATGGCACCCACAACCGATTGGGATCTCACGTCGAGCGCATCGCGCAGGGCATCGCCCAATAGGTTGAAGATGGTTACGGCTGTGAAAAGCGCCACGCCCGGCACGAGGATGCACCAGGGGGCAAACTGGAAAGCCGAGCGCTGCTCGCTCATCATGGCTCCCCATTCGTTGGTGGGGCGCCCCGGCCCCAAGCCCAAAAAAGACATGCCCGCCATCGTGAGCACCGCATCTCCGATGGAAAGCGCCGCCATCACCACGAGCGGCGACAGCATGTTCGGGAGGAGGTACTTGCGCCCAATTGCCACAATGCCCGCCCCGCACACACGCGCCGCTTTCACGCATTCCGACTCTTTGAGGCTCAAGGCAAGGCTGCGCGCCAATCGCGCAAATTCGGTCCACTTCACGGCGACGACCGCAATGATCATGTTCACGATGCCCTGTCCCAGAATCGCCGCAATTGCGATGGCCAGCACGAAGGCCGGAAACGCCTGGAACATGGTGATCAGCTTATCAAGCGCCGCATCCACCGCGCCGCCGGCAAGTCCGGCGATCAAGCCCACAACCGTGCCCAGCACGAATGCGGCCGCTACGATGGCGAACGCCATGAGTACCGACTCGCTGCCGCCGAAAAGCGTGCGCAGCAGGACATCGCGTCCCACCGAGTCGCTTCCCAACAGGAAGCCCTCGGTTCCCGGGGCGCAGTAAGCATGCGGCAAATCGGTCGCATTCGGATCGAAGGGAACAAGCAGCGGTATCACGGCGAGCACCGCGGAGAATACAGCGGCAATCACTGCCCATATGATGAGCTTGGTGTTCTCGCGCGTCTTCCGCATGCTATGCGCCCCCCTTGCCGATGCGGGGGTCAACAACGCGTTGGAGCAGTCCGATTCCCCAGTTCACCACAAGGTATACGAGTGCCATGAGGAGGGCGTACCCTTGCACCACGGGGTAATCGCGCGCGCCGATGGCGGCAACCGACAGATTGCCCACACCCGGCCAATTGAAGATGCTCTCGACGATGGCAGTGCCTCCCAAAAGCGACCCGACCGAGATGCCCACAAGCGCGAGGATGGGCACGAGGGAGTTGCGAAGCACGTGGGCGAAGAGTATCCGTCGTTCGGAAATCCCGCGCGAACGCAGGCCATCCACGTACGGGGCATCAAGCTGTTCGAGGGCGACGGTGCGCACTTGCCTTACATACCACGCCGAAAGCGGGAGACCCATCGACAACGTGGGCAGCACGATGCCGGCAAGGTCGGGCGTGGACCGCACGGGGAACAGGTGCAGCTGCACCGAAAGGAAATACAAGAGGAGCAGCGCCACGAAAAACGTGGGCAGCGAGCAGAACAGATAGGTTACGGCACGAACAATGTTGTCGAGAATCCCGTCCTTACGATAGGCGCAGGCAAGGCCGAGTGGAATCGAAATCGCAAGCGTCAACGCAAGCGAAGTGGCGGTGAGCGCGAGCGTAAACGGCATGCACGACATGAGCGAGCCCGACACCGAGCGTCCGTTGCGCATGGATTCGCCTAAATCGCCCTGGAAGACCGCGATGATCCATGATGCGTACTGCTCGAGGAAGGGGCGGTCAAGCCCCAGCTCGTGGCGCTTTGCCACGAGCTGCTCCGGGCTCGGCGAGATGCCATGGTCGGTGAAATAGCGGGTAGCCGCATCGGTGGGCGACAGGTATGAAAGCAGGAACGCGAGGAAAGTGACCCCCACGACCACGATGAGCACGCCGAGCACCCTCCGAGCAAGAGAGCCAGCCGCACCGGTTTTCGATGCGCTTTTTGGTTTCACGCGTGCTTCGGCCATGCGCTATTTCTCCACCTCGATCAGGAACATCGGGGTGGCGCCGTAATAATCCTGTTCGCTTTTCGGCCATACGAGCTTCCAGATATCCTCATCGACGGAAACATCCTTGCAGCCGAGCCGCTCGAATGCCTGAACATCCCATGCGGGGCGGAGGATATGCGTGAATGGCAACGTCTGGGCGAGTTCCTCGCAATAGCGTTCCTCGTCAGAGGTCGCCTGCGCTTCTTCATCCCAACCCTCGAGCATGCGCCCGTTCTGATCTTCGTCGCGCCGGCGAGCGGTCTCCGGGTCAACCAGATAACGGTACCAATTCGCATCGAACACCAAGAGCTTGCCACCGGGCACCAACACGCGCAGCCATTCTGCGTATGCGCGTTCGGGATCCTCGAGTATCCAGGTGACGTTGCGGCACACGGCCACATCGAAGGATCCTGACGGGAACGGAAGCTTGGAAACATCTCCGCAAGTAAAACTAATGTTTTGAAACACCCCTTCTTGCCGGGCATTTTCAGCCGCATGGTCGAGCATGTTCTGGCTGTAGTCCATAGCGACGACCTCGCATCCCATGGCGGCATACAAGATGGAGAACATTCCCGGGCCGCATCCGAAGTCGGCGACGCAAGGGGTTCGCCCGGCTGTGCGCGCGGCAAAACGCGCCCGCGCGGTGCGCGAGGACAAGACGGCTTGCCAGATGGGACGCATTTCCCCCGCAAGCTCGCCCTTGACACCGTTGGAATACGAACGGGAGCGTCCTTGCCAGTATTCGGACATCTCCTTTGACATTGCAACCCCCTGAAAAAAACGCGCGGGCCGTCGCCGGCCCGCCTGCGGCAAGGTATTTGGAAAGGCGGCATCCTTTCCAAGGTGTTATCTCTTGGTAGATGGTAACACTGTTTGTTATTCTTTTCAATTACGTAACACTTATTAGAGCGGGGCGGCTTATCGAGGATGATTTGCCGCCCCACCTTGGCTGGATGGTTCCACGCAATTTCACGAGTACAGGAGAGTCGAGGCAGGCCGTGGAACCCGACGCTACGAAGCATGATGGGAGGCTTCGCGTTGCGCTCGTAGGAAATAGATTATTACGATTTTCATTTTCATAACACAGACAATCAAGAAGTGTTACAATTTTTCCATTCGTATTAACTTTTAAAGGAGGCATAATGGCTTGTTTTCTCGTAAGCGGTGGTGAGGCGATTGTCGTCACGGCCATCCGCTCTGTCATCAAGAAAAGCGAAATTGAGAAAGGTATCGTCGACGCAGAGGGTAACCAGCTCACTGATCCCTCTAAAGACGGCATCTGCTGGACCCGAAAACTCGGCTGGCTCATGAACATGCTCTGGGGCGGCGTTATCCTGCTTGCCGTCGAACATATGTGGCACGGTGAAGTCGTGCCCTTCCCGCCGTTCCTCACGGCGATGAACGATCCCACCGAGATACCCGTGATGCTCGGCGAAATGGGCACCGTGGGCGTCGGCATGGCGATTCTCGTCTCCGTCACCTGGCTCATCGTAACCGTCGTGGCTGATATGGCCGTCAAACGCCAGCCGGTTACCGCGGTGGAAGGAGCGTAATGTCATGACGCTCATTATCACACTTTGCGCCGCAGCCATCGCAACTATCGCCTGGTATGCCACGGCTCCGAACAGCAAACTGCATCTGGGCGTGCTCGCCCTCATGTACTGGGGCGCGAGCCTCATGTGGACGGTTGACGGCATCAACGGCCTCATCGAAGGCGAGGGTTTCATCGAGATCACCGACACCGCCGCGATGCTCGACGACGCGGTCCTCGGCCTGCTCGTCGTGATCATCGGCCTTACCGCTTGGGCGATTTACCTCGTGGCGAAAGATCCCAAACGCGTCTTGCGCAAGTCTCTCGTTAACGGGTAAGAAAACAGCAAAGCCCATCAAAGGCGCCGGGAGAGCATGCATGCTTTCCCGGCGCCTTTTTCTGTAGTGGCACTCAACGTGTCACATCACGACATAGGAATCGGCATGGGCGGAGCAAATGAGCGTGAGGTTGTGCTCGTGGGCCATGTTCACGGCGAGGTCGGTGGGAACGGCCTTCGACACCATGAGCGGAACGCCCGCGCGAATGGCCTTCACGCACATGTCGGTGGGCACGCGTCCACTCGTGAAAATCGTGCATTGCTTGAGGTCCACGCCATCGAGGAGAGCGCAGCCAATCACCTTGTCGAGCGCATTATGGCGGCCCAGGTCCTCGCAGCAATAGAGCACCTCTGCGCCGCGCGCGAGGTAGCAGCTATGCGCCCCGAACGTCTTCTTGTGCATGGGCGTGTCCGACTCGAACACGGCAGCCAACGCGAAGATGTCTTCCGGCAACCAGGGAATGGGCGTGACGGAAGCCAGCTCTTCGTTTCGTAGGAACAGGCTGGAAAGGGTGCGGTTATCGGTGCAGCAGGTGCCCACGTCCTGCACCATGCGATCGCGCGGCATGGCGACAGCCTCGCGGTCGCGCAGGTACACGAGCACGCGCGTGGAATGCTCGCACAGCCACATCTCGTCGACTTCGTCGGCGGATGCGATCATGCCTTCGGTGAACAGGCGGCCAAGGACGAGTTCCACGATATGGTCGGGAGAACACGTGAGGTTCATCACGAGCTCGCCGTTCACGTACACACGCACGACGTGTTCCACCTGCAGGGGAATGGACGCATCGGCCTGCTCGCGCCCATCGGCTTGAACGCGCACGGCGGGAAACGCCGCATTCCCATCTAACGGCACCGATTGGTCGACGATGCGCATGGTGCTCCCCCTCTCTTGGCGGCTCGATACACGCTTCAGATATTATATCCGCACCCCCAAACGGGATGGGACAGAATGCCCCGCAGCATATGGGACAAGCGACAGGG
>JAUNEQ010000226.1 GCA_030525445.1 Coriobacteriia bacterium | reverse complement strand
ACACCACCAGATCACTCCCTGGCGGCAGCGCACCTCCGGTCGTTGGCCTAAGCCAACTCCCTCCGGCTGCGCCACCCCCAGGGAGCGCCTGGAGGCGTTTTCGTTCCAAAGCGGAGCCGCTTTGGGCTAATCGGCCACAGGCTGCGCATCTGCCGGCGTTGCGGCTCCTAGCTGGATAACATCTCGGTTGCGCCGCATAATTGTTTGAGAGGCGGTCCGCAGAAACGGGCCGTCTCTCTTGCATGGTCAAGGGAATGATCGTCCCGGAGGGTTTTCGGGGAGCTCCTGACCTCGCCGATCGTTCGCGGCGATTATTCGGCGATTTCGTTTTTTCTTGCGAAAAGCCCGGGAAATGCTAATATGACTCCAATCCCAACCGACATATATCTATCTATGGGATGTTCCTATCTAGTTTCGGGTATCTTGGGCCGTTGCGCCCGCCTGTCCATTTAGCCTGTAGGAGGGCAACATGAAGTTTTTCCTGGACACTGCCGACCTTGACGAGATTCAAGAGGCGGCAAGCTGGGGCGCCTTGGCCGGTGTCACCACCAATCCGTCGCTGTACGCGAAAATCGGCGGCAAGCTCGACGATTTCCATGCTCACATGAAGCGCATCTGCGACATCGTCGGCCCGGAGTGCCCGGTTTCCGCCGAGACCGTGGCCATGACGCGCGACGAGATGGTCGCCGACGGCCTGAAGCTCGCCGAAATCGCCCCCAACATCGTGGTGAAGATCCCCACGATGGTGGAAGGCCTTGCCGCCACCAAGGAGCTCGCCAAGCATGGCGTGCCCGTGAACATGACGCTGTGCTTCAGCGTGCCGCAGGCGCTGCTTGCCGCTCGCGCCGGCGCCCGTTACATCAGCCCGTTCATCGGCCGTTTCGATGACATCAGCCAGGACGGCCTTGCCGAGGTGGGCAACATCATCGCCGCCATCGGCAACTACGATTTCAGCGACAGCACCGTGAACGGCGAGCAGGTGGAGATCATCGCCGCGTCCATCCGCAGCGCGAACCATGTGACGCAGTGCGCGCTCATGGGCGCCGACATCGCCACCGTTCCCTTCGGCGTGCTGAAGAAGATGGTGCAGCATCCGTTGACCGACCGCGGTCTGGATAGCTTCATGAAGGACTGGGAGAAAGTGCAGAACGCATAAATGGCAGAAGAAGAACTGAACGCCCAGGTTGCGGCTCCTGCAGAAACCGGAGAAGCCGCCGAGAAGAAACCGGTTCGCCGTCGCACGGCCCGCAAGGCCGCCGAGGCGGAGGCTCCTGTCGAGGCCCCGGCCGCCGATGCCGAAAAGCCGGCGCGCCGCCGCGGCCGCCCGCGCAAGGCGGATGTCGAAGCGGCGGCGCAAGCTGCCGCCGAGGCGACGCCGGCCCCGGCCGCCGATGCCGAGAAACCGGCGCGCCGCCGCGGCCGCCCGCGCAAGGCCGATGTGGAAGCCGCCGCTGCAACGGGAGAGGCGAAGCAAGCTCCCGCCGAGCAGGCGGAGGCCGCCAAGCCCGCCAAGGAAGACGCCGCTGCCGCCGAAAAGCCTGCGAAGGCCGAGGCCAAGCCCGAGGCAAAGGCCGAGGCGAAGCAGGACGAGAAGGCATCTGCCGGCGAGTCCAAGCAGCAGAGGCAGCAGGATTCCCACCAGCAGCAAGGCGGACGCCGCCGCAACCGTCGCGAGAAGTTCCAGCGCAACAACCGCAACCGCAACCAGGTGGTCGAGCCCAAGACGAACAAGGACGAGCTGGCCGCGATGAAGGTCGCCGAGCTGCGCGAGAAGGCGAGCTCGACTTGGACGTGAAGGGCATGCTCAAGGCAGACCTCGTCGAAGCGGTGTTCCAAGCCCTCGTGAAGAAAGAGGGATTCCGCGAGGTCGCCGGCATCCTGGATATCCTGCCCGATGGCTACGGTTTCGTGCGCACGAAGGGGTATCTGCCCGGCGAGGGCGATGCCTATGTGAACCAGAGCATGATCCGCCGCAATCACCTGCGCAAGGGCGACTGGATCACCGGCCAGATGCGTCCCGCCCGTGAGAACGAGAAGTTCGGCGCGGTGCAGCGTCTGGATACCGTGAACGGCAAATCGCCTGATGACCTGGGAAACCGCGTGAAGTTCGCCGACCTCACCCCGGTGTTTCCCGATGAGCGCCTGATCATGGAGCACGGCAAGAACACGACGACGGCCCGCGTGATCGACCTCACCGCCCCCATCGGCAAGGGCCAGCGCGGCCTGATCGTGTCGCCCCCGAAGGCCGGCAAGACCACCGTGCTGAAGGACATCGCCGCGGCTATTTCCGCGAACAACCCGGAAGTGCACCTGATGTGCCTGCTCGTGGACGAGCGTCCCGAAGAAGTCACCGACATGGAGCGCTCCATCAAGGGCGAGGTCGTGGCATCCACGTTCGACATGCCGTCCGAGAACCACATCGCCGTGGCCGAGCTCGTCATCGAGCGCGCGAAGCGCATGGTGGAAGACGGCAAGGACGTCGTGATCCTGCTTGACTCCATCACCCGCCTGGCGCGCGCGTACAACCTCGCGCAGCCGGCATCGGGCCGCGTGCTTTCCGGCGGCGTCGATTCCACGGCGCTGTATCCGCCCAAGCGGTTCCTGGGCGCAGCGCGCAACATCGAGGGCGGCGGCAGCCTCACGATCCTGGCATCCGCGCTCATCGACACCGGCTCGAAGATGGACGAGGTCATCTTCGAGGAGTTCAAG
>JAUNEQ010000225.1 GCA_030525445.1 Coriobacteriia bacterium | reverse complement strand
TGTCTTTGTCAATAAGAAAATCGACACTTCGCTATGTCGACAATCGACGCTTCGATAGCGAGCACGCCGACCATGCTTGCAAATGGCGCGACCTCCGGCCGGGCGGCCGCGCCGTACCGCCTCAGAACGGTATCTCCCAATCCTCCTCTAACTCGTTTCGATGTGCAGGTCCATCATCCTCGCCGACGTTGCAATAGCCGATGTCTTCCAGCGTCGCGACGCATTCCTCGCACGCGAACCCGGCGCACAGCGTGCCGAAGTCCCAGTGGTTCGCGTAGAAGGCCTCGAGCAGGTTGACGGGGCAGGTGTCGGCGGCCTTCGCCTCGGCTTCAGCCAGCTTGAACATCTCGTCACGCCGCATCGCCGCCTCCCTTCCCGAGCATGAGCGCCTCGTCCATGCGGCGGCTCGTGCCGCCGAACTCGACGAGGCGCCCGTGGTGCACCAGGCGGTCGATCGCGGCCGATGCCAGCTTGTCGTCGCCGAGCACGACGCCCCATTTGGCGAACTCGATGTTCGTGGTGATCACCATCGAGCGCCTCTCGTAGCAAGAGCTCATCACCTGGAACAGCAGGCGCGCGCCCTCGACGTCGATGGGGACGTACCCGAACTCGTCGAGCACGACCAGGTCGCAGCGCGCGATCTCTCCCATGAGCTTCTCAAGCTCTCCTGCGTGCGATGCCTTCGTGAGCATGAGCACGAGCTGAGCGGTCGTGAAGAAGCGGACCGCCATGCCGCGTTCCACGCATGCGGACCCAACCGCTATCGCGAGGTGGGTCTTTCCCCTCCCAGTTGGGCCCAGGAACAAAAAGTCCTCGGCGCGCTCCACGAACGAGAGCGACATGAGATCGTCGCTCGTGTAGCCGTCTGGGAACGACACCTGGGAGAAGTCGTAGCCATCGAACGATTTGACCTGCGGGAACGCCGCCTTGCGGAACAGCCGCGCGCGCTTGTTGCGCTCGCGGGAGGCGAGCTCGGCCGCTATCAGCTCCGAGACGCACCTCGCCTCGGAGGCGCTTGCCGATTCGAGGAAGCCGTCGATGACGGAGTTCGAGAAGTACATGGAGCGTGCGAGCTTCCTCAGGCTCGCGGCGTCCTCTTTGCTCCTGACCGCCATGCTACATCGCCTCCCGGATGCCGAGCGCGCGGTCGTATTCCGAGAGGTCGACGGGCTCCCCGTAGTCGACGCTTCCCGAGCCGATGCGCGCCGCGGCGACGGCGACGCTCGCCTCGTCGACGCGCCCGGTCGCCGCGTAGGCGGCGGATACGGCCTCCACCATGGCATCCCAGCCGCTCACGGCGTTCTGGTCGCGCATGAGGCGGATGGACGCCCTCAGCTCGGGCTTGTCCAGGGAGTCCATGTACTCCCGCAGGTCGTCCGGCAGCGACGAGCGTACCAGGCTCTCGTGCCACCCGCCCGCCTTCACGGCGAGCACGGCCAGCTGGCTCGCCGGATCCGACGAGTTCGTGGGAGCCGACCCGTACGCGCGCGCATGCGAGCACACGAACGCGCCGGAGCCGTCGTAGACCTCCACCGTCGTTGCGGTGAGGCCGACGATCAGCTCGCGCTCGGACAGCGCCGGGTCCGACGAGTAGAAGTGCGGGCCGTCGACGCTGAACTTGCCCTGCCTGTTGGTCTTGGGCTTCTCCCAGCGAACCACGTTGAAGGGCTTGGGCGGCAGGCCCGTCATGGCGAAGCGGTCCTCGACGAACAGCTGCTCTTCCGGCTCGCCCTTGCGCCAGTGGCCCTTGGCGGACAGGGCCATGCACTTCGCGGGCAGCTTCGCGTTGTACGCCTCGAGGCTGGTTATGCGCGGGATGGGGACGAACACGTTCGAGCGGATGTAGGAAACCTTGCGCTCGACATTGCCCTTCTCGTTTCCCGACCTGGGATTGCAGAAGCGGAAGGCGAACCCGTAGTGCGATGCGAACGCTCCGAACAGATCGGTCGTGCGCACCTCCTCGCAGACGCGGCGCCCCACGCCCGCGGCGTTGTCGAACACGATCGTCTTCGGCACGCACCCGAGGTACTCGAAGATGTTCTTCAGAGCCTGGCAGACGCATTCCGCGTTCTCGCCGGGGAAGACCTGCGCCACCCCGACGTTTGAGAACGGGAAGGACAGGACGAAGAAGCTCAGGCGCGTGCGCACCCCGCCTACGTAGAAGTCCGCCTCCCCGAAGTCGGCCTGCGCGGTTCCCGGTGCCCAGTCCAGGTCGAGGAACTGCTCGGCCAGCGCCGCCTGCCTTTCCTCGCGGATCATGCGGACGTATGTGCGCACGCGCGCTTCGGAGACCTTGACCCCCTCTTCTGTCGTCAGCCGCTCCCAGACCTTGTGCGCGGTGTGGCGCTGCTTGCGCCAATTCTCGGCATCCTCGTCGAGCCACTGCTCAATGAGCGGGCGGTACGCGTCCAGCTTCGATGCGCGCCGCTTCTGCACGGGCATCTCGGGCGACAGGTCGTCTGCCTCGACGTACTTGTACACCGTGTCCCGGCTCACGCCGACGATGCGCGCGATGGACGCCACGCTCTCGCCCTCTCTCTTCAACTTGCGTATATCATGGACTTTGGACATGCTGATCATTCCCTTCTGACCTCCTAGATCGTTTACCGATATCAGCAACTACTAGGTTAGTCGTAGATTGGTCAGCATGTTCGCTATCGAAGTGTCGAAACCCTGCATAGCGAACTGTCGAAAACTAGACTAGCGAATACAA
>JAUNEQ010000003.1 GCA_030525445.1 Coriobacteriia bacterium | reverse complement strand
TCCGAGATGAACACCGTGAACAAGATCATCGAGCGGGTGCGGGAGCGCCTGTAGCACATGGAATCCCGCGTCCTGCATAGCCGATTCGCCGCGCTCGCCATTGGCGTGCTCGTGGCGGTATGCGCCATTGTCGCCATCTGCCTTGCGTTCCCCGCGCAAAACCAGGTGCGCGAGGGCGCGGAATACAGCTATGTCTATTCGGGCGTGAAATCGTCGAGCGTCGATTTCGTCGAGGCGAATCTCGATGACGAGTCGCTGCTGGTATTCGGGTCGTCGGAGTTCTCGACGCCGAAGCGCCTGGTTCCCCAGGTGCCGGCGCAGGTGTTTGGCGACACCGACTACGGCCTGCGGATGATGCTCGTGGGCGAGGCATACGATCAGAGCCTGTGGCATGCCATCGCGCTGGGCGCGTATGACGGCGCGGGCGTGCCGGGCGATAAAGTCGCCATCATCGTGACGCCCGGTTGGTTCACCGATGGCGGGCAGGATGCCGAGACCTTCAAGACCCGCTTCTCGTATTCGCTCTATCAGCGCTTCTGCGCGAACCCCGACGTGCCTGATGAGGCCAAAGCGTACGTGCGCTCGCGCTTGGAGGGGTATGGCGTGGGGGATACGCAGCTCGATGCTGCCGCTCCCACGTTGCCGCAGGATTATCTGAACGCGGCGGCGTTCCAGGTGCTTGACGACCTCAAGCTGCGCCAGGGTCTCGCCGAGGTGCGCGAGAAGGGCGTCGACCGCGTGCAGTCGGATGCGCCGGCAACGCCTGATTTCGCGGCATTGCGCAATGAGGCCAAGGCGACGGCCGAGCAGATGAGCACGACGAACGATTGGGGCATGGAGGATTCCTTCTACACCGACCAGCTGGAACCGGTGCTGGCCGACCTGAAGGACAGCCGTACGGGCGAGACCTATACCGACACGCCCGAGTACGACGACCTCGATTGCTTCCTGGGCATCGCCGATGCCTGCGGCGTCGAGGTGCTCGTGGTGTTGTCACCCGAGATGGGACCGTATTACGACCACATCGGCATCGATGCGAAAACGCGCGCTGGATGCTACGACCAGGTGCGCTCGGTGGTGGCCGGGCATGCATCGGCCAAGCTCGCCGATTTCACGAGCCATGAGTATGAGAAGTATTTCCTGTACGACATCGTTCACTTCGGCTGGACCGGTTGGATTGACGTGGAAGAGGCCATATACCGCTTCGCGAAAGGTGGTGCCTGATGGCTCTGGGAAAGAAAAAGCCCACCGCAACGCAGAAGCTTCAGGCGTGGATGAACGCGCATAACCCCCTGGCCTGCGCGGGCATCGGCATACTCGCCTGCGGCGCCATCGTGGGCTTGTTCCTGTTCGTCGCGTTTTCCGGCTTCGGATCGTCAGCAGATTTCATCTATAACCAATTCTAGGATGACTCATGGATAACCAAGACTACCGCTACGAAGACCAGCCTCGTCGCCGCAGCTCCCAGCAGGGGGACGCGCGGAGGACGTCCGATCAGGCGTATGACCGTGCGCGGTATGAACGCCGCCCGTCTTCCGCCTCGCAGCGTGGCACGGGCTATGATGCGCCCCGTACCAGCGGGTATGCTCGGCAGGGTTCGGCATCGCGCCAGACCCCGTCGCGTCAATCGTATAGCGGTGCTTCGGGTTCCCATCGCCGTGGTGGCTACGAGTCGCGCAACGTCAGCCGCGAGCGCTATGACGCGCGCGACTATGAGCGAGCGGAATACTACGATGAGGACTACGACCGCGGGTACGCCCCGTCGCAGCGGCAATCGGGCCGCAGGGTGAGTGCCGACGCGCCCGAGCGCCGTCAATCTGGCGCCCGACCGCGTTCCGCGGTGCCGCGCAATGCCTATGCAGGTGGAAGGCAGGTGCGCGCCCAGCAACAGGGTGGGGCTGCCGCGCTGCTCCAGAACGTGTGGCTCCAACGCGGAATCCTCGTTGCCGGCGTCCTCATCGCCCTGTTCATCCTCATGAACATCGTGAGCTGCATCGGCGGCGCGATCGCCCCGCAGCAGGATGCGAATTCCGAGGTCGCCGCGGTGGAATCCTCCGAAGCGACCGAGTCGAGCAGCAGCTCGAGCGCCTCTGAGGGCTCCTCGTCCTCGAGCTCGGCCGGGGCGCAGGAAGGCGTCGTGAGTCCTTGGACGGAAAGCGGCTACTTCAGCACGGGCGACTCGACGCTCGATAACTACGTGAAGGACTTCTGTGATAAGAACTCGAACTCGAGCGACACGTTCAGCGCGAATGCCGAAGCCGTGAACCGCATCGTTTCCACCCAGGCCGACTACGTGGAGCGCGAGAACAACCAGAGCCCCTGGGGCCCCGATTGGGATGTGGAATACGCGAAGCAGTTCTTCGAGGCCGGCAATTCGGGCAATTGCTACAACTCCGCTGCGGTGACCCAGTTCATCCTGCAGTACTTTGGCTATTCCGACGCGGAAGGCCAGCCTTGCATCGTCGAGCTGCAGAGCGGCGACTGGGGCGACCATGGGTTGGTGTTCGTGACCAACAAGGTCGACGGCAAGCGCTGCATCGTCGATGACGCGCTCGGCGGAAACGGCTGGATGCTCGACATCGATTCCTACAGCTTCGACGTGCGCAACATCGACCAGAACCCCACCGTGAAGGGCAACACCGACGCCCTCGATGACGACCCCATGCCCATCCCCCCGGGAGAGCTGACCGAGTAGCCTTGCGCGAGAGGACTCTGCCTCGCCCCACCCCTTGCCGGTTTCGCTGGTTATCTGTCATCATGGACACGTAAACCCCCGTTGAAAGGACAGGGCCATGGTGGACAGGAAAGCGTTTTTCAGCTTGAGCTACGGCGTGTACGTGATTTCCGCGGTGGACGCGGGAAAGCAAGCCGGATGTATCGTCAACACGTTCAACCAGGTTACGTCTTCGCCTGCGCGGGTGAGCGTAACGGTGAACAAGGAGAACTTCACGACCGGCGTCATCCTCGCATCGGGCCGCTTTGAAGCGTCGGTGCTCGCGCAGAGCGCGCCGATGGAGCTCATCGGTCGTTTCGGCTTCAAGAGCAGCGCCGACATCGACAAGTTCGCCGAAACCGAATACGCGCTTGACGAAGCGGGTGTTCCCTATGTCACCGAACACGTGGTGGCCCACATTGGCGCCCGCGTCATCGAAACCGTGGATGTGGGAACGCATATGCTCATCGTAGGCGAGGTGGAGGATGCGGCTGTGCTTTCCAACGAGGAGCCGATGACCTATGCGTATTACCACGAGGTGAAGGGCGGAAAGACCCCGCCGAAGGCTTCGAGCTACACGCCTGATGAGCCGGAAGCCGCTCCTGCAGCGGAACCGGCGCCCGCTGCCCGCATCGGCTGGAAGTGCAAGATCTGCGGTTACGTGGTGGAAATGGACGAGCTGCCCGAAGATTTCAAATGCCCTATCTGTGGCATGGGCCGCGAGATGTTCGAGCGCGTGGAGATTCCGGCGTAGTTCCTAGAACGGAATCTCGTCTCCTACGACGAGCTCCGGATGCTGTACGAGGGTTTCCTTCTGTTCGTGCGTGAGCTGTTTCAATCGGTATTCGAGGCGGCTGGCCTGGGCACGGTCGGCCGCTTCCCATGTTGCGGCAACGCGCTTCATCGGATGCGTGCGCGTGTATTTGGCTGACTTCGGCCCGCGCGAGAGGTGCTCCTGCAGCCGCCGCTCCATGTCCGTGGTGATGCCCGCGTAATACGACCCATCCTCGCATTCCAGCAGGTAGACGGTATAGGGCCGTGAACCAAAGGGGACTGTCCCCTTTGGTTGAGTCAGTTGGTTATCAGCCATGGCGTGAACGAGGCAGGATAGGGCGACCTGTGTGCCTGCGGGGCTGGGATGCACGCCATCGAGCGCGTACAGCGCCAACCTGTCGTCATGCTCGTGGAAGGCCAGGCAGGCGTCTGCCAGGCGGGCGTCGGCTCGCTGCGCGGTTTCCGCGAACGCTTCGTGCATGGCCGCATGCATTTCGTCGGCGGAGACGCCCAGCTTTTCGAGCTTGGGGCAGGTGGGCGCATAGGCCCAGGTGGCGTAGATGACCGGGGTGGCGCCTGCCGCCTTGATTTGTCCCGCGAGCTGGTCGACGGTTTCCCCATAGCGCGTGCGGAAGCGCAGGGGGCCGTTGCTCATTTCCTGCAGTACGACGAAATCCCATCCGCCCGAAGCGAGCGCTTGTTGGGTTTTCGCGCCCAGCTTAGTGTTCGGGTTCAGATGCTCGGACAGCCGGGCGCCGCCGCGTGCGTGCACGGCGATTTCCGCCTGCAAGCTATCTGCCAGCAGGTGGGGAAGGTCGTTTGACGTGGTCAGGCTGTTGCCCAACAGCAGGATGCGCACGGGCTCACCGCTATTCCATCGGGAGGATGGCGTTGAGGGCGATGCCTGCGAGCGAACCCACCGCCAAGCCGGAAAGCGAGATTGTGATGGCGCCTGCCGGGATGACGATGGCGCCCGCCGTGCTGTATGCGATGCCGATGGAAAGCACGAGGATGACGGCCGCGATGAGGATGTTGCGCGTGCGCGTGAGGTCGACGCGGCTTTCCACGAGGTTGCGGATGCCCACGGCGGAGATCATGCCGTACAGGACCAGCGAGACGCCGCCGATGACGCACGGAGGCATCGCGCCGATGACTGCGGCGAACTTCGGGCAGAAGCTGAACAGGATGGCAAATGCTGCGGCGATGCGCACCACGCGGGGGTCGAAGACCTTCGTGAGGGCGAGCACGCCGGTGTTCTCGCCATAGGTGGTGTTGGCCGGGGCGCCGAACAGGGAAGCCAGCATCGTGGCGAGGCCGTCGCCCAGGAGCGTGCGATGCAGGCCGGGGTTCGCGATGAAGTCGCGGTTGCAGGTGGAGCTGATGGCCGAGATGTCGCCGATGTGCTCGATCATCGTGGCGATGGCGATGGGCATGATGGTGATGATGGCGGTGATGGCGAGGCCGGAATCGAAATTGGGGCCCATGATGCCGAACACGGTGTTTTCGAACGTGATGGGAAGTCCGATCCATGCGGCGTCTATGACGCCCTGGAAGTTCACCTCGCCCATGGCGGCGGCCAGGATATACGAGACGATGACGCCCATGAGGATGGGGATGATCTTGATCATTCCCAAGCCCCAGACGTTGCAGATGATGATCGTGAGGATGGCGACCACGGCGACGAACCAGTTGGTCGAGCAGTTTTCGATGGCGGAACTCGCGAGGATGAGCCCGATGGAGATGACGATGGGTCCCGTGACCACGGGCGGGAAATACCGCATGACCCGGTTGGGACCGAACGCCTTGAACAGCGCCGAGAGCATGGGGTAGAGCAGGCCCGCGCAGGCAACGCCCAGGCAGGCATAGGGCAGCAGGTTCGCCTCGCCGTGCGGGGCGACGGCGGCGTATCCCGCGATGAACGCGAAGGAAGAGCCCAGGAATGCGGGGACCTTGCCCTTCGACAGGAAGTGGAACAACAAGGTGCCCAGGCCTGCGAAAAGGAGCGTGGCCTGGACGGAGAGCCCGGTGAGCGCGGGAACCAGAATCGTCGCGCCGAACATGGCGAACATATGCTGGAGCCCGAATAGCACCATTCGGGGCTTACCCAATACGCGTGCGTCGTAGATAGCACCGGGTGCGTCTTCGGCATTGAGCCGGGGGACCTCGGTTTCGGTCATGCTCCGCCTTCCTCCCGTAAAGGACACTTCGGCGATTGTACGCTAGATTTCCACCTTGTGCTGCCTGAATCGTACAGGGGTGGGACGGAATGCCCCGCAGCATATGGGACAGACTCGGACGCTTTTCCTGACAGAAGGACTACGAGGAAAAGTGTCGAGTCTGTCCCATATGCTGCGGGGCATTCCGTCCCACCTGTCCCCGTAATACGCCCGGGGGCGGAGCGCTTGGCCATCGGGGGTGAGCGAGTATTCCACGCGCGGAGACCCGGTGGTATTCCTGCGCAACCTGAACTCTCATATGCCCACGGCAGACCAGAACCAGCTCATCTTCATCGAGGAGACCGGTCACACCTACCAGCGCAAGGAACAGGAAACCGCCCAGGCGTTGCGCGATTTGGTGTTGGGTTGGAGGAACGCGGCGTAACCGGCGAGCGGGGATATGTCGGGAACAGAGGAAGTGCGTGCGTTGGCAGCCCCGCTCATCGATGCGGGAGAGGCCTGGATCCTCGAGGTTCCGGGAGGGTGGTTCCTGGCGGCGTCCGGAGTGAGGTAGGCAGGTTAGACACCTGGGCTCCGGATTTAACCAAAACCCCTGAGGTCGTGGTCAAACCCTACAAGAGTACGCGATTCACCTGGGAGACTGCCGCGGCGATGCGTTCTGCGTTCGCTGTCGAAAGCGGCATATCCTGGGCGATTTGCGCATCCGTATAACCCAGCGCTTGGGAGAAGGCGCGCATCACCAGGTGGAGTTCAGCGGGAACGTCGATGTCGCCGCCGCGTTGCAAGCAGTGGTAGAGCAGTTCGTAGAAGCCGCCCATTTGCACTATGACGGCGCGCGTCACCTGCGGGTTCGCCTCGTTCAGGCTGTCTTCGCGCCCCATTTTCTCGAGGGCCCATCCGCCGTTGAACGAGAGCACCTCTTCGGTGAGGTCGCGGTTTCGCGTCACATCGGCGAGGAACGTGCGGTACGCGTTTTCCTGCAGCAGGAACTCGAAGTAGCACACGCCGATCGTGTAGATCGCCCCGAGGTTGCCGCGCAGCTCCTCTTCTTCAATCCCCAACGCCTGGCGCGATTCCTCGAGCAGCCGTTCCATGAGTCCAATGGCGAGCTGCTGCTTCTTTGGGAAGTGATACTGCACGAGGTTGCGGCTGATGCCGCAGGCCTCGGCGACCGTGGCGTACGTGGTGGCGTCATAACCGCGTACGCGGAACGAGGCGCGTGCGGCGTCGAGGATTTCGCGTTTCAGCTTGTCGTTTTTCGGTCTTGGCATAGGGCCATGTTACCAAATGGGCTTCTTGCCGTTTTCCAGCACCGCGGGTTTCTTCGGGAGTTTTGCATAGACATACACGTCGTATATCGCGAACCACACCACCACGGCGCCCATGACGTAGAACCAGGGATTGTTCTCGGGTGCGAAATACGGGCTGATGAGCGACCACATGTTGCCCATGGGGTTGAACGACATGATGGCGACGAGCGCGAGCACGATGACGAGCTGCCAGCAGGCGCCGATGCGCGTGCCGCGTTCGCGCCAGAAGAGTCCGGGCGCGCAGACGATGATGACCTGCGTGAAGATCCAGAACTTGAACATCGAGACGTCGCCGAGCTCCACGCGCAGGAAGTTGAGCGATACGAAGAAGATCGCGATTTGCGCGAGCGTCACGAGCACGGCATGCTTGAGCGTGCCGTTTTCGCCGAAGAGGGCCTTCCGTTCCGTGGTGACGGCGTGATACAGGCAGAAGATCTCGAAGCCCACCCAGACGATTTCGCCAACGACGCCGAGCATGAAGAACCAGAATCCGCCCACCGCCTGATAGGCGGCCCAGAACACCCAGATGCCCATGAAGTCGGCGGCGCAATAGAAGGTGTGCATCCACAGCGGGTAGGGCGCGCTCTTTTCGCGCAGCACGAGCACGAATGAATACACGTATACGAGGAATCCCAGCAGGAACGTGATGAGCAGCACGGCGAGCGTCATCGGGAAGTCCGGGTTTTGCAGACTCAGGGAGTACGTGAAGTCCGAAAGCGTCAGATCGACTCCCGTGGGGTAGGTGGCAAACCAGCTGTTGATGAAGTCCATGGGCCCTCCTCGCATGCGATTTCTTTACGTGCATGGTATTCACGAAACCTATGCATGTCAAGGAAATGGGCCGGCATGCCCCGGGGAGTAGGCCAAAGGGGATTGTCCCCTTTGGTTCAATGGGGGGTCATTGCAAATGCGCGTCGAGTGCGGCGAGGCCGGCGGCGAAGCGCTCCCGATGGAGCTGCATGTGGTTGCCGGGGCCCACGGCGTATTCGGTTTCGCAGCCGTGGCTGCGCAGGATGTCCGCGCAGGCTTGCATGTTGTCTTGCACGGTGCGCAAAATCGCGAGTGCGGCGCGCTTCTCTTTCGTGCCTATCGAGAGGAAGGCGAACGTGCCCGTGCCGTCGAAGTCGAGCCCGCGCAGGTGCTCGACCCACCCCTCATACCACACCGAGCCCGAAAGGCATGCGCAGGCATTGAAGCGGTCGCTGTGCGTGAACGCATACAGCGCGAAAAGCCCGCCGAGCGAGTATCCGCAGATCGCCCGCCTGGTTGGCGCCAGGCCCTCTTCCCGTTCCACCAGGGGTATTACCTCGTCGCAGAGCGCGGCAAGCGTGCGGCTCGCGCCTCCTTTGAAATCCGCTTCCCCGCGATACAGGCCCGGCGCTGGCCATGGGGTGAGGCTGTCATTCCACTCGCTGATGGGCACTTTCACGACGGTGCATGCGAGCCCATTGGCGATATCGGCGATTTCGAAGGGGTGCTCCGGGGCGTCGACCACGTAGATAACCGGCGCCGCGGGGTCATGCGTGCTGCGATACACACGGCGATCACCTGCATTGATGTAGTGCATGACCTTCCTTCGCGTGGATCTATTCGGCGTTTTCCGCATCGTTGCGGGGTAGCTCGCCGTCATCGAGCGCCTGCATGAAACGGGCGTAATCGGCTTCGTTTTGGTTCGCATAGGCACGGGCGAATTTTGCGACGGCCTTGTCGAACGTGTCGTCTTCGCCCAGATAGCCGGCGATTTCGAAACGATCGCCCGTGCGAGCATGGGCATGGGCGAGCGTCCAGCCAGCTACGCTCGCGAGCCTTTCGAGCCTCTCCTCGTCGATGACCGTGAGGTCGATGGATCCCTTGCCGTCCCATAGCTGGCGAACGTAATAATCCTTCATCTTGCCACTGGGATCTGGCAGGCTGCACCAGCCCAGCAGCATATCGCTTGCCGTCTGGATTGCGCGCTGGCCTTCCACCACGCGCTCGCCATGATGCGAGAACTCGCTCTTGCCGCAGAACCGCTCGAGCACGGATTCCTGCGCCTCCTTGATTTGCAGAACCAGATGGTCATCGCTGCTGGCGCCTTGCATCACCACGATGAGCGCTCGGGTGCCCACGCTGCCCACGCCAACGACCTTGTGGGCGATGTCCACGCCGCGATACAGCTGCACCAGGCGGCGCTTGTCCAAGGGCAAGGTCCGGCGGTACCCGGCCAAGGCAAGCCGCACGAGCTTTTCCATGTCTTCGGCAGTGAAGTCGCCGTTGCGTCCTTCCTTGGCGGCCATGTCGCGCATGGGGACGACGATAGGCGGGTCGCTCACGATGCGCAGCTCGCCATCGACGACTTCGGTGAGCTTCATGATTGCGCGGGCGCTGTTCTTGGCTTTTGCCTTGCTCACGATCTTCTCGGCCTGCTTGCGGTTGGCCTTTGTGGTTTTGTCCGCAAATACGCCCATCAGGGTGTCGACGTCCAGATGCGCGTACCACACCTCCAGATGGCCCATCTGCGCGAATTGAGCCATGGCCTCGCGATACGATCGCACGCACAGACGCGTGATGCGTTTTGCCTGCTTCTTATCGAATCCGCGGTCGCGGCAGCAGATTTCAACGCTCGTGGCGAGGCGTTTCACATCCCATTCCCACGGCCCACGCGCGGTCTCGTCGAAGTCGTTGATGTCGAACACCGTGCGCCGTTCGGGTGATGAGAAAAGCCCGAAGTTCGAGATATGCGCGTCGCCGCACGCCTGCACTTCAATACCCGAGGACGGCGTGTTGTTGAGGTCGGACGCCATGATGAGCGCCCCGCCGCGGTAGAACGTGAACGCAGATGCCGACATACGCTCATAACGCAACGGCAACAAGGCCTGCACGCGCGATTCGCCCTGGCTCTTCAAGAGGGCGACCGGGTCTGGGCGGTCTTCCGGCGCGTTCCACAGGGCGTGCGTGTTCAAAGGGACGTTTTCGCGCAGCTCCGCCCCATGCGCCTTGCGCTCTTCAGGGGTGCGTGCATCGGTTGCGTCGAATGCGCTGCGCAACAGTTCCCGCGCGAGCTCGATCGAACGAATTCTGCCCATTTGTACCTCCTCGTGGTTGTCGGCCACGCCATTATATCGCCACGTGGAGTTTGCTCCTGCGGGATGGCGTTGGGATAGCGCGAAGGGCGTTGCTGGCGCCTTGCCTCGTTGGCCGGGCCCCTACTCGTCGAAAGCGTGGGCACACTCCGCCAGATGCTCGATGATGGGCAGGTTTTGGGTGCATGAATCCTCGCAGGCGCCGCAGGCGATGCAATCGGAGGCACGGCCTTTGCCCGCCACCGCGAGCTTATAGTGCGCTTGCGCTGCCTCGAGCCGCCCGTCGAGCCGTTCGTTCATGGCGCTGAAGACCTCGGGGATGGGAATGCGCTGCGGGCAGCCTTCTACGCAGTAACCGCATGACGTGCACCCGATGCGGGTTGCCGCGCCCATGAGTTCCTGGGCTTCGCGTATTACCAGCATTTCTTCGGCGGAAAGCGGCTTGAAGTCGCGCATGTACGAAACGTTATCGCGCAGCTGCGCGAGGTTGCTCATGCCGGAAAGCACGGTGATCACGCCATCGAGCGATGCTGCGAACCGAATGGCCCAAGAGGCGGCTGATGCCTGGGTATTTGCGGCCTTGAACAGGGCGTTCACGTTTGCCGGCGGGTTCGCCAGGTTGCCGCCCTTCACCGGCTCCATCACCACGATGGGCACGTTATGGGCGCGGGCCACTTCGTAGTTCGCACGCGATTGCACGCGGGCATTCTCCCAGTCGGCGTAGTTCAGCTGCAGCTGCACGAATTCCGCCTCGGGATGCTGCGTGAGCACGCGGTCGAGCACGACCGGCCCTCCGTGGAAGCTAAAGCCCACATGGCGGATGACGCCTGCACGCTTGCGTTCCGCGGCGAAATCCCAGAGCCCCAGCTTGTCGTATCGCTCATAGTCGGAATCGGTGATGGAATGCAGCAGGTAGTAGTCGATGTAGTCGGTGCCCAGGCGTTTCAGGCTGGTGCCCAGCTGCCCCTTCGCCGCCTTCGCCGTGGGAGAGGCTTTCGGGTACACCTTGGTGGCCAGCGTGAACGAGTCGCGCGGATGGCGCTGCACCAGCGCTTTGCGCGTGGCTTCTTCCGAACCCACATAAACATAAGCTGTGTCGAAGTACGTGAATCCTGCCTCCAGGAATTCGTCGACCATCTGGCTTGTCTGTGCGATGTCGGTACGCGCCAGCTTGTGGGGCAGGCGCATCATGCCGAAGCCTAGCTTTCCCGTGTTGGCGCCCAAGTATGCGTTACGCGTCGCGTTTTCCATGATGATTCCCGTTCGTTCGACTGTGCTTTGGCCTGATTATCGAACTTAAAGCTGGGTTTAAGTCAATCGGATTAAACCGCCCCATTGTCACCTTGAACGAGCGGACCCTTTGTTAGCCCGAGTGAGCAAAGCGAGTCGAGGGGCCTCTTGCTGGTTGATGCCGTTCCCAACTAGCGAGAGGTCCCTCGACTCCGGCGGCTGCGCCGCCTCCGCTCGGGATGGCAAAGTGGGGGCGTCTCGCGCGCTGCCGGCGGAGATGGCAAAGTGGGGGCGTCTCGCGCTGAGCGGTTGGCCAACGCATCAACGGTGATTCGGCGTGGAGCCTTCCAGAAGGTTGCGTGTTGCCTGGTCGCGGGTGCCTCCGTAGTACTTGTCGAGCACGCGGCCGAACGCCTTCCACCGGGCATCATCTTCGCCGGCGATCTCGAAGAGCGTCATCGACGAGCAGACCTTGAGGTCGTCGGGAAAGCCAAGCACGGCGCGAGGGTCGTTGGTGGGCAGGTCCAACAACGCCTGCGCGCATTCAAGCAGGCGCGATCCCAGCATGGGGTCGGCAAGGTAGGCCTTGGCCTCATCAAGCCCCGATATGGCGTAATACCGTGCGGTCGAACTGCGGCCAAGCCCGTCGATCTGCGGAAACACGTACCAAATCCAATGCGTGCGCTTGCGCCCCGCGCGAAGCTCCGCGAGCGCTGTCGCGTAGTCACGCTCTTGCGCCTTCTTGAAGCGGTCCAGGTCGAACTGCATCGCGGCTCCTTTCCCTGCCGGGCTACGGCACGGTTATTCGAATGCCTCCACGCAACGTTGCAGCTGGTCGATGATGTCGATGTGTTGCGGGCACATGGCTTCGCACGAACCGCATTGAATGCATTCGCTTGCATGGCCGGCGCGGGTTCGCCACGTGTAGTTATGTTTCACGAACGCGCGGTCGTCCATCATCGCGTCCATGTTCAGCAGCTGCAGGCATTCGGGGATGAGCACGCCCTGCGGGCATTCCTTCACGCAGTAGCGGCAGTTCGTGCAGGGTACAGTGGGCACGGCGCGCAGCGCGGCAACCGCCTGCTGCAGCGCAGCTTCCTCTTCGGGCGTGAAAGGCACATCGGCCTTCCAGTCGGCGAGGTTCTCGCGCATTTGGTCGATGTTGGACATGCCCGAAAGCACGCACATCACGCCGGGCACGTGATAGCAGAAGCGGTATGCCCAGCTCGCGAGGCTCGCTTCGGGGTTGCAGGCACGCAGGGGTGCAGCCGCGCGTTCGGGCAGGCGCACGAGGTTGCCGCCGCGTGCGGGCTCCATCACCACGATGGGCTTGCCGTGCTTGCGGGCCACCTCCACGCAACGGGCACTTTCGTTCACCGGGTCGTCCCAATCCAGATAGTTCACCTGCAGCTGCACGAAGTCCATCTCGGGGTGGTCGGTGAGCAGCTTGTCCAGGCAATCGGCGCCGTCGTGCATCGAGAATCCGATGTGACGGATCTTGCCCGCTGCCTTCTGCTCGGCGATGTAGTCCCACATGCCGTACTTGTCGAACACGGCAGTGCGCGGGTCGCCCACGTTGTGCAGCAGGTAGAAGTCGACGTAGTCGGTGCCCAGCCGCTCGAGCGAGATGTCCAGGCACGCTTTCGCGGTCGCCTCGTCGGGCAACGCCCAGGCCAGGCACTTCGTGGCGAGCGTGAAGCTGTCGCGTGGATGGCGCTCCACAAGCGCCTTGCGCAGCGCGACCTCGGATTCGCCCTCGTGGTAGACGAATGCGGTGTCGAAATAGGTGCCGCCTGCCTCCAGGAAGGCGTCCACCATCTGCTCGAAGTGCGGGATGTCGATGCTCTTCACGTCATCCGGGTTGGTGAGGGGCAGGCGCATGCACCCGAACCCGAGCTTTGCCACATTCGCGAAATCGTTACTCATGGTTCCTCCGTTTCGTCTCCTGGGACCATCCTACGCTAGATGCTGGTCAACGACCCAGGGTCATTTGCCGGCTTTTGGGTTGCACGTTACGCCCCGATGGCATCCCGCAATCGGGGGAGGGCAAACGCTGTGAACGCCCGCACCGAAGGCGGCTGGATCGCTTCGGCAGCGGATGCGATGCCGATCTCGACCGATGCCGGGGGATCGAGCGGCAAGATGCGGATGCGTCCCTCCAGGTCTTTCGCATATAGGTTGTTCATAAGCGTGATGCCCAGGTTTGCGGCCACCAATTCATGCGCGGCCTGCGTGTCGATGACGGTGAATCGCGTGTTCGGGGTAATGCCGTGGCGCGCGAGCAGGCGCGAGTTGTCGCTCTCCTCGCCGGGATACACCTCGATGAAATCGTCTTCGGCGAAGCGTGTGATGGGCAGGGCCGGCGCATCTGCCAGGGGATGCTGGGCTGACACGAGCGCGACATGCTCATCCTGGAGCAGCGGCTCCCAATCGAAATTGCCCTCGCGCCTGCTGATGAGGCACAGGTCGATCGCGTGCGATTCGAGCTGGCGCGCAAGCGGGGTGCTGTTCGCGAGCGAGAGCTCGACGCGGATGCGGGGGTGTTCCCCGCCGAAGTCGGCGAGGATGCCAGCGAGCACACCATAGAACTGGGGATAGGCGGTTCCCATGCGCACGGTGCCCACCTCGGCGCCGCGGATATGCGCGGCGGTTTCCTCAAGCGTGCGACCTGCCGCGGCGAGTTCGGTGAATGCCGGCATTAGGCGAACGCAATCGGGGGTAGGCGACACGCCCGATTTGCTGCGGATGAGCAGGGGGAACCCGAGTTCCTGTTCAAGCGAGGCCATCATGCGGCTTATGCCCGACGGCGTATAGCCCAGCGCGTCTGCTGCGGCCGAAAGATTTCCGAGTTCAAGCGCTTTCAGGAGCGCGGTGCATTTCGCCGAATCCATGGTCTTATCCTTGATGATTGCTCAAAATAACATTGAGATTGTAGCGCTATACGCAAAGAAACCGCCTCCCTACAATGAATGCGTGATAGGGGAGTTTGGCGAAAGGGCGTTCATGACGAAACAAGCAGCGGCAATGCTGTTCGCGGCAGTTGTGGCCGCCCGTGCGACCGCGTATCTGTTCAGCAAGCTCCTACTTGTGGGGATGGGACCGTTCACGCTCATGGGGTTGCGCTTTCTCATCGCTTTCGCCCTGCTCGCGCTGGTGTTTCACCGCAAACTGCGCGCAATGGACCGCCGCACGTTTCTCCACGGCCTCCTGCTGGGTGCGTTGTTCTTCATCGTGATGGGATTCGAGCTCGTTGCCCTCACGATGACGGCTTCTTCGACTGTTTCGTTCCTCGAGAATACCGCCATCGTGTTCGTGCCCCTGTTTGCGGCTGTGGGGGCGCGCCGCTTGCCCACCGTGAAAACCATTGCATGCACGGCGATCGTGATGGCCGGCGTGATGCTGCTCACGACAGGAGAGGGCATGGGTCAATTCGGGTTCGGCGAATTCCTCGCCCTCATGGCGGCCGTGTTCTATGCGGTGGTGATCATCGTGACCGCACGGGTGGCGCGCGATGACGACGCCACGTGCCTGGGCGTGCTGCAGGTGGGATTCATCGGGCTGTTCGGTCTGATCACCGCCCTGGTGTTTGAACAGCCTGCCCTTCCCTCATCCCCGACGGAATGGATGTTCCTCGCCATCCTGGTGCTTGTGTGCACGGGCTTCGGGTTCACGTTCCAGCCGGTCGCCCAGCGGCATATCACCTCCGAGCAAGCCGGATTGCTCCTCGCGGTGAGCCCGCTCGTCGGCGGTATCCTGGGCGTCGTGGTGCTTGGCGAGCCGTTCGGCCCCGCCACCTGCGCCGGCATGGCACTCATCATCGTGGGCATCCTCGTCACGAATGTCGAACCGTGCCAGGGCAAGGCGCTTCCCCGCCGAGCTGCGAGGGTGACGCGGCTGGCCGACCGCTAGCGCTCCCAGCCCGCGAGCAGCCTGTTGCGCAGCTCGATATGGCGGCTATGCCAGTCAGCGTCTGCTTTGCGCGCGCGAATGTCCAGCATGCGTCGAAGCCCTTGCGCGAATGCGTCGAACTCCTCGGCATTGAAAAGCTGCGGCCGCGTGAGCGGCAAAACCCTCACGTTTGCAACGACGAATTCCACCTCGCGCTTTGAATCGCGATAGCGCGACCAATCGCCGCTGTGCGCGGCGTCGCTGTTGTATTCGACGTCGATGTTGGGCCCGGGCCAATACAGATCGGGGTAGCGCTCCTTGACGCCATCGGGATTGCTGATGGTGAGCTTCGGATTAAGCACGGGTTGCGGCAATCCGTATCCGCCCAGCCGCTTCGGGAGGCAAAGCAGCAGGCACGTTGCCGTTTCCATGGGCGAGGCGGAGCAGTCGAGCACCCATCGCGCAGCGGCACGCGCTCCGACGACGCCCCGATATCCCTTGAGGCGATTGATGAAGGAGTTGAGCTGGCTTTTCTTCATGGCGGGCGGCAGGTCGAACGTGCAGGCGCGTGTTTCGTCGTGCTCGAAGAAGTAGGGGTCGAACATGCGGTCGGGCTTCATACGCCACTTGCTGTAGCTTCCGCAAAGCTCCATGCCTATGGCAATTAGCTCAACCGTATCGAGTTCTGCCGCGAGCTGCATGAACGTGAACTGCGGCGAGCAAATGCATATGTCGTGACCGAGGTTGAGGAAGGCGCCGTGAGGAATCTTCTGGGCGAACACGTGCGTGACTAGCTGCGATGAATGGGCGGTTTGGTCTTTATCGCCCACAAACACATGGATAGGCTTGCTCACGTGGTTGAGCCAAAGCTGAGCCGTGACGTCGAGCTCCTTGAGGTGGCGTATGGTTCCTTCGGCGTCGTTGAGCGAACGCTTGCGCACGATGGTTCCGCCGAGCCCCTCCTCTGCGTTGACGGACCTGAGATAGCGCATGAGCTCAAGGGACGATGTTGGGCCCAGGTATATGCTCATAACCCCTCCTTTGCCGTAGGTGTGTATGAAATTATGGCATTTCTTCCAAAAAACCGAGGATATCAGTGTTTTATTCAGGGCCTCGGGAATAAGGCTTGCGCAGACGAAGCCGTGACCTGCGAAAACGCAAGTGCTGTCTCGCTCGGGTGGCGAAAAAGCACCTCAAAAACACTGATATCCTCGATTTTTTGGAATCAGGACGAGATTTTCGTGCAAGCTCCGTTCTAAGCCACGCTTTTCCGGGCGAGAAGGGGCCTGACAGCGCTTGATGCGCTGCATTGTGCCGCACGCAATCGTTTGTTAATGGTAAAGGCGGGCTTATGGCTGGGGATGGCGCAGGCTTTTCAGCCAGGCGAGGCGATCCTTGAACGCCTGCTCGCGGCCTTCCGATGTGGGGTGGTAATACTCGGTGCCGGCAAGTGAGTCCGGCAGGCATTGCATGCCCACAGCCACCTTGTTCTCCTCGTAGTGTGCCAGGCGGTAGCCATCGCCATACCCAAGGTCCTTCATCAAGCGCGTGGGCGCATTGCGGATGACGAGTGGCACCGGCTCGGCCATGCTGTGCAGGGCATCCTTCTTCGCCTGCTCGTAGGCGATGTAGCTGCTGTTCGACTTAGGGGCCAGCGACAGGTAGATGACGGCTTCGGCCAGGTGAACAGAACATTCCGGCATGCCTATGAAGTGGCAGGCATGAAACGCGTTCACGGCCACGTTCAGGGCATTTGTATCGGCAAGCCCGATGTCCTCGGAGGCGAAACGCGTGATGCGCCGCGCCACGTACAGCGGGTCCTCGCCCGATTCGAGCATCCGGGCGAGCCAATATACGGCGGCATCAGGGTCGGAATTGCGCATCGACTTGTGGAGCGCGCTGATGATGTTGTAGTGCTCATCGCCCATCTTGTCGTAGAGCAAGCTGCGTTGCGAGGTGCACTGTTCCACGGTTTCGGGCGTGACGGTGGTCACCCCGCCCTCTTCGTCGCCGTTGAGCACCACCATTTCGAGCGTGGAGAGTGCCGTGCGCGCGTCGCCGTTACTGAAGGTCGCGATGGCATGCAGCAGGTCGTCCGCGATGCGCACATCCTGGTCCCCAAACCCGCGCTTGTCGGTGAGGGCACGCTTCAGCAGGCCCATGACCGCTTCCTCCGAAAGCGCCTTCAGCACGAATACCTTGCAGCGCGAAAGCAACGCCCCGTTCACCTCGAACGAGGGGTTTTCGGTGGTCGCGCCGATGAGCGTGATGGCACCCTTCTCCACGAACGGCAGGAAGGCATCCTGCTGGGCCTTGTTGAAGCGGTGAATCTCGTCGATGAACACGATGGTGCGCTGCCCCATGCGGCTCGTGGCGTCCGCGCGTTTCATCACTTCGCGAATCTCCTTGATGCCGCTGGTGACGGCCGAGAAATCGATGAACGCGGCCTTCGTCTGCCGCGCGATGACCCGGGCAAGCGTGGTCTTGCCCACGCCGGGCGGGCCCCAGAACACCATGGAGGGCACCTGGTCGGCCTCGATGATGCGCCGCAGCACCTTACCTGGGCCGATGAGGTGTTGCTGCCCTGCAACCTCATCGAGCGTTTCGGGCCGCATGCGCGCCGCGAGCGGTTGCGCGGCCGCCACCTCTTCGCCGAAAAGCGTGTCCTGTTCCTTGAAAGAAAGCTGCATGGTCACGGGAGACTCCTTTGATAAGCAAACAAATGTACTATATCATAGGCGACGCATGCATAACGAGACTCCCGGCCCCGGATTGAGTCCTGTGCGGTTAGCGAACCTTTTCGTAGGCCAGGCGAGGGTACGGATCTTCCACGACGTAGATGGTGCCGCAGTGGGTGAACCCGAGCTTCGTGAGCAGGCGTTGCATCACGATGTTGTCGCCATGGGTGTCGACGCGCAGGTGCCCGCATTGATCGAAAGCCCAATTGATGCAGGCCGCGCCGATACCGCGCGCCGATCCGTCGCCGGCGAGGCGGTGGATGACGCCATAGTTGCCGTCGGCAATCCAGGCGCCGTCGTAAATCTCACGGTACGTGGGCTCGATATCCTCGCCCTCGACGAAGCAGAACGTGCCGACGATGCGCCCCTCGTGTTCGCAAACGTAGCTCCTGCCGGCGGCGATGTCCTCCTCGATGAGCGCCTGCGGCGGCCAATTGGTGGGGCCCCACTGGTTGGGATTGCCGTTTTCCGCCATGAATTGGCGTGCGTATACGTAGATCTCCATCAAGCGGGAAAGATCCTCTATGCGGGAATGGCGAATGTTCACTGACGGCACCTCATCTCGAAACGTGCTACTGGGCCTTATTCGCTTGGCTCACGCACAGCTCGACGAAATCGGCATAGGCGTCGACGAAATTTCCCGTGACCTCGGGCATGCCGGCGGCCTTCATGGCCTCGCGGGTGAGGTCGGCGCAATGGTAATGGTTGTAGAGCCCCGGCGCTTGGAAGAGCAGGCGCAGGTAGAGTTCCTGCGCTTCAGGCGCGCTGCATCCGCATTGGCGGGCAAGCACCGCGATAACCGGCGCAAGCATCTGGGCGAACGTGCGCTTGAATTCCGTCAGCCGCTCGAGCGTGACGTTCGACTCGATGATGGAGATGACGATGTCCTGGTAGCGCAGGAACGAGCCATGGCGATCGGTCGCCTCGGCCCAGATGCGCGCGAACTCCGGCGCGGGCAGGGGCGCCCCGGCCAGCGAAGCCGCAAGATCCTCGAGCCAGGCCCGGTTCTTCTGGGAATGCAGCTCCAGGAAGATTTCCTCCTGCGTGGCGGCGTACTTGTAGAGGTTCGAGCGCGACCACCCGAGCTTTTCGGCGATGGTGCCCATCGTGATCTGGTGATATGGATGCTCTTGGAACAGGGCATCGGCGGCAGCCATGATAGCCTCCATGCGTTCCTGCTTCTGCTCGGGCGAGCGTGCCCGGATGTAGTCGCTCATCGCGCCCCTTTCTTTGTGCTCGGTGTGAATTCTACAAATAACTTGCTTTCGCGACAAGGTGTCGCTTATAATCCCCACAATAAGAGACAACATGTCGCCAAAAGAAAGGAATCCTCATGGCGAACCTCATCGTGTATTACTCCCGCAAGGGCGAAAACTACTGGGCTGGCGGCGTGAAGAACATCGCGAAGGGCAACACCGAGCGCGTGGCGGAATTCGTGCAGCAGGCCGTGGGCGGCGACCTCTTCGAGATCGAGACCGTGAAGGAATACGCTGTCGACTACTACGAGTGCATCGATGACGCGAAGGCCGAGCTCCAGGCCGACGCGCGCCCCGAGGTGAAGCGCTACCTCGAGGATGCGGGCCTGAGCCTGGACGACTACGACACCATCTTCCTGGGCTATCCCAACTGGTGGGGCACCTGCCCGATGTGCGTCTTCACGTTCCTGGAGCACTACGACCTGGCCGGCAAGCGCATCGTCCCGTTCTGCACGAACGAAGGCTCGGGCATGGGCGGCTCCGAACGCCACTTGAAGCGCCTCTTCCCGCAGGCGAAGATCGAGCGCGGTCTTTCCATCACCGGCCACGAGGCCGCGAACTCCCAGGCCAAGGTTGCGGCCTGGGCGAAGAAGTTTGCATAAGAAGTCGAAAGCGCATTGCGCGATAGGGGGGCTCATGGCAGGTGAAACCAAAGACGTGGTGGTGCTCGTTGGCGCCGGCGGAATCGGCAGCGCGATTGCGCGCCGGGTGGCGTTTGGCAAGCATCTGGTGGTGACCGGCTATTCCCAAGCGGAAACCGATGCCGCGGTGAAGCGGTTCCAGATGGACGGCTTCGAGGTGAGCGGCGTCAAGTGCGATCTTGCGAGCCGCGAGGACATCCTCGCCGTCGTGGCGCATGCGCAGGAGCACGGTCCCATCGTGCACGTGATTTGCGCGGGTGGCGTGAGTCCCTCGCAGGCGCCTATCAAGACCATCCTCGCGGTGGACCTGTACGGCACCTCGGTGCTGCTCGAAGAATTCGGAAAGGTCATCGCGCCTGGTGGATCGGGCATCGTGATTTCGAGCCAGTCGGGGCATCGCCTGCCGGCGCTCACCCCCGAAGAGAACAAGCTCCTCGCCACCACGCCCACCGAGGAGCTCTTGGCGCTGCCCATGCTGCAGGAAGATGAGATTCGCACGACCCTGCGTGCCTACCAGTATGCGAAGCGCACGAACGTGCTGCGCGTGGCGTACGAGGCGACGCGCTGGGGTGAGCGCGGGGCACGCGTGAACTCCGTGAGCCCGGGCATCATCATGACGCCTCTTGCGTTTGACGAGATCAACGGCCCGCGCGGCGAGGGGTACCGCACGATGCTGCAGAAGATGCCCGCGGGGCGTGCCGGTACGGTGGATGAGATTGGCCAGCTGTGCGCGTTCCTGCTGGGCCCCGACGCGGCGTTCATCAGCGGCGCCGACTTCCTGGCCGATGGCGGCTGCACCGCAGCGTATTGGTATGGCAACCTGCAGTATCTGCAGGAAGGCTGGAGCCAGTCGTAGCGAGTGGGGGAGAGCAGATGACTGACGAGGAAACCTGCGCGCAGCTGTACCGCGGCCTGTGCGATGCGTCGATGCGCAAGAATGCAGCCGGCATGGCTGCTGCCCTGGCGGACGATTACGTGCTCGTCCACATGACGGGCATGCGCCAGGGCAAGCGCGAATATATCGCGGCGGTGTGCGACGGCACGCTCAACTACTATTCCACCACGCACGATTCCATCGAGGTGGCGGTGGCTGCCGATGGGCGTTCCGCAACCATCCGCGCGCGCTCGCGCGTGAACGCCGCCGTGTTCGGTGGTGGGCGCAACACGTGGCGCCTGCAGCAACGCTTGAAGGCCGAAAAGCGTGCCGGCGAGTGGCAGTTAACGGAATCGCGCGCATCAACGTACTAGATGTTTATTATGGAGTAGGCCCCCTGAAGGCTTGTTCGGCGGGGAGATGAGAAAGGAAGAAACATGGCGAAGATCGTACAGACGGCGGGCAGGGACGCGCTGGGGGAGTTTGCCCCCGAGTTCGCCCACTACAACGATGACGTGCTGTTCGGCGAGAACTGGAACAACGAGGACATCGACCTCAAGACGCGTTGCCTGCTCACGGTGACGGCGATTATGGCGCAGGGTCTCACCGATTCTGCCCTGGTGTATCACCTGCAGAACGCGAAGGCCCACGGCGTGACGCGCGCCGAGATCGCGGCGGCCATCACGCACGTGGCGTTTTACGCCGGCTGGCCGAAGGCCTGGGCCGTGTTCAACATGGCGAAGGACGTGTGGAACGACGAGGCCGATGCGGCTGACGATGGCATGGCAGCGCATGCGGCTTCCATGGTGTTCCCCATCGGCGCGCCGAACGACGGCTATGCCCAGTACTTCAGCGGGCGAAGCTTCCTGGCGCCGGTTTCCACCGACCAGGTGGGCATCTTCAATGTGACCTTCGAGCCGGGGTGCCGCAACAACTGGCATATCCATCATGCGGAAAACGGCGGCGGCCAGATTCTGGTGTGCGTGGCCGGCCGCGGCTATTACCAGGAGTGGGGCAAGGACGCTATCGAGATGAAGCCGGGCGATTGCGTGAACATCCCCGAGGGCGTGAAGCACTGGCATGGCGCCGCGCCGGATTCCTGGTTCAGCCATCTGGCAATCGAGGTGCCGGGCGAGAAGGGTTCGAGCGAGTGGCTCGAGCCGGTTTCCGACGAGGACTACGGAAAGCTCGCGTAATGCGGCCGCTGAAACAAGGGGGGGTCACATGGCTGAATATACGAGAAGGGTGTTTCTGAAATACGCCGGTGTGGCGGGGCTTGCAATCGCCGGAGGCAGCGCATTCGCGTTCACCGGGTGCGGCGATCAGCAGGCTGCTTCGTCCGCGACTGCCTCTGCGGCAAGCGAATCCGCGAGTTCGTCTGCTGCCGCTTCAAGCTCTGCAGCGGCGTCTTCGAGCGCGGCGGAATCGACCTCGTCTGCAACCACCGAGGCTGCCGCAACGACGGCCGCCGTGGTGTTCTACTCCCGCAAGGACGAGAACTACCAGGTGGGTTACATCGATGAGGGCAATACCGCGAAGGTCGCGAAGGAAATCGCCGCCCAGACCGGCGCGACGCTTATCGAGATCGAGCCGGTGAATGGCTACCCCGAAAGCTACGACGAATGCTGCGATGTCGCCCAAGCCGAGCAGGACGAAAACGCGCGTCCTGAGCTTGTGTCGATTCCCGATCTTTCCGCTTACGACACCATCTACCTGGGATATCCCATCTGGTGGGGCGACCTGCCTATGCTCATGTACACCCTGCTGGAGCAAGGGGATTTCGCGGGCAAGACCATCATGCCGTTCAACACGCATGAGGGCAGCGGGCTGTCCGGCACGCCGGCCAACATCGCCGCCGCGTGCCCCGATGCCACGGTGGGCGAGGGCCTTGCCATCCGCGGCAAGACCGCCCAGGAATCGCCCGACGAGGTGAAGGCTGCTGTGGAAGAGTGGCTCGCATAGAACAGCGAAGTCTTCTATGACCTAACGGCCTGTCAAAGTGACCGTCACTTTGACAGGCCGTTTGCGTGCGCGCCGGGAAAGGCGATCTCCCGATATCCAAAACGCTCAATAATGCGGCGGTGCCAGGTGATGCCAAGGTCATCCGTTCGGACATATGCGAGCTCGTCTCGTTCAAACCGCGCCACGAGCTTGAGCAGCTTTGTGTTGTCGTAAAGATAGGATTCGTCGCAAAACGCGAGCGCCTGAAGAAGGTTGCGAACCGAGGCGTCGTAGCGTCGCGCGACGGTGGCGGCATCAACGCCATGTCCGCCAATCGATGCGCGATACGCGATGCGTTCTTGGGCGATGTCGGGCACTTCGACCCCCACGTAGAAAAGAATCGTGTTGTAGCCGAGCTCCTGGGCTTTACGCAGGTTTCGTATGGCGAGCCTGCCAGAGAGCGTTGTCTCCTGGTTAAAGGATTCCCGCTTGGCAAAATGCCCCCGAATCGCCTCGAGGGCGATGCGACCAGCCTGCAGCTGGGCTTGCTCGTCCGCCCAATCCCATCCCTGCGCAACGAGGATCTCGTCAGAATTTATGCGCGGCAGGCTGCCGTCGATGGAGCCATGTTCCCACATGCCCGAGCGAAAAAGCGTGGATTTACCGGTGCCGTTAACCCCTGCGAAGACGATGTAGTACGGTTGGCGCGCCATGTTAGTAGGCCCCCTCGGCGATGAGCTCCTTTTGGGCCCTTTGCAAGAAGAAATCGGCGACGAGGATCCAGAAGGCCTGCTCGTCTTCGTCGCGTGCTTGATCCAATAATTCGGCGTTATAACAACCGGCAAGAAGCGCCTGGGCCTCGTCGTACAAGCGGTGCGCATCTTCCACATCGGGGACGGATCGGGTGAAGCTGTGCGTTTGCGCTGCCGGCCTGCCCGGACGGGCTCCCTCTTTGAGTCGCGTGCGCACCGAGGCCCCAGAAACAGCCCAGGCACGCCCCATTTTTTCTCCTTCGAGCTGCCCATTCGCGAGCATGGCTCGCACCCGCGCATCCGAAACGCCGAGCATTTCCGCCGCTTGATGGCATGTGAGTGTTTGAGACATAGGTACCTCATAAACTATTACGATAACGTAATAGATAATAGCATTCTGCCCGCTTCCCACATAGATATCCTGGGGGAACAGCATTTGGTCGAAGGTCGTCCAATGGTGGCTGCGCCTTTGGTGAAGTCCCTTGTGATTTGGAATGAGCGTCCTGTTATCCCAGGTAAAGGCTATATACGATTTATATATAATGGATTTTATATAACCAATAAGCGTCTAGGTCGAACCCGACGCGCTTGCTATACTTTCCGCACAACAAAGAGCCTGATGGAGACGGGCTCCCTTTTATTCGACCCATCGAGAGGAGACGAGATGAGCCGATTGTCTGTGGCCGCGGCGTGCGGCCACGATGTGAAGCGCACACTCTTTTTAGAATCTCATGAGCGCATGGTAAAGGCCAACCCGCCGGGCGCGTGCCCCATCGCCACGCAGCTCTCGTTGCTGCAGACTGCCGAAGGACAGACCTGCGGTAAGTGCTCGCCGTGCCGTGTGGGTATCCCGCGCATGGCCGAGCTCATGCGCAAGCTGCTCGCCTACGAAGGCGACGCGGCGACCGTCGACGAGATCCGTCGTCGTGCCCAGCTGCTGGCCGATACGGGCGATTGCCTGGTAGGCCGCAACGCTGGCCAGCTGATGCTGGACGGCCTGGAGGCCTTCGCTTCCGAATTCGAGAGCCACATCAACGAGGCCCGTTGCGAGAGCGGCACCGAGCAGCCCGTGCCCTGCGTGGCGCAGTGCCCGGCGCACGTGAACGTGCCGGCTTACATCGCGCTCGTGCGCGAAGGCGATTGCCCGGGCGCCGTGAAGATGGTGCGCAAGGACAACCCGTTCCCCACGGCGTGCGCGCTCATCTGCGAGCATCCGTGCGAGCAATACTGCCGACGTCAGCTGCTCGATGCCTCGCTCAACATCCGCGGCATCAAGAAGTACGCCGTGGACAATGCCGCGGCAGACACGGTGGAGACGCCGAAGCGCCTTGCGCCCACCGGCAAGCGCGTCGCGGTCATCGGCGGTGGCCCTTCCGGCCTCACCTGCGCGTATTTCTGCGCCCTCATGGGGCATGACGTCACCGTGTTCGAGGGCCGCAAGCAGCTCGGTGGCATGATGCGCTACGGCATTCCGGCGTACCGCTTCCCGCGGGCGCGCCTGGATGAAGACCTGAACGCCATTTTGGGCGTGGGCGGCATCACGGTGGAATACGAGCACCAGGTGGCCAACGTCGACGAGATGAACAAGATCGCCGTCGAGTACGATGCCGTGTACGTGGCCGTGGGCGCGCAGGGCGGCAAGACGCTGCGCATGGACGGCTCCGACGCGGAAGGCGTGATGAGCGCGGTGCAGCTGCTCGAGCGCATCGGCGACTATGACTATCCCGATTTCAACGGGAAGAACGTGGTGGTCGTGGGCGGCGGCAACGTCGCCATGGACTGCGCGCGCACGAGCGTGCGTGCCGGTGCGGCGAGCGTCACCGTGGCATACCGTCGCCGCATCGAGGATATGACGGCCCTGCCCGAAGAGGTGGAAGCCGCCATTGCCGAGGGCGTGGAGATGGCGACGCTGCAGGCGCCCGTCCGCGTGGAAGTGGATGACCAGGGCCGGGCGGCCGCGCTGGTGTGCCAGCCCCAGATGATCGGACCGGTGAAGGGCGGGCGTCCCGCCCCGCAGGCGGCATCGAAGCCCGAAGTTTCCTTCCCGGCCGATGTCGTGCTCATCGCGGTGGGCCAGGCCGTGCAGGACATGCCGTTCGGCGAATTCGGCATGCAGACCCAGCGTTCCCTGTTCGTGGCCGACGAGTTCCTGCAGGCGAAGGGCTATCCCAACGTGTTCGTGGGCGGCGACTGCCAGACCGGCCCGAAGACGGCCATCATGGCCATCGCCGCAGGTAAGGTCGCTGCGGGCAACATCGATGCGTACTTGGGGTACCACCATGTGGTCGATTGCGGGGCCCAGGTTCCGCCGGCGCGCCCCAACAACCTCGTGGCCTGCGGACGCGTGCAGGTTGCCGAGCGTCCCGCGCGCGAGCGCAAGAACGATTTCGAATACGTCGAGCTGCCCATGAGCGCCGAGGAAGCCGCGCAGGAATGCGCGCGCTGCCTGCGTTGCGATCATTACGGCATCGGCGCGGTCACCGGGAGGAGGCTGGAGCAATGGTAAACCTCACCGTCAACGGCCGCCCCGTCATGGGCGGCGACAACATGACCATCTTGTGGGCTGCGCGTGCCGCCGGCGAGGACATTCCCACGCTGTGTCATATGACCGGCCTGAACTGCATCGGCAGCTGCCGCGTGTGCATGGTGGAGGTTGAAGGCGAGGGCCTGGTGGCCGCCTGCAACACCTATGTGCGCGAGGGCATGGCCGTGCGCACCGACACCCCCGCGGTGGCGGCTGCGCGCCGTGGCAACGTGCAGGCCATCATGGACAACCACCGTGCCGTGTGCGCGAGCTGCGTGCGCCAGGAGACCTGCGCGCTGCGCAAGCTGGCGAGCGAGCTCAACGTCATCGACCCGGCCGAGATGCCGGCGAAGGGCGCATGGGACGCGAGTTTCCCGCTGCAGCGCGACGCGAGCAAGTGCATCAACTGCCAGCGTTGCGTGGCGGAGTGCGCGAAGGTGCAGCATTGCGCCGTGTGGGAAGTCACCGGCGCCGGCCCGTATGCGCGCATTGGCGTGAAGGACGGCTTGGCCATCGATGCCGCCGGGTGTGCCCTGTGCGGCCAGTGCATCACGCATTGCCCCACGGGTGCCCTCACCGCGCGCGATGACATTGCCAAGGTGATGGATGCCATCATGGACCCGCAGGTGGAAGCCGTGGTGCAGGTTGCCCCGGCTGTCCGCGCTGCCTGGGGCGAGGGCGTTGGCCTTTCCCGTGAGGAGGCCACGCCGGGCCGCATGGCCGCGGCGTTGCGCGCCCTTGGCTTCGACCGCGTCTTCGACACCGACTGGGCCGCCGACCTCACGATCATGGAAGAGGGAAGCGAGTTCATCGAGTTCCTGAAATCCGACAAGCCGCGCCCGATGTTCACGAGCTGCTGCCCGGGTTGGGTGCGTTTCGCGAAGCTGCATTACCCCGAATTCGTCCCGCAGCTTTCCAGCGCGAAGAGCCCGCATCAGATGATGGGTGCCGTCGTGAAAAACACGCTGCGTGCCCAGGCCGAAGAGGCCGGCAAGCGGCTGTTCGTGGTGAGCGTGATGCCCTGCGTGGCCAAGAAATACGAATGCGATGTGCCGCAGCTGTCCACCGACGGCGGGCAGGATGTAGACGCCGTGCTCACCGTGCGCGAGTTCGACCGCATGCTGCGCCTGTTCCGCGTGAACTGCGCTGCGCTCGAGGAAACCCCGTTCGACGACCCTCTGGGCCAGAGTACGGGTGCCGCCACCATCTTCGGCCGCACCGGCGGCGTGATGGAAGCGGCGCTGCGTACCGCGGCGAGCATCCTCACGGGCGAACCCGCGAGCTTCGAGGCGTGCGACTGCACGGCTGCCACGCCCGATAAGCCCTGGGTGTCCAAGGAGCTCGACATCGCGGGCTCGAAGATCGCCATCGCGGTGGCGAGCGGCTTGGAGAACACCGCGACGCTGCTCGATGCCCTGAAGGCAGGCGAGGTCCACTACGATTTCGTCGAGATCATGGCGTGCCCGGGTGGATGCGTGGGCGGCGGCGGCCAACCCATCGCCTTCGACCAGGAGCTTGCGGCGGAGCGCGCCAAGGTGCTGAACAGCCTGGATGAGGGCGACGTGCTGCGCATGTCGCACGAGAACCCGGCCATCCACCAGTTCTATGCCGACTGGGCCGAAGCGCCGCTCTCGCATACCTCGCACGAGTGGCTGCACACCGACCAGGTCGCCTGGGACATTTAAACCAAAGGGGACCGTCCCCTTTGGTTCAACCAAGGGGGACAGACCTTCAACCTACCTGACAAGAGGGGCTGGGCAGCCGGCCCCGACGGAAAGGATGGAACCATGGAAACACGCGTTGCCGTGATGGGCATCATCGTCGAGAACACCGATTCCGCGGAAGAGCTGAATGCGGTGCTCCATGAATATGCGCCCTTCATCATCGGGCGCATGGGCATTCCGTACCGTGAGCGCGGCATCAACGTGATCAGCGTGGCGCTCGACGCGCCGCAGGACACCATTTCCGCATTGGCGGGCAAGGTGGGCAACCTCGATGGCGTGAGCGCGAAGGTCGCCTACTCGAACGTGAAGTCGTAGAGCCGCGCGGAGCGTTCCATGGCACAACGGGCTCTCATCGAGAAGCTGGCGAGCACCCATTCGCTTGAAGTGGGGGAATACGAGCATCTGCTGACGCATGCCGATGCGGACGACCGGGCGCAGTTGGCCGCGTTGGCGGTGGCCGCGCGGAAGCGCGTGTACGGCACGGCTGTGTTTACCCGCGGGCTCATCGAGATTTCCAACTACTGCAAAAACGATTGCCTCTACTGCGGCATTCGGAAGTCGAACGGTTCGTGCGAGCGGTACCGGCTCGACCCCGAGGTCATCGCGCGATGTGCCGATGAGGGCTACGAACTGGGTTTTCGCACCTTCGTGTTGCAGGGCGGGGAAGACCCGTGGTTCACGGACGAGCGCCTGTGTGGCGTTGTCGCGCGCATCAAGGAAGCGCATCCCGATTGCGCCGTCACGCTTTCTATGGGGGAGCGGTCGCGCGTGAGTTACCAGCGCCTGTTCGACGCAGGTGCCGACCGGTATCTGCTGCGGCACGAAACGGCGACGGCTTCCCATTACGCGCAGCTACATCCGGCGGAGATGCGCTTGGAGACGCGCATGCGGTGCCTGCACGACCTGCGCCAGATTGGCTATGCGGTGGGCGTGGGTTTCATGGTGGGATCGCCCTTCCAGACGCCGGCGCACCTGGCAGCCGACCTGAAGTTCATCGAGGAGTTTCAGCCCGAGATGTGCGGCATCGGGCCGTTCGTGCCGCATCATGCCACGCCCTTCGCGGGGCGTCCGGCGGGCACCGTGGAGCTTACGTGCCTGCTGCTTTCCATCATTCGGCTCATCAAGCCGAACGTGCTGCTGCCGGCCACCACGGCGCTGGGAACCATCGACCCGCAGGGCCGCGAGAAGGGCATTCTGGCGGGCGCGAACGTGGTGATGCCCAACCTGTCGCCTGTGGATGTGCGCCATGCCTACGAGCTGTACGACAACAAGATTTGCACGGGCGAGGAAGCCGCCGAATGCCGCGGCTGCCTCGGCGCCCGCATGATGGGAATCGGCTACGAGATTGTGATTGATAGGGGGGATCCCCGTTGTCATCCCGAGCGAGCGAGGCCCCACGTTGTCATCCCGAGCGAGCGAAGCGAGTCGAGGGACCTCATCCAGTTCGCGAGAGGTCCCTCGACTCCGGCGCTGCGCGCCTCCGCTCGGGATGACAAGGGGCGGGCGTTCCGATTGAGGTGACGCTGGCTTTTGCCGCCGGTGCTCATATAGAAGGAAGAAGCGAGAGAGATGACGAATTACAAATACGATCCGAAATCGTTGTGCGCGGACGAGTTCATCAACCATCAGGAGATTCTCGATACGCTGGAATACGCGCAAGCGCATAAGGACGACGTGGCGCTGTGCCGCGCCATCTTGGACAAGGCGCGCGGGAACCTGCATCCGAAAAACGACCACGGTGCCATCATCACGCATCGTGAGGCGGCGGTGCTGCTCGCCTGCGAGGACGCGGCCATCGTGAACGAAATGAAGGAACTCGCCCGACAGATCAAGCTGGCCTATTACGGCAACCGCATCGTGCTGTTCGCGCCGCTCTACCTTTCCAACTACTGCGTGAACGGATGCCTGTATTGTCCGTACCACGCGAAGAACAAGACCATTCCGCGCCGCAAGCTCACGCAGGACGAGATTCGCGCCGAGGTCATCGCGCTACAGGACATGGGCCACAAGCGCTTGGCCATCGAGGCGGGCGAGCATCCGAAGGAAAACCCCATCGATTACATCCTGGAATCGATGCGCACCATCTATTCCATCAAGCACAAGAACGGCGCGATTCGCCGCGTGAACGTGAACATCGCGGCCACGACCGTGGACGAGTACCGCATGCTGAAGGAAGCCGAGATTGGCACCTACATCCTGTTTCAGGAAACCTATCACAAGGAAAACTACCTGAAGCTGCATCCCACCGGGCCGAAGCACGACTACAACTGGCATACCGAGGCGCACGACCGCGCGATGGAAGGCGGCATCGACGACGTGGGCTTGGGCGTGCTGTTCGGGCTGGATAATTACGCATATGAGCTCGTTGGCCTGCTGATGCATGCGGAGCATCTGGAGGCGGTGCATGGGGTGGGGCCGCATACGATTTCGGTGCCGCGCGTGAAGCCGGCCGACGACATCGACCCGACGGACTTCGACAACTCGCTCACCGACGAGCTGTTCGAGAAGATCATCGCGCTCATTCGCGTGGCGGTGCCCTATACCGGCATGATCATCTCCACGCGCGAGAACGAGCGCGTGCGCGCTGCGGCGCTGCAGTATGGCATCTCCCAGATTTCGGGTGGCAGCCGCACGAGCGTGGGCGGCTACACGGAAGAAGAGCGCCCGCGCGACACCGAGCAGTTCAATGTGTCCGACCAACGTACGCTCGATGAAGTCATCGCCTGGCTCATGGAGAATGACCATATTCCGAGCTTCTGCACGGCGTGTTACCGCGCCGGCCGCACCGGCGACCGCTTCATGGCGTTTTGCAAGAGCGGGCAGATTCTGAACTACTGCCACCCGAACGCCCTGATGACGCTTGCGGAATACCTGATGGATTACGCAAGTCCGGTCACGCGCGACCGAGGTTTTCGGCTCATCAAACGCGAGTTAGAGAAGATCCCCAACGCACGTACGCACGATCTGTGCAAGGCGAACATCAAGGCCATCATGTCGGGCAATGACCGCGATTTCCGGTTTTAGGGCGTTGCGGAGGGCTGCTTTTCAAAAAGAGGAGGAAAACTGTCACAAAAAGCCGTTTTTGGACGGGATGGAGACTAAAACAGCGATTATGGGAGGCTCGCGAAGTGTTGCAGGCTGTCAACAAGGGCCTGAAATACGACATAGAGTACATAATGTCGCAATAAATCGATGGAGTTCGGTTCGCGGCGATCCCCCGAGTGTCCAGAAACGCATTTTTGTGGCGCAAAAACGGATGAAAGGTGAAAAGGTGGCTGGTTTAAACGCTGTTCCTTCGGGCGAGCGGGTGCATATCGGGTTTTTCGGGCTGCGCAATGTGGGCAAGTCGAGCCTGGTGAATGCCGTGACCGGTCAAGATCTGGCCGTGGTGTCGGACGTGAAGGGAACGACGACCGACCCGGTGCAGAAGGCGATGGAGCTGCTGCCTATCGGGCCGGTGGTCATCATCGACACGCCGGGTATTGACGATGCGGGCGGTCTGGGCGAGATGCGCGTCGAGCGCGCCCGCCGCGTGTTGCGCAAGTGCGATATCGCCGTGCTGGTGACCGAAGCGGGGCGCGACCTCCTTCCCGCGGAAGAGGAGCTCGTGGCGCTGTTCCACACCCGCGGCATCCCCTTTGTGGTTGCGGAAAACAAATGCGACATCGCCCAATGCCATCCCGAGCGGGGCACCGAGACGCCCTCCCCTTGTCATCCCGAGCGGAGCGGCGAAGCCGCGAAGTCGAGGGACCTCTTCCCGCATTCAATCCCCGTAAGCGCGCTCACCGGCACGAACATCCACGAACTCAAGGAGCTCATTGGCCGGCTGGCACAAGATGCCGAGCCGGAAAAGCATCTTGTCGCCGACTTGCTTTCCCCCGGAGACACCGTCGTGCTCGTGGTGCCCATCGATGCCTCGGCTCCGAAGGGGCGCATCATCTTGCCGCAGCAGATGGTGTTGCGCGATGTACTCGATGCGCACGCATCGGCCATGGTGTGCCAACCGGAAGAGCTATCGGGCGTACTGGACGCCTGCGCCCGGCCGCCACGCATCGTGATTACCGATTCCCAGGCGTTTGCGCAGGTAGCGCGCATCGTTCCAGAGGATCTGCCGCTGACGTCGTTTTCCATCCTCATGGCGCGCTACAAAGGCGAGCTCACGCCGTTCGCGCGTGGCGCACAGGCTATCGGCACGTTGGAGGATGGTGACCGTGTGCTCATTTCCGAAGGGTGCACTCATCATCGCCAATGCGAGGACATCGGCACGGTGAAGATGCCGGCGTGGATTCGCGCCCATTGCGGGGCGAACCCGGTGTTCGACTTCACCTCGGGCGGGGAATTCCCGGATGACCTTTCCCCCTATGCCTTGGTGGTTCATTGTGGGGGCTGCATGCTGAATGCGCGCGAGATGCGCTACCGCATGCAGCTGGCCGAAGCCGCCGGCGTGCCCATCGTGAACTACGGCATCGCCATCGCCCACATGCATGGCATCCTCGACCGTAGCTTACAACCCTTTCGATGATCGGTGGCGGGTGGGACAGAATGCCCCGCAGCATATGGGACAGCGTGACCCCCTGCCACACTGTCCCATATGCTGCGGGGCATTCTGTCCCACCCGCCACCGATCATCGAAGGGGGCCGCAGCAAACAGGGATATGGGGATGGGGAAGGCTGCGACCCAGGGGTGGGTATGTGTGATTACAGGTTCTCGTTGAAGAAGCTCTCCAGCTTGTCGAACGGAATGCAGGCGTAGTTGTCGTACAGGTCGACGTGGGTGGCGCCCGGAATGATCATGAGCTCCTTGTTGTCGCCCTTCAGCAGCTCGAAAGCACCTTCGCTGAAGTAGCGGGAGTGCGCCTTCTCGCCATGGACGAGCAGCACGGCGCTGCGGATTTCGTCCGCGTGCGAGAGGATGGGCATATCCATGAAGGTCTGGGTGCCGGTTGCATTCCAGCCGTCGGTGGAGTTGCCGGAGCGCTCGTGATAGCCGCGCGGGGTTTTGTAGTACGCGTGGTAATCCTTCACGAACCACGGGGCATCCTCGGGCAGCGGGTCGACGACGCCGCCGGCGCGCACGTATTCGCCCGAGGCGTAGTCGGCGGTGCGCTGGGCGCACATCGCTACGCGCTGCTCGTAGCGGGCATCCTCGGTATCCGAGCTGCCGAAATAGCCCTCGCGGGAGACGCGGGTCATGTCGTACATCGTGGAGGCCACCGTTGCCTTCACGCGCGTGTCCATGCTCGCGGCGTTGATGGCCATGCCGCCCCATCCGCAAATGCCGATGAGACCGATGCGATTTGCGTCGACGTCATCGCGGCACGACAGGTAGTCGACGGCCGCCATGAAGTCCTCGGTGTTGATGTCGGGGGAGGCCATGCGGCGCGGCTGGCCACCCGATTCGCCGGTGAACGACGGGTCGAATGCCAGGGCAAGGAACCCGCGCGACGCCATTTCCTGGGCATACAGGCCGCTCGACTGCTCCTTCACCGCGCCGAACGGGCCGGAAACGGCCAGCGCGGCAAGCTTGCCCTCGGCGCCCTTCGGCTTGTAAAGATCGGCGGCAAGCGTGATGCCGTATCGGTTGTGGAACGTGACCTTGCAGTGGTCGACCGCTTCGTTTTGCGGGAAAACCTTGTCCCATTCCTGCACGAGTTCGAGTTGTTCTTCCTGCATTTTGAATCCTTTCGCATTGACAAGAATCCGGTTGGTTCGTAAGCTTGCCTATAAGATAAAAGTTAAAGTTAACTTTAAGTCAAGAGCATATTTTCTGGGTATGGAGGAACCATGACGTATACCGTGGGCGAGGCTTCGAAGATTCTGGGCGTGCCTGCGTCGACCCTTCGCTATTACGAGAGCGAAGGCCTACTTCCCACCTTGGGTCGCAGCGAGGGCGGGCAGCGGCTGTTCGGCGAGCAAGAGCTCGAGGCGTGCCGGGTTATCGGCTGCCTGAAGCAATCGGGGCTTTCCATCAAGGACATCAAGCGATTCATGGATATGGTGGCGCGCGGCGACGAGTCGCTTGCCGAGCGCCTGGCGCTCTTCCAGGAACGCCGCGAAGCCTTGCGCGCCCAGATTCGCGAGATGAAGCAGGTCGAAGACGTGCTTTCCTTCAAGTGCTGGTATTACGAAACCGCGTTGGCGGCGGGAGATGAGTCTGCGGTTCGCGATGTTCCTCTTGACCAGATTCCGCCCGAATTACGCGAAGCGGCGGAGCGACTGCGGGGTGAGCTCTGATATGGCGGAAACGCTGCGTGACGACGGGCTCGAACTCCTCTTCATTCGCCATGGGCAGACCCCGGGCAATGCGTTGGGTCGCCATGTGGGTGCCCTCGATGAACCGTTGAGCCCCGAAGGCCGTGAGCAGGCCAGGCAGGCGGGCGTGCAGCCCGACGTGCCGCTCGTGTATGTGTCGAAGATGCAACGTGCCCGGCAGACGGCGGCCATCATGTTTCCGAATGCCCATCAGGTGGTCGTGCCTGGCGTGGAGGAGCGGAGCTTCGGCCGGTTTGGCGGGCATAGCCCCGAAGAGCTGGCCGATGACGAAGAGTACCGCGCGTGGCGGGATGGCGGGTGCGCCGGCCGATGCCCGGGCGGCGAGTCGCGCGACGAGTTTGCCGACCGCATGTGCGCGGCCGTGGAAACGCTGTGCCGGCAAGCGTACGCTCGTGGCGAGCGGCGCATTATCTTGGTTGCCCACGGCGGCACGATGATGGCCTCGCTGTATCGGCTGGCCAGCGAAGAGCGCGATTACTACGACTGGCTCGTGGACAACTGCGGCAGCCGCCGCGTGCGGGTGTCGATGGCCGAAGGCGCTCCCTTCGTGCTCCACGTGATGGAGTGAGCGGCCGCGAGATTCCCGATCCTGGCCGGTTGAACCAAAGGGGGCAGTCCCTTTTGGTTCACGAGGTTTAGCCCCGCGCTGCGGCGAGCAATTCGCTCAGCTGGTCGGGCGTGAACGTGTGGCGCTTGCTGCAGAAATGGCAGTACGCCTCGGCTGTTTCGCCTTTGTCGATCATGTCCTGCAGGTCTTCGGCGCCCAAAGCGAGCATGACGCGCGCGGCGCGTTCGGTGTTGCAGCCGCAATGGAAGCTCACCGGCCGCGTCTCGAGCACCTCGAATTCCATGCCGCGCAGCAGGTGCTGCAACATGGTTGTGGGGGACATGCCCTCGTCGAGCATCGCGGTCACGGATTTCACGTCCGAAAGGTTCGCCTCGAGGTCGTCCACGAGGTACTCGTAGTGGCCGGGCATGAGCTGGATGATGAACCCGCCTGCCTGTTTCACGGAAAGGTCGCGATCGACGAGCACGCCGAGCCCCACCGAGGTGGGAATCTGGTCGCTCATCACGAAATACGAGGTGAGGTCGTCGCCAATCTCGCCGCTGACGAGCTCGACCTGGCTCATATAGGGTTCGGTGCGGGGAAGGTCGTGCACCACGGAAAGGGTGCCCGCGCCCACGGCGCCGCCCACATCGAGCTTCTTCAGCCCATTCAGCGGCAGCCAGATGTTTGGATGGTTCGCGAATCCCTTCACGTGCCCTGCGGCATCGGCCGTCACGGTCATGCCGCCCAGAGGGCCGTCGCCGCGCACGGTGAGCGTGATGAGTTCTTCGGGATTTTTCATCATGGCTCCCATGAGTTGGCCGCCGATAAGCAAACGCCCCAACGCGGCGGTCGCGACGGGGCTCGTGTGGTGGTTGTCGCGAGCGGCCTGCACGGTCTCACGCGATGTGACGGCGAATGCGCGGATCATGCCATCGGCGGCGATGCCGCGCACCAGATGGTCATGGCGTTCCTGCTGGAGTTCGTTGAAGTCGATGATGCCATTTGGCATGTGGCGCGCCTCCTCGAACCGCATTCCCCGTATTGCCGGTTCTCGCCTTAGTTGCTTTCTCCGTTGGCGCTGGAATTTTCTGCCCAGCCCAGGATTTCCTGCAGAACCTCGTACTCTTCCATGCTGATTGCAGTCATAGCCCCAGCCTTCCTATTCCGTTTCCTATCCCTTTTTGAAGTCACGGCGGGCTAGGATAACATCCTTCACGGTGCCGGAATATCCCCAGAACTCGAACACTGTTGGTTTATGGAGGGCTGGTGTGTGAGACAAACACCCCTGGGGTCTTTGTCTCATCCCTCGGAGGGGAAGAACGCCCACGTCATTTTCGAATTAGCGGCAGTTGTCCCTCCGGCGCAGGGAGCATAGCGGTAAGATAGAGCGAACGATTGAACCAGTAAAACCTATCAGGGAGGTATATATGCTCGTAAATGCAGCGCCGATGCTTCAGGCCGCCGTGAAGGGCCACTACGCCATTCCGGCCTTCAACACGAATAACCTCGAGTGGGCTGCGTCCATCCTGGATGCCGCCGAGCAGGCCCAGTCGCCCGTCATCATCCAGTGCACGAGCGGCGCCGCCAAGTGGCAGGTTTCCTTCAAGCTCGTCGCCGACATGGTGCGCGAACTCGTCGAGGCCAAGAACATCACCGTTCCGGTTGCCATGCACCTCGACCACGGCACCTATGAAGACGTCTTCAAGTGCATTGACGCCGGCTTCACCTCCGTCATGTACGACGGCTCCCACGAGGAGACCTTCGACCTGAACCTGCAGCGCACGGCCGAGATCGTGAAGATCGCGCACGCCAAGGGCATCTCCGTCGAGGCTGAGGTTGGCGGCATCGGCGGCGTCGAGGACGGCGTTGCCAGCATGGGCGAGCTCGCCGACCCGCAGCAGTGCAAGGCCATCGCCGACACCGGCGTCGACTTCCTCGCCTGCGGCATCGGCAACATCCATGGCCTGTACCCGGAGAACTGGGCCGGCCTGTCCTTCGACCGCCTGTCCGAGATCAAGGCGCTCGTGGGCGACCTGCCGCTCGTCCTGCACGGCGGCACCGGCATCCCCACCCCGATGGTGCAGAAGGCCATCGGCATGGGCATCGCCAAGATCAACGTGAACACCGACCTGCAGGTCGTCTTCGCCAAGGCCACACGCGAGTACGTCGAGGCCGGCAAGGATCAGCAGGGCAAGGGCTACGACCCGCGCAAGCTCCTGAAGCCGGGCCGCGAAGCCATCGTCGAGCGCGCCAAGGAGCTCATCTGCGACTTCGGTTCCAACGACAAGGGTTGGGCGTAATCGCGAAGCGCTGCACGCCAGTTGCATGAGACGAGCCGCCGGGGTATCGAGCCCCGGCGGTTCTTTCTTTCTGCGGGTTCAAGTCGTTCCGCGATTGTTGGGGCGATTTGGGCAACGATTGTGTCGTTCCACCGTTGTTCGAACCGATTTGGGCAACGATCGTATTGTTTCATCGATGTTGCGGCTGTGCCGGCGATAAGGACACTTGGGCGT
>JAUNEQ010000224.1:1715-2735 GCA_030525445.1 Coriobacteriia bacterium | reverse complement strand
GTACATCGCCCACGGCTGCACCGGCAAGGGCAACGACCAGGTGCGTTTCGAGACCGCCATCCACACGCTCGACCCGTCGCTGGGCATCATCGCCCCCACCCGTGAGTGGGACCTCCTCACCCGCGAGCAGGAGATGGCCTGGGCCGAGGAGCACGGTGTGCCCATCGGACAGAGCAAGGCCAAGCCGTACTCCATCGACGACAACCTGTGGGGCCGCGCCATCGAGTGCGGCGTGCTCGAGAACCCCTGGAACGAGCCGCCCGATGACATCTGGACCATCACCGCTGACATCGACGACACCCCGAACACCCCGCAAGAGGTCGAGGTCGAGTTCGAGAAGGGCATCCCCTGCGCCATCGACGGCGAGAAGATGAGCTACCTCGATTGCATCTACAAGATGAACGAGATCGCCGGCAAGCATGGCTATGGCCGCATCGACATGATCGAGAACCGTCTGGTGGGCGTGAAGAGCCGCGAGTGCTACGAGCTCCCCGGACCGCTGGCCCTGATCCTTGCGCACGAGGCGCTCGAGGACATGTGCCTGGAGCTCGAGGTGCTGCACTTCAAGCCGACCGTCGAGCATCAGTGGGCCACGCTGGTCTACAACGGCCAGTGGTTCAGCCCGCTGAAGAACGCGCTTGATGCGTTCATGAACTACACCCAGCAGAGCGTGAACGGCACCGTCCGCCTGAAGTTCTACAAGGGCAACTGCACGGTCGTGGGCCGCAAGTCCGACTGGAGCCTGTACGACGAGGGCCTGGCCACCTACGGCGAGGGCGACACGTTCGACCGCACGGCTGCCAAGGGCTTCATCGACCTGTACAGCCTGCCGGTGACCACCTGGGCCATCAACCAGCGCTCGCACGGCATCGAGCAGTAAGCTTGCCGGGAAACCGATTGAACGGGGCTCTGAACGGGCCCCGTTTTCTTATGCCTGCCCCTTTCCGTTTGCCAGAGGTGGTTAGGGATAGCGAAATGGTGGTTATTGGCGCATTGGCGCTGGCAGCGGCTACAATGGGG
>JAUNEQ010000224.1:0-1705 GCA_030525445.1 Coriobacteriia bacterium | reverse complement strand
GACCTGCTAGAGACGTCGCGGGAGCCCCTTCGGGGGCTCCCGTTTTGCGTTTGGGGGGCGGGGCGGGGGTGCCCGCCGTTGGGTTTCGGAGGTTCCGCGTGCGCCCCAACGCCCGGTTGGCGCTCCGTGGCACGAAACCGGCTCGTGCCCAGCACGCAGCCGGTTCTCAGCCACCGGCAGGCGACCCCTGGCACGAAACCGGCTCCGTGCCCAGCACGCTGCCGGTTCTCAGCCAGCCCCCCGGATTTCGTGGCACGAAACCGGCTCCATGCTGAGCACGCAGCCGGTTCTCAGCCGCGAATTGCCATCCCCTGGCGCAAAACCGGCTCCGTGCCCAGCACGCAGCCGGTTCTCAGCCGGTTGAGGCGTGGTGTTCTTGTGAAGGGCGAGAATAATTTCGCTCATGGGTGCGCGCTTCAAGAGATGACGCAAACACCGTCTCCCTGGCATGCAGCAACATGTCATAACAGGCACATGAACAGGGGAAACACGACACGGCGACCACCGTGTAATCACCTACATGCAATGGCGCATAGGCCTATCTGATTGATGTTTGAGGCTGATTTGAGAGATTGTTGAACTCCCTCAAAGAGCCATTTGAGACGACGCTGCTAGTGTGCGATGCATGGCAGTGCTCATCACGGACATATCGGCATTGGAGCTCTGGGACAAAGGCCTTTCATCGCGCGTGCGTCTCGCCGGCGAACACGAGCTTGCAGGGCTCTCCACGAGCGCAGAAGAACGGCGGCTCATCGTGGCGCGCAGCTATGGAGTGAGCGCTCCCATGCAGCTGCTTTCGCTCGACGGGTTTCACGGCAAGGCAAAGGAGTGGGATTGCCACGTGTGGAATCAGCCGCTACCTCCTGGATCTGTGGTGCGCGCCACCGACGAGATATTTGTGGCGACGCCGGAATTCTGCTTCATGCACATGGCGCCGGCGCTGGGTTTATACGATTCGCTCAAGCTGGGCATGGAGTTGTGCGGCGCCTACTCGACGCTCGTTCCCGAGGGCAGGAATCCCCGAAAGCGCCCGCCGCTTACCAACACGGAGCGCCTATGCGCTTACTTGAACCGCGTATTTCCGACGACAGGTGAGTCGAAGGTGCAGCGCGTGGCGAAGCTGTTGGTGGATGGTTCGGCCTCGCCGGGAGAGACGGCGAGCTACGCGCAGCTCTGCCTGCCATATCGATACGGGTGGTATGGGTTTCGCAAACCGATGCTCAATCAACGGATAAGTCTCACCGCACGCGAGCAGCGTACGCTTGGCAAGGGATACCTGAAGGCAGACTTGCTTTGGGAATGCGATAACCGCTTCGTGGCTTGCGAATACAAGGGGGTCGAAAGCCATAGCGGCGAGTTCAACCTGCAGAAAGACAGCATCCGCGAAGTGGTCATGGGAAACAAGAAGATTGCGGTGGTGACTATCACTCACGCGATGTTGATGGAGCCGAGCCAGATGCATGCGGTGGCGGAGCTGCTGGCCAAACTGCTTGGACGACGTCTGAGAATTCCGGGCCAGCGCTTTTGGGAAACGCAGCATGCGGCGCGCGCCGAACTGATGCGCGGCGGTGCTTGTTCGTGGGTGCGATGAGCTTGTGCGGCATGTAGGGTAGGGGAGCCTGGCTAGTTGTGGTGGTGGGCGCTCCTGGCACAGAACCGGCTGCGTGCGGGGTTGTGGGTCGCGCCGGCGGGAGCCCCTGGCACA
>JAUNEQ010000223.1 GCA_030525445.1 Coriobacteriia bacterium | reverse complement strand
CGGCGAAGATCTTGTCATACTGCTCGGGGGTGATGTCCAGAGCGTTGGTGCGCGGCAGGGCGATGCCGGCGGTGGAAACAGCGTAGTCAACCGTGCCGAACTCTTCGACGGTCTTGGCGAGCATAGCGTCGATGCTCTCCTGGCTGGTGCCGTCGCAGAACATGCCGATGACGCCACCGGTGGTGGCCTGAGCCTTCAGCTCCTCGGCGGTGTCGAGGCAGAGCTGCTCGGGAACGCCGCAAATCATGACGTTCGCGCCAGCGGCGATGAGGGCCTCAGCGGTAGCCTTGCCGATGCCGGAGCCGCCGCCCATAACGACAGCAGTCTTGCCAGCCATAACCTGATTCGGCGTGGTTGCAAACCAATTAGCCATGTGAAACTTCCTTTCCTAGTTGTTGTAGGCGATGCCGCCTTACGGCCTGCATCTTTTCACAACGACGATTATAGCGCTTATGGGTGTGACTTCCCTATAGATTCGTCGTTAACCAATAGAAGTGTGCTATCCTTTGCAAAAATCTATAGATTCATTCAGAGAGTTTATAGAAGCAGATTAACGCAAAGGTGAGCAGGACAAACACGATGAATCTCTCGCATCTGTATTACTTTCGAACACTTGCGGAAGTGCAGCACTACACGCGTGCTGCGGAAAAGCTCTTCATCACGCAGCCGACGCTGTCCAACGCAGTGAGCCAGCTCGAGAAGGAACTGGGTATTCCGCTATTCGAAAAGGACGGCCGCAACGTCCGTTTGACGAAGCAGGGGCGTGAGTTCAACACGTATATCTCGCAGGCGCTCGACCTCGTGGACAAGGCTATCGACGTGGCACATGAGCAGGCGGGCGCGCCTTCGGGAAGCTTCGATCTGGGCGTGATCTACACCATTCAGGCCGACTACCTGCCGCGCCTGCTGCGTGGCTTCCGCGCGAAGTACGGGCAGAACATCAAGATCAACACCTACCAAGGCCTCACCGAAAGCCTGGTGGATGACCTCGTCGCCGGCCGTTACGATGTCGTCTTCGGCAGCCGGATCCGCGAGCGCGACGACCTCGGCTACATCCCGGTGGTTTCGCAGCGCCTGGTGGCCCTGGTCCACGATTACAGCCCCTTTGCCACGCGCGAGAGCGTGAGCCTGGAAGAGCTGTCGCATGCGAAGGTGTACACGTATCCCACGACGACCGCGCTCGGCCGCGAGGTTGACGAGGCCATTCGCGAGCATGTGCCCAGCATCACCGTCTATGGCACCGCCGAGGACGAGATCACGCTGGGGTCGATGGTCGACTCCGACTCGTCTGCCGTGGGCATTGCGCTTGAGACTTTGGGCATCCTCCCGTTTAGCCGCCTGAAGGTGGTTCCCATCACGGGAATCCCCGACGACTTCCACATGGTGTACCTCATCTACCGGAAGAACGCCTTCCAGCCGCGTTCGGTGGAGAACTTCATCCAGTTCGTGGCCGAGTTCAACAACGGCAAGCCCATGGTGCAGCGCCTGCACATGAACTCGCTGGGCGATGCGTATCCCACGGCAGAGCACGCGGTCACCGCGAGCCGCGTCATCAATTCCGACGCCTTCCTGGCCGAGGAGCTCATCGGGGCGCCGGCCGGTCTTATGGGTCGTTCCGCAACGGGCGGGCAAGGCGGAATGCGCGATTAATTCGCTTCAACATAAATAATTAGGTTGCATTAAACGAGGAGCCGCCTGGAAAGTAAGACAGGCGGTTCCTGTTGTATAGCTATCCATCTAACCGATAGATGGTCTTTTATCGTTTCATCAGGTAATCATTCACGTTTTTTTGGGATTGAGGTAATTCGGGCGGTTTTTTCTATTGGAAGTGCCGACTTACCTGCGCGAAAATACTTCCATAGCCAAAAGGCAACCTGATAGTGCATGCGATGCATGCCCGCGAAAGGAGTCCTGCATGAATCCTAATGCAAAGATTACCGATGAGCAGTTCCAGGCTTACCTGAAGCAGATTCGCGAGCTGGCCCAGGGCCCGTTCGAGGAGATGCAGAAGGAGATCGAGGTCACCAACGTTTTCCCGGATGAGTTCTATGAGCTCGCCAAGAAGAACGACCTCTATCGCTTCTACATGCCCTCTGAGTACGGCGGATGGGACCTCAACGAGCTCGAGATCCTCCAGGTTCAGGAAGAGTTCTCCCGTGGCCCCGGCGGCATGCGCATGCACCTGCATCATGCTGCTGACATGAACTGGCGTATCCTCGACGACTACGGCAAGCCGGAAGTCAAGGCCGAGCTCATGGACAAGTTCCAGGACAAGACCATCTACTGCAACTTCGCCATCACCGAGGCCACCGGCGGCACCGGCGCCGACCTCCACACCACCGCTACCAAGGATGCCGATGGCAACTACATCCTGAACGGTGAGAAGTGGCTCATCTCCCACACCGACTGCTCTGACTACACCTACGTCATCGCCGTCACCGACCCGAACGACGACAAGGACTCCCGTCTTTCCGCCTTCCTGGTGCCGAACGATGCTGAGGGCTTTGAGATCGTCCCGATGCCCCACATGATGGGCTGCCGCGGCGCTGGCCATGCTGGCCTCCGCTTCACGGACCTCAAGCTTGACCCGAAGTACCTGCTCGGTGAAGAGGGCCAGGGCATGGAAGTTGCCATTCACTCCCTGTCCGTCTCCCGCGTGCACATCGCCTGCTCCAACATCGGTATGGCCCAGCGCATGCTCGAGCTCTCCATCGCCCGCGCCAATGACCGCGTGACCT
>JAUNEQ010000062.1:3211-10734 GCA_030525445.1 Coriobacteriia bacterium | reverse complement strand
AGTATATTCTCGAACCACGGATTCGAGGAGGTGCGCCATGCCCCAGTTGTCGCTGTATTTGGACGATGACACGATGGAGAAGCTCCGCGCGGATTCGAAGCGCGAGAACCTGTCCCTTTCGAAGTATGTCGTGAAGCTCATCCAGGAAAGCCGTTCGGGCGATGAGAACGGGTGGTCCGAGCGTTTCTGGGAAACGTATGGGTCGCTTGCCGGAACCGATTTCGCCCGGCCCGAGCAGCCCGATTGGTCGCTTGATGCCCACCGCGAGATCCTAGGAGGGCTTCATGTATCTTCTTGACACCAACATTTGCATCGATTTCCTCCACGGGGAGCTCAGCGACGGCTTCCGCATCATGCGTGAATCGCCGAGGGATTTGTTCAAGTTGCCTGCGGTTGTCGTTGGGGAATTGCTGCTGGGCGTGGAAAAGGCGCCTCTGAAGTGGCAGATGCGCGAGCGTCGAAAAGTCGAGGTCTTCCTTGAGGAGTTCGAGGTTATTCCCTTTGACGAGAGGTGCGCACGGGAACTTGCGCGGATTCGCGCGGGCCTCGAGCTGCAGGGTTTGACCGTTGGCTCCATGGATATACTGATAGCGGCGACGGCGATCGCGAACCAGGCTGTGCTCATCACCAACGATGCGAGGGAATTCGAACGCATTCCAGGATTGAGGCTCGAAAGCTGGCACGACATTTCGGGCATCTGGGAGGAAACAGCGGGTGCGGGAACCGGCCGCGTATGAGGGTGGTAAGCTAGCCCCATGCCTCAACCGCTCGACATCCTGAAACGCTATTTCGGCTACGATGGTTTTCGCCCCAACCAGGGGCAGATCGTGGATGCCATCTTGGATGGCCGCGATGTGCTGGCCATCATGCCAACTGGTGCGGGCAAGTCCATCTGCTACCAGGTGCCGGCGCTCGCGATGGGCGGGTGGACGCTGGTGGTGTCGCCGCTCATCTCGCTTATGAAAGACCAGGTGAACGCGCTGGAGCAGGCGGGCGTTGCCGCGGGTTTCGTGAACAGCACGCTTTCGGCCGTGCAGCAGCGCGAGGTGCTGAAGGCGGTGGAAGCGGGCGTGGTGACGCTGCTGTACGTGGCGCCGGAACGCCTGGACGCGCCCGAATTCGAAGACCTCTGCCGGCGCACGCCGCCTGCGCTTGTGGCGGTGGACGAAGCGCACTGCATCTCGCGATGGGGGCAGGATTTCCGCCCCAGCTACATGGGTATTTCGGATTTCATTGAGGCGCTTCCCACGCGTCCGGTGGTCGCGGCGTTCACGGCGACGGCGACCAAGCGCGTGCGCGAGGATATCGCCGGTGCACTCGAGCTGCGCAACCCGCTTGTCGTGGTGGCAAGCTTCGACAGGCCCAACCTCCACTTCGAGGTGCGTCGCCCGCAGGGGTCGGGAGCCCGCGGCAAAGATGCCATGCTGCGCGCCATTTGCCGCAAGCGCGAAGGCCAGAGCGGCATCGTGTACTGCACGTCGCGCAAGAGCGTGGAGCTCGTATGCGACATGCTGAACGAAGAGGGGTTTTCGGCCACGCGCTACCATGCTGGACTGAGCGCGGGGGAGCGCAAGGCCAACCAGGACGACTTCGTGTTCGACCGCAAGCGCATCATGGTGGCCACGAACGCCTTCGGCATGGGCATCGACAAGTCCAACGTGAGCTTCATCGTGCACTACAACCTGCCGCTTGATGTAGAGAGCTACTACCAGGAGGCGGGCCGCGCCGGACGTGACGGCGAGCCGGCCGACTGCATCTTGCTGTACGCGCCGAAGGACGTGCGCACCTGCGAGTTCCTGCTGAATGCGGGCCTGCAGGAAGCGCCGGGCATCGACGGGCCCACGCGCCGCGAGCTGCTCGACCGTGCCATGGACCGCCTGAAGCGCATGACGTTCTACGCCACCACCACCGACTGCCTGCGCGGCTACCTGCTGAAATACTTCGATGAGGTCGCGCCCGGCTACTGCGGGCATTGTGGCAACTGCGAGACGCAGTTCGAGGAGCAGGACGTCACCGTCGAGGCGCAGAAGATCCTGAGCTGCGTGTATCGCCTGGCCCAGCGCGACCGCATCGCCGGGCGCGCGATGATCGTCGACATCCTGCGCGGCTCGAAAAACGCGCGGGTGCTCGAGAACGACTACGACACGCTTTCCACCTACGGCATCATGGCCGATGTTTCCGCGCGGCGGATCCGCTTCATCCTGGACGTGCTCGTGGAGCGCGGGCTGCTGTTCGTGGACGCGGGCAAATACCCCACGGTGCGCTTCACGCAGCAGGCGGGGGAGTTCCTGCGGAAGAGGGAAACCCTGACCGTGAAGGTTCCCAAGGAAACCGAACGTGAGAAACGCGAGCGCGAGTTCGCCCGCGCCGGCCAGCCCGATGCACAGACCGCCGCCGAGACGCCCGCCGACCTGCCGGTGGACGAAGCCCTGTTCCAGCGCTTGAAAGAGCTGCGCGCCCGCTTGGCATCCGAGGCCGGCGTTCCCGCCTACATCATCTTCCACGACCGCACCCTGCGCGTGATGGCCCAACGCAAGCCCCAAACCGAAGAGCAACTCCTCGACATCCCCGGCGTAGGCGAACGCAAAGCCGCCCAATACGGCCCCGCCTTCCTTGCTGCGATCAAGCAAGGCTAGTGGGACAAACCGGCCCGCAGCATATGAGACAAATTTGTCTCATATGCTGCGGGCCGGTTTGTCCCATCTGGACCCAAAGAAAGGAGATGCTATGTGCTCACGGCCAAGGAAACAGACGGAATCGAGGATTTACCATCTCATTTCGCGTGGCGTGGATCATTGCGTCATTTACCGCGATCGATCAGACCGGATCCACTTCCTTCAATTGCTTAAGGATTTATCGGTGGAGTTCGGCGTGGCGGTTAATGCATGGTGCTTGATGGACAACCACTATCATATCCTCGCAACGAGTGAGATAGATGTCATCGCAAAGATGATGAGAAGGTTGAATGCGGCCTATGCGCTGTATTTCAATACAAAATACGAACGCGACGGGCATTTGTTTCAAGGTCGCTTTAAGAGCGTGCCGGTTGAATCTGACGAACAATTCCTTACGGTGCTCCGTTATATCCATCAGAATCCCGAAAAGGCCGGAATCTGTCGCACATCAGATTACCCATGGAGCAGCTACAAGAGCTATCTGCGCGGCGGCGGGTTAGCCTCGACGGCTTTCGCGCTCTCATTGTTTAGCAGCCTTGAGTCTTTTGTTGCTTTTCACGCAAATCTGGAACAGGGCGAGGAGAGTGGCGAAAAGGAGATGGCTCTGGCGCGTGAAGCATTAGGCGGGATAGACCCGCGAGACATTGCTTCATTAGATAGAAAAAGACGTAGCGATGCATTGCGTGTCTTGAAGAGGACCCGACTGACGGTACGGCAGATCGAGAAAATGACGGGCATTTCGCGTAGCACCATGACAAGGGCGTGAGGGCGTGGGACAAACCGGCCCGCAGCATATGGGCCAAGCGCTTGTCCCATATGCTGCGGGCCGGTTTGTCCCAGAATCATCTGGTACTATGTATCAACTATGACTACACGCAGGCCTATCAGCATATTTGCATTGCAGACCGAGGAGGAGCGGGCTCGGACGGAGCTCCTTTCCGAGGTGCTGGAGCAGTGCGGCCCGAATGAGCGTCGGCTTGCGTATGAGCGCGTGGGGTTGCCGAGCCCGGATGTCATCGATGCTTCGCCGGAAGCCGAGCCTGAGAAGGCGCCGAACGAGGCGACGGGCGTGCGGGCCTGGGTTGCGCGCCACAAGCAGGCGGTCGCGTGCCTGGCCGTGGCGGCGGTGCTGGCGGTGGGCGTTCCGCTTGGGTATTCCATGGGATGGACGAGCGGGCAGGATGCCGCCACCGAGCAGGCGCAGGAAGCGCAAGCCGCTGCCGAAGCCGCAGAACCCCTTCCCGACCTGGCAAAACGCGAGGCAAACGTGAAGGCGCGCTTCGAGAGCCTGGGCATCGACATGAAATCGATGGACCGCGTTTCCGCCAAAGACATGAAGGCGATGAAGGTGGACAAGGTGAAGGTGAAGCCCACCACCGAGCTCAAGCGCATCGCCGACGTGGATATCTCGAAGGGCACGAAGGTGAAGCTCGACGTGCCGCTGGTGAACCAACTTGACGACTCCAAGGGCGGCCGCGTGCTGATGAGCGGCTGCGAGGTCGCGAGTCTGGCTATGATCCTGAAGAACGCCGGCGTGAAAGTGACGAAGGAAGAGCTGCAGGACGCGTGCCCCACCGTTCCGCTTGTGGACGATAAGGGCCGTCACGGCAATCCCAACAAGGCTTTCGTCGGCGTGATGGAGGGCTCGCCTGATGGCGGCGTGGGCTATAGCGTCTACCATGCGCCCATCGCGGCCCTTGCGCAGGATTACCTGCTCAACCGCTCGTTCAAGGTGGTCGACCTTACGGGCCGCAGTTTCACGATGCTGCTGAAGGAAGTCGCGAGCGGCAACCCGGCCTGGGTGATCACCACCACGACGATGCAGCCCGACCTCATCGCCGAGGAATGGGACACGCCCGACGGCCACATGACCGTGAACTGGGCGCTCCATTGCGTGGTGTTGACGGGTTTCGATGACAAGCATGTGTACATAAACGACCCGTACGGCTACGACCAGAACGTGCCGTACGACCGCAATGGCTTCGAGAAGGCGTGGAAGCTCATGGGGAGCCAGGCTGTGGTGATCGTGCCGACGGATTAAGAGACGCCACGCTCGGGTCGTGTCCCGGGGTCGTGCCCGTCATGAATGGAGTGAGATGAGCGAGATTGAAACGGCGGCGCTGACGCCCGCCGACGTGATATTCAACGAACAGGGGCTCGTGCCCTGCATCGTGCAGGACGCGGATACGAAGAACGTGCTGATGATGGCGTGGATGAACGCCGAATCGCTGGCGCTGACCATCGAGCAGCGCACCACGTGGTTCTGGTCGCGCAGCCGCCAGAAGCTGTGGCATAAAGGCGAGGAATCCGGTAATACCCAGGAGCTCGTGTCGCTGAGCTACGACTGCGACGCCGACACGCTGCTGGCTCTGGTGCGGCCCGTGGGCCCCGCGTGCCACACCGGTGCGTACACCTGCTTCTACCGTTCGTTCGACCTGCCGGGCGCGGATGCCATCAGCGATGGCGCACGGGAGGATTCCGCGGGCCGCGGTCTCACCGACCTCCTGGGCGTGCGCGTGGTGGAACAGTCGAGCTCCTGCGTGCGCATGGATCTGCCCGTCACCGCCGACATCCAGCAGCCGGCCGGTTTCGTGCACGGCGGCGCCACGATCACGCTGCTCGAGTCGTGCTGCAGCCTCGCGTCGTGGCTGGGCTGCGACCTGGAGAACGAATACTCCTTCGGCTCGCATGTGGACGTGAAGCACGTGAACGCTGCGAAGAAGGGCGTGCTGCACGGCGTCGCGACGCTCGACCACGCCGAAGACCTGGGCGAACGCGGCCGCAAGGAATTCTGGCATGTCGAGGCGACCGACGACGACGGCCGCCTGGTGTCCACGGGCACCATCACGTGCCGCGTCGTGAGCAAGGCGTACTTCGCAAACCGCAAGTAAGCACCCGGGGCGCCCCGGCTGGCAAGAAAGGTACCGCATATGAACATCGTTGATTTCCTGGGAACGAAGATCGTCGAGCTCACGCCCGACAAGCTGGCCATCGAGACCCCGGTGACCGAGGACATCTGCAACGTGCACGGCATCTTGCACGGCGGCGTTTCCGCATTCTTGGCCGAGCACGCCGCGAGCGAACTCACCACGCTGAATGCGAGCAAGGACGAGATCATCGGCCTGGGCCTGCAGCTGGACGTGACGCACTTGGAGTCCGCGCGCGCCGGCGACACCGTTCGCACCGTGGCCACGCCCATCCGCTATGGCGGGCGCATCCGCGTCATCCGCGTGGAGCAGTTCCGCCTGTCCGACGGCAAGATGACCACGTTGAGCCAGCTCACCACCTACATAAAGCGCCCGAAGAAGTAGCGAGGCTCTGGATTACAGGACGTCCAAGGGCGGTGGCGTGGGACAAGCGGGTCGACCCCGAAAGTGCGGTGGTAGTCGTCGCGCAGCTGGTCGCGGAAATCGGGGTGCGCGATCTTGATGAGCGCGCGGGCGCGGTCGTTGTTGGACTTGCCGCGCAGGTCGGCGATGCCGAATTCCGTCACGATGTACTGCACCTCGTCGCGCGGGGTGGTCACCGGCGTGCCGGCATCCAGGAACAGCTTCACGCGCGAGATCTTGCCGTGCCCGGCCGTGGACGTCATGGCGAGGATGCTCTTGCCGCCGCGGCTCATCGTGGCGCCGCGCACGAAGTCAACCTGCCCGCCGGCTCCCGAAAGCTGCTTGTAGCCGATCGTCTCGGCTGCCACCTGGCCAAACAGGTCGACCTCGACGCACGAGTTCACGGAAACCAGGTTGTCGTTCTTCGCGATGACGTACGGGTTGTTCACGTATTCCACGGGGAAGAACTGCACGCTGGGGTTGTCATCGATCCAGTCGTAGAGTTCGCTCGTGCCCTGCGCGAAGGTCGCGACGCTCACGTTGGGGTGCAGCGTCTTGCGGCGGCCGGTGAGCACGCCGGCCTCGGCGAGGTCCATCATGCTCGTGGTGAACAGCTCGGAGTGCACGCCCAAGTCCTTCTTGCCCATGAGCGCCTTCATCACGGCGTTCGGAATCTTGCCGATACCCGCCTGGATGGTGTCGCCGTCGTTCACCATGCTCGCGATGAACTCGCCGATGGCCTCCTCGGCCGGCCCGATGGGCGGCATGGGGCTCACGGCCAGGGGGTCGGACACCTCGACGATCGCGTCGAGCTCGCTCACATGGATGAAGCATTCGCCCAGCGTGCGCGGCATCTTGTCATTCACCTGGGCAATCACGAGCGTCGCGGCGTTCGCGGCCGTGCGCTGGTAGTCCACGGAAAGGCCGAAGCTGCACCAGCCGTGCTTGTCGGGGCGCGAAAGCGAGAGCATCGCCACGTTGATGGGGTAGTGCCCGCCGCGGATGTCGCGTTCGACGGTGCTGAAATACGTGGGCACGACGTCGGCGCGGCCGTTGAGCAGACCGTCCCAATAGCGCGCCTTCATGCCTGGGCTGCCGATGAAGGTCTCGTAGCGGATGTGCCCGGCCATTTCGGGCTGGAACATGTCGAGCCCGTTCGTGGAGCTGGCCTGGAAGAACCGCACGTCCTCGAACTGCTCGTAGTTCTTGCAGACGGTTTCGATGAGCACCCGGGGCTCGCCCGCGCCATCCGGCATGGCCACGCGCGCGTGTGCCGGTATGAGCGAAACTGCCTCTTCTGCCGTCTTCAGCTTGCTTGCATAATCGTCCTGCCAGGTCATGTGCCCCTCCGTTCAAAAACTTCGTACGCAAGCACTATACCCTACGATTGCCCGCCCGCTAAGGCACAGAGTGCCGCGGATCTCTTTCCGATGGGACGCCCGGGCCCGGGGGGGTTTTTTGAGTTGCCCGGGGGGAAAAAAGCGGGGCCCGGGGGGCCCAACGGAGGATTTTAGGGGGC
>JAUNEQ010000062.1:0-3201 GCA_030525445.1 Coriobacteriia bacterium | reverse complement strand
CTCTTCCCTTGGTCCCCCCGGGGCGGCCATTTTTGTAGAATGGCCCTTTACAAAAAAGCTGCGGGCCCGGGTGTCCCATCGGATGATTTGCCGCTGGCGTGAAAATCCTCCCAGCTGGCGTTTCGTGTGGTATCATGCCACATTCAAAGGCGATGACGAAGACAGCGTCTTGCAGGATGGCATCTCCAGAGAGGGTCCCCCGGCTGAAAGGACCCGGTGCCAGGCGAGGCGATTCCCTTCACGAGCTGCGCGCTGAAAGCCCGGATCGCCGGGCAAGTAGGAGGCGACGGGTACTCCCGTTATAGGGTCGGAGTGGATGGCCGTTCGGGCAACCGGCAGCCGTCAACCAAGGTGGTACCGCGAGAGCAGAATGATGGCTCCCGTCCTTGGATGCAAGGACGGGAGCTTTTTTGTTGCCCGCCCGATGACAAGGAAAGCGAGACCTATCACGGGGACAGCTCCCCTGATAGGTTGGCAGGCTGAAGAAAGGAAAGGCATGTCGATTCAAGAAGAAGTGATGCGGCTTCGCGACGAGACGCTCGCGTCCATCGCCGCTGCGGACTCGACCGACGCGCTCGAGCAGGTGCGCGTGGCCGTGCTGGGAAAGTCGGGAACGCTCACCGCGTACCTGCGCTCCATGGGCCAGGTGCCCAAGGAAGAGCGCGCGACCGTGGGCAAGACCGTGAACATCGTGCGCGGCGAGGTCGAGCACGCGCTGGAGCACCGCAAGGAAGACCTGAGCTCCGCCGAGCTCGAGGCGCAGATTGCCGCCGGCGCGGTTGACATCACGCTGCCTGGCCGCATGCAGCAGATGGGCACCCGCCACCTCATCAGCCGCATCACCGACGAGATCGCCGAGATCTTCCACGGCATCGGCTACACCGTGGAATCCGGCACGGAAATCGAGACCGACTACTACAACTTCGAGGCCCTGAACACGCCCGAGGACCATCCGGCCCGCGGCCTGCAGGACACCTTCTACGTGGTGGACAAGTCCGGCGCCGTGAAGGCCGTGAAGGGCGAGTCCGACGTGCTGCTGCGCACCCAGACCTCCGGCGTGCAGGCGCACGTGATGGAGACGCAGAAGCCGCCCATCTACATGATCGCCCCGGGCAAGGTGTACCGCCGCGACGTTGCCGACCCGTCCCATCTTCCGCAGTTCAACCAGGTGGAAGGCCTGGTCGTCGACAAGGGCATCACCTTCGGCGACCTCAAGGGCACGCTCGAGTACTTCGTGAAGCAGATGTTCGGCGAGGAGCGCAAGACGCGCCTGCGCCCGCACTTCTTCCCGTTCACCGAGCCGTCTGCGGAAGCCGACATCTCGTGCGGCATCTGCCACGGCGAGGGCTGCCGTTTCTGCAAGGGCACCGGCTGGGTCGAGGTCCTGGGCTGCGGCATGGTGGACCCGAACGTGTTCGCGTACGCGGACATCGACCCCGAGGTCTATTCCGGCTTCGCGTTCGGCATGGGCGTCGAGCGCATCGCGTGCCTGAAATACAACGTTCCCGACCTGCGCATGCTTCTGAACGGCGACATGCGCTTCCTGCGTCAGTTTTAGGTTCCGCCGTTCTAACGAACGGCGGACGGGCCGACGCTGCGGCTTCCCGTGGCGCACGTCTGGCCGCCGCTGGGTCGAGCTCACGTACCACAGTACGCTTCGCACGCCCCATCGACGCCCAGCCGCACACCACGGAAACCCTCGCTGACGTTGGCGCGAAAGCGGGTTTACCACTACTGAAAGAGTGATTATGAAACTATCTACCAAATGGCTTTCTGAATATGTGAACGTGCCCGTGGGGCTGAAGGAGTTCTGCGACTGGCTCGACCTCACCGGCACGGGCGTGGAAGGCGTCGAGGAGACCGGCGCCCAGTTCGACAAGGTGGTCGTGGGCCAGATCCTGAAGAAGGAAGCGCATCCCGATTCCGACCACATGTGGGTGTGCCAGGTGTCCGTGGGCGAAGCGAACCTGGGCAAGGACGGCAACCCCGAGCCGCTGCAGATCGTGTGCGGCGCCCAGAACTTCAACGAGGGCGACAAGATTCCCGTGGCTATGGTGGGCGCGGAATTCGGCGACTTCAAGATCAAGAAGAGCAAGCTGCGCGGTGTGACGAGCTGCGGCATGAACTGCTCCGAGCGCGAGCTTGGCCTGGGCAGCAACCATGACGGCATCATGATCCTGCCGGAAGACGCGCCGGTGGGCACGCCGTTCGCGGAGTACATGGGCCTTTCCGACAAGGTCATCGACCTGGAGATCACGCCCAACCGCCCGGACTGCCTGAGCATCGAGGGCCTCGCGCGCGAGGTGGGCGCGATGTATCGCGAGAACGTGACGTATCCCACGTATGACCTGGTGGAGAAGGCGGACGACCCCACCTCCAACTATGTGGACGTGACCATCGAGGACCCGGAGCGCTGCCCGCGCTACACCGCCCGCATCATCAAGGACGTGAAGATCGGCCCGAGCCCCGACTGGCTGGTCGAGCGTATCGCCAGCTGCGGCGCGCGTTCCATCAACAACGTCGTGGACATCACCAACTACGTGCTGTTCCTGCTGGGCCAGCCGCTGCACTCCTTCGACTTCGACAAGGTGAAGAGCCCGGACGGCAAGGCGCACATCATCGTGCGCGCGGCCGCCGACGGCACGAAGTTCACCACGCTCGACGGCGAGGAGCGCGAGCTCACGAGCGACATGACCGTCATCGCGACGCCCGAGCGCGAGGTCGCGCTGGCCGGCGTCATGGGCGGCCTCGATTCCGAGGTCACCGACGAGACCACGACCATCCTGCTCGAGGCCGCCACGTTCAGCCCCGGCCACACCAGCCGCACGAGCCGCAACCTGGGCCTCATCTCCGAGAGCTCCATGCGCTACGAGCGCAAGGTTGACGACCGCCGCATCGAGCGCAACGCCGACTTCGCGGCCGCGCTCATCGCCGAGCTCGCCGGCGGCACCGTGTGCTCCGGCCTCGTTGACGAGTGGCCGCTGCAGTCCGAGCCGAAGCAGCTGACCTTCCGCGTGCAGCGCTTCTGCGACATGATGGGCGCCGACATCGCCGGCTCCGAGATCGTCGACATCCTGGTGCGCCTGGGCTGCGACATCTCGGTTGGCCGTCACAAGACGTACAACGTCGTGGCTCCCACGTTCCGCCCCGACCTCGAGCGCGAGATCGACCTGTACGAAGAGGTCCTGCGCCTGTACGGCA
>JAUNEQ010000222.1 GCA_030525445.1 Coriobacteriia bacterium | reverse complement strand
GGGACAGCGCCGTGTTCGTCGGCCCCTGCATCGAATTGCAGATGCCCGCCAACGCCGCTAACAGCACCGCTCCCATCAAATCCACGAAACGCCTCCTCACGCCATCGCATCGAACACACCGGGGCCGGACCCCCACGGGAATCCGGCCCCGATTGTACTCCACAAAATACCGTTCCCTTAAGCAGGGTTCGGTCTACGCCTCGCGCGCCTCCATGACCTCCTGCAGGCCCTGCAGGCGCGTCTCGAACTGAGCCTCCGAGAACACGCGTGGGTCGGCTTGGTCTGCGTCGAACGTGGTGTACGGCAAGTTGTAGCGCTTGGCGAGCTGGCGCTGCGTCTCGAACATGATACCCACCCACGGCTTGCAGCTGCGCATCACGTTGCACAGGATGCCGTCGCACTGGTAGCGGTCGAGCATGTCGCTGCGCGAAGCCAGCGTGAGCTCGAGGCCCTTCGCGTTATTCGTGCTCGCGTAGTTGACGCACATGCCATGCAGGTCGTCGAACGCGACGCCATAGTCGCCGGTGTACGGCGTGCCCACCATGTTGATGCCCTTCTCGGCAAGCGAGGTGGAATTCTGGCGCAGGTACGGCCAGCAGCACAGGCCATCCCAGAAGATGCGGTGCTTTTCCTCGCCCGGAAACGTCGTCTCGTCAGCGGCGATGCGTTCGCGCAGCTCATCCAGGTACATGCGCAGCACCTGGGTGGTCTCCTTCTTGCCGCGCGCGATGATCATCGGCGCCATGAAGTTGTATTCGTCGAAGGCGCTTGCCGGCGAGGGCTTCGTAGAGCCGATGAGGTCCATGATCTCGGCAAACAGCCGCCCGTTCTCGCCCGATGTCTCGAGCACTTCCTGGAACTTCAGATGGTCGAACTTCTTGCCGGAAATCTTCTCGAGCTGATCGACGATGCCCTGGAGCTGGCTCTGCACGTATTCGAGCTTCTCGGGTTCGAAATCGCCCTTCGTGCCATACGGAACGTCGAGCATCAGCAGCGGGATATCGTATTTCCAGGCCAGGTTCTCGTACCATTTGTTCACCGTGGAACAGATATTGTTGCCCACGCACAGGAAATCCGGCGCAGGGATGTCCAGGCCATGCCCGAAATCCTCGTCGCGCTCGTCGAAGCCGATGCTGATGCGCGCATACGAGCAGAGGTCGGGCGAATAGCCCAGGCTCTCGGCCTTCTCGCAGAAGGTCACCGCGCCCTTCTTCGCGGCGACGGCCGCGGCATGGTTCTCGGGATAGACGACCTTCAGATCGAATACGTCGAACAGCTCCTTCGCGAAATTGCTCGTGGAATAGCCGATGGGCTCGCCCGCGGCTTTCGCGGCACGGATGTCGGCATAGATGTCGCCCACGTACTCCCGCATCAACGCGCGGGCCTGGCTGTGAACTTTCACGCTCTTCGTCATCGTCGTGCCCTCCTATCGCGCCGCGTCGATCATCTCGGCGAATGCCTGGATACGCGTGGCAGCCTGCTCGCTCACCGCGTTCTGCATCTCCATCTCAATCACCAGCAACGGCAATCCCGCGCGCGCCATCTGCTGCTTCAGCACCGGAACGTCGAATTCCTCGGTCTCGCAGAATTTCACGATGCAGGCGATCACGCCGTCGGCACCGCGCTCACGCGCCATTTCCACGAGCATGTCGCCGCGCAGCTTCTTCGGGTCGAGCGCCACCGACACGCCCTTCACGTCCTGCCAGGCAGCCACGAGCGAATCGTAGGGGTCGACCTTGCCGGGCACATCCTGCACATAGCGCGCCGACTCGCTCACGGTGAGGTCGCCCACCACTGCAACGTCGTTGCTCTCGAGCGTCTGCAGCAGCGGAAGCGAATCGACCATGATGCCGGTGAGCAGCACCTTCACGCCGTCATGCTCGTAGACGGACAGGGCTGCGAGCTCATCGTTCAGCTGCTCCACGAGGGCGGTGTGCGCTTCCACCGCCATGCTGCGGGCGGCGGCGAACACCGCCCAGCGCGCCTGCGCGTTTATCGCATCCAGGTGCTGCGCTGCAAGCTCGCTGAACTGACGCATCGCGCGGCGCTGGCGGTTGTATGCCTCGATGCTCTCGCGCAGCGCGCGCTCGGAAACGGGCGCATCCGCCACGTCGCCCAAACGGGAGGCCACGGCACGAAGCTGCCCGCGGAAATACCGATGCGCCTCGGGGGTGTCGCGCACAACCGGCTGCACGAAGTCGATCACGTTCGCCTCCGGGCGTGCGAACTTCCAGTTCTCCTCGAGGTTGCGCAAGCCGTCGCAGGTGGTGGGCACGATGACGGCATCGAGGTCGTCATACGAACCGTCGAGCGCGCGCTCGATGAGCGTGAACAGCAGCGAGCAATAGAACGCCGGGTAGTAGCTGCTTCCCGTGCCCGCGATCTTGCCGCCGCCCCACAGTTCAACCGGATGCATGCCCGCCGCGTGGACGAGCTCCATCGGCACGAAATAGGGTACGCAACCAACGACCTTCTTGCCCTCGGCCTTCGCCTGGCGCACCGCCAGCCATGGGTCGCACGCAGCCTCATCCAGCTGCGCGAGAATCTCTGCGTAGTTCGACACTATCAGCCTCCTCGCCTGCCGTTATCCTCCGCATGTATCTTCACCTAGCGAAGCCATCCCGTCCAATCCAAAACGGAAGGCAAATCTATGCCGCCCCTGAATCACAACGCTGGGAACCTAGGTTCTCATCCCGAGCGAGCGAAGCGAGTCGAGGGACCTCACGCAAGCATGGGTTGGTCCCAATCGCGACCCGGAGGAGGTCCCTCG
>JAUNEQ010000061.1:9438-10823 GCA_030525445.1 Coriobacteriia bacterium | reverse complement strand
CGGTGGTACAGGACGCCCCCCCGCATATGAGACAGGCAACCCCGGAGCAGATGCTCCGGGGTTCCCTGTCTCATAGGCTGCGGGGCTTCCTGTCCCACCGGGCAACGTTATAAGGGCGCGTCGAATTTCGCGTAGGTCTTCAGCCGGATGAAGGCATAGATCGTGAGCACCACGATGCCGATAAGCACGAACCATTCGAGCAGCGGCACATCGACGCTCACGCAGAAGTCCCAGGTGCCGTGGATGATCATGGGAATGAGCAGGCTCAGCGTGCGGTACTTCGAGCAGGCTGCCATGTTGCGGCCACGCTCGCAAATCTTCGCGCACCCCAGGTAGTAACCCATGAACACGCCGCAAATGGTGTGCACCGGGATGAGGCGGCCGATGGTGACCTCGGCGCCGAACATCCCCACATACATGATGTTTTCCGCCACTGCGAATCCGATGGCCGAGGCCACGCAGTAGACGATCGCGTCGAACCGGTGGTCGAACGCCGGGTTGTTCCACACGATGCGCGTGACCGGCAAGCGCTTGCAGAACTCCTCGACGAACGCGACGACGAAGAAGAAGTAGAGGAAATCGCCTATGTAGGGCACTTGCCCGATAAACGTCGATTGCAGGATCGCCCCGCCGACCTCCTCGAGCAGCGCCGCAGCCGCCGTGCCGAGCAGCGCGCTGAACAGGAACACCTTCGCGATGAGGCTCCAAGGCTCATGCTCAAGCCGGTCGAGGTACCACACGTACACGAGCAGGCTGATGGGCACGATCGAAACGATGATGTAGGCGATTCCCATGATGGCGCTCCTTCAAACGAGTTCCGCATAGTATCATGCCATAACCGGAGCGCGTTTTTCGGGAGGAGATGCGATGAGAGCATTGGTGCAGCGTGTAACGCACGCAAGCGTGACGATTGAAGGGCAAGAGGCAGGCGCCATCGGGCGCGGCTTCCTCGTGTTCGTGGGCGTGGGCGAAGGCGACGGCGAAGCCGAAGCCACGAAGCTCTGGTCGAAGATTTTCAAGATGCGCATCTTCCCCGATGACAAGGGCCACGCTACGGGTTGGGCGCTCTCCGACGTGGACGGCGAGGTGCTCGTCGTATCCCAGTTCACGCTGTATGCCGACTGCAAGAAGGGAAACCGCCCCTCGTTCGTGAAGGCCGGCGATCCCGCTCGCGCCGAAGAGCTCTACGACCGGTTCTGCGATATCGCGCGCGCCGACATGCCCAACCTGCAGACCGGCGAATTCGGCGCCGACATGCAAGTCGAGCTGCTCAACGACGGCCCATTCTCCATCTGGCTCGACACCGAGTTCCTGTAACGAGCACCGGCTCCGGGGTGACAGGGGGTCAGGCTTAACGTCACGCGGACTCGCATCGCGAGCCCGCG
>JAUNEQ010000061.1:0-9428 GCA_030525445.1 Coriobacteriia bacterium | reverse complement strand
CCGGCTACCCCACCCGCGGCCCCGCGAGGCGCGCCCGCGTGACGTTAAGCCTGACCCCCTGTCACCCCGGGTACCGAGACGTCCCATTTATGGGATGGTTAAGGCCATACCGGTCGTGTTATGCTCAAGCGAACAAGCTGAGCCCGTCCATGTAACCGGAGGCCGTCATGCCGAAGCATCCCAATCAGACCAAGAAGATCCCGCTCATCATCAAGATGCTTCGCGAGGAGACCGACGATGAGCACGGCCTCACGATGGCGCAGATCATCGAGAAGCTCGCCGAAGAAGGCGTGGAAGCCGAGCGCAAATCCATCTACCGCGACCTCGAGGTGCTCCGCGACTGCGGCTACGATGTCGTGAAGCGCGCGGGACGACCGACGGAATACGCACTCGGGCAGCGGGAATTCGAATACCCCGAGCTGCTGCTCTTGGTTGACGCCGTCCAGAGCTCGCGATTCCTCACGAAGCGGAAGAGCCAGCAGTTGCTGAAACGCGTGCAGGGCCTCACTTCGGTGCATATGGCCGAAGCGCTTGAACGCCACGTGCACGTGGAACGCCGCATCCGCACCCAAAACGAAAGCGTCTACTACAACGTCGACGCCATCCAAGAGGCCATCGCGAGCCATCGCAAGGTGGGCTTCCGCTACTTCAAGCATGACCTGCAACAGAAGAAGGTGTATGGCAAAGGGGGCGCGCTCTACCACGAAACGCCGGTTCACCTGGTCTATTCGGATGGATACTACTACCTCATCGCATTCAACGACCAGCACGACGACTTCGTGCGGTACCGCATCGACCGCATGTCTCATATCCAGGTGCTCGACGACCCTGCGACGCGCAACGACCGTATCGCGACCTTCGATGTCGAGGCGTTCGCGCTGCAGGCATTCGGCATGTTCGGCGGCGAGAAGCTGCGGGTGACCATAGAGTTTGACGCATCGGCCATCGACCTCATCCTCGATCGGTTCGGAACCGATGGCGTCATCATCATTCCCCAGCCCGATGGCAAGACCGGCCATGCCACCATCACCGTGCGCAAGAGCTCGGTCTTCTTCGGATGGCTCGCCGGGTTTGGCACACGCGCCCGCATCATCGCGCCGACGTCGCTCGCTCAGGAATTCCGCGAGTACCTGCGCGACATCATTCGGCTGTATTAGGGAAAATCGCAGGGAATCAGGCATTCCAGGCCTATCACGGGGACAGTCCCCGTGATAGGTTCCCAGAAGTTCATTGCGCTAGAGCGTGAGCTCGTCTCCGGGCTCGAGGATGATCTTGCCTTCTGCCTGGAACGCTTCCGCGAGCTCGCGCGGATATGCGGGCTCCACGTCATCGGGCGCGCCAACCGGCTCCAAGTGAACGGGAATCGTGTGCTGGGCGGAAATCATGCGGGCGCATTCGGACGCCTCGGCGATATCCATGTTGTAGATGCCGTCGCCTGGCAGCGCCGCGTAGTCCAGCTGCATTGCCGCGAGCCTGCCCGACCTCATATCGGGCGTGGTGCTCGTGTCTCCCGACGCGTAGAACGTCGTGCCGTTGAAATCGATCACGAATCCCACGCATTCATCGATGGGGTGATTCTGGTTGCACGCGGATACCGCGGTGAATCGCACCCCATGGCTCGAAAGGCTCAGGTATTCGTTCGGACTGGGATGCACATCGGCCGCGCGGAATACCTCGCATCCGTCGGCGTGCGGCATCTTGTCCACCGCCGTATGATCGAAATGCTCATGGGTCACCAGCACCAGATGCGCGGGAAGCTCATACCATTCGGGCTTGCCCGCGAACGGGTCCACATACACGACAATGCCTTCGTCGGTGACGAAACGGTAGGAACCGTGCCCTTGAAACAGCATCTGCACAGCCATGGCATTCCCCCTTCGTGGAATTTCGCTTCGCGTATACTGTATCAAAACGAAATGGAGAGAAAGGCCTTCCATGGAGGAAAAGGATTTCGAAGACTTCGATGAGGAAGAGTTCGAGATGATCATCAACGGGCTCATCCACCCCACCGACATGTTCATGTCGCCCGACATGCTTGCCGGCGCATACCCCGCCCCCTTCGGCGGTGGCGGCATGGGCGCCCCGGGGATGGGCATGCCCGGCGGAATGCCCGGCGGCTCCCCCGCGAGCTTCGGAAGCCCCTATGACGCCATGCTCGCCGAAGCCTACGACGAGGAAGACGAGCAGTAAACCAAAGGGGGCAGTCCCCTTTGGTTCAAAGACGCCCCGAAACAGCAAGCGGGCACCGGAATCATCTTCCGGTGCCCGCTCTTCATATATGTTGGTTCGCGACTAGCGCTCCAGGTTCGGGTTGCGATGCATCATCCAACGCTTCATGTAGTCCATCAGGCTATCGTAAGCGTCTTCCTTGGTGTAATGATGGTGGCTCACGTTCAGCACGGTGCCATCCTTCGTGTGGATGATCGCACGCCAACCGGGCTGGTTATGCTGGAAGCGGGATGCCTCCGGGCAAATCTCGTACGGACCGGCGCAATAGGCGCGATGGGTCATCACCGTGTAGCCCAGCGGGCTCGTGAACATGCATTCCTCGAATTCGTCAAACGGGGGCAGCGCGGGAAGCGTCTGCACATCCGCCGGAACAAATACCTCGAAGTCTTTCCTCATGCCGTCTCCTCCTGTGACGTCAACCTAAAGACAGTATACGTGATTACGCGTGCTTCGTGCCCTGGTTTCACGTTAAACACCGCTGACTTAGGCGCGCGCTCCGCTGTTTTCCCGGCGAGCGCCCTCACGATGTCCCGCGCGCGCCGGTGTGCCCACTATACCTGCTTGGCAAAAGGAGGCCCTCCCCCTTTCGGGGAAGGGCCTTTACGTGCACCTTAAGGGTTTACGAACCTATTACAGCTCCATGCCCAGCTTGTAGCCAGCGTTGGTGGCCTCCAGCGAACGGTAGACCTTGCCGGCCGGCGTGGTGGCGTCGCCGATGAGGTGAACCGGAATCTCCGGCATCGCGGCAACGACCTCGTCGTAGAGCTTCTTGTTCTCCTGAACGCCCACGGAGATGAGGACGGTATCGCAGGGGATGAGCTCCTGCTTGACTTCCACGATTTCCTTGGTCTTCTTGTCGCGGATGGTGGTCTCGACGCGGATGCCCTGGTTCGTGACCTCGAGCACCTTGGTGGACGGCATCAGGCGAATGCCGAGCTGCTTGAGGTGGTTGATCTCGGGCTTGCGGTCGATGATGCCGATGCCGTTACCGAGCTTGTCGGATTCCTCGACGACCGTAACCTCGCGGTCCTTGTACATGGCGCCAGCGCACTCGAGGCCAGCGAAGCCGCCGCCCACGATGACCAGGCGCTTGCCCATCATCATGTGCATGCTCATGCCGAAACGCATGAAGTTCGGGGAGCCGCCCTCGATCTTCACAGCCTGGCAAGCGCTCCACCAGATGAAGCCACGGCCCTCCGGCACCTTGCCGGCGACGAGGTCCTTGATCTCCTGGGAGGAGACGACCATCTTGTTGTTGCGGCCCGGGAACTCGAGGTCCATGATGCCGCCGCCCGGCGAAAGGACGATCTCGTCCGGGTTGAGGCTCTTGATGAGCTCGGGGGTCGCCTCGGTGTTCAGGCGGATGTCGATGTTCGGATGAAGCTTCATCTCTTCGTTCCAGAAGCGGACGATGTTCTCCATGTTCGGGTTGAGCACCTGAGCCATGTTCATGAGGCCGCCGAGCTTCTTGGAGTGGTCGATGACCGTGACCTTGTGGCCGCGGATGTCAGCGACGCGAGCGGTCTCGAGGCCGCCGGGGCCAGCGCCCACGATGACGATGTGCTTCTGCTTCTCGGCCGGCTTGTCCTCCGGATGGCCCATCGAGATGTTCTTGATGTTGCCGTTGACGGAGCAGTGGATGGCCTGGCCGAGGAAGGTCTTGTCGAGGCAGCGAGAGCAGACGATGCAGGAGCGGATCTGCTCGGTGCGGCCCTCTTCGACCTTCAGGGCGAAGTCGGGGTCGGCGATGAAGGTACGGCCGAGGCAGAAGGCGTCGGAGTCCTGGTTGTCGACCATCTTCTTGCACATCTCGACGTTCGTGATACGGGTGCCGAAGTAGGTCGGGATCTTCACGCTCGGGTCGGTGTAGCACACGGACTCGGGGTCGGCATGCACGGCTGCGGTGAACTTATGGGCGATGGGCAGGAACTCGCCTTCGGGGACGAGGGAGTTCGCGACGGGGCGCGGAGCCTCGTGGAAGCCGACCTGGATGTTCCAGGCATCGATGCCGTGAGCCTCGATGACCTTGCGCTGCTCGAGGGCGTCCTCGATGCGGTTGCCGCCCGGCATGAGGTCGTCGATGGAGTAACGGATGATGACCGGGGTGCCCGGGCACTTCTCGTGGATGGCATCGATGATGTCGCAGAGGAGCTTGGCGCGGCCGGCCGGGCTTCCGCCGTACTCGTCGGTGCGGTGGTTGGAGTACTTGGACAGGAAGCGCATGACCATGTAGCCGATGCCCGCATGGATCTCGATGGCGTCGATGCCGGCGTCGACGATGCGCTTGGCAGCGTCAGCGTACTGCTGGACGAGGATCTTGATCTCCTCGACGGTGAATTCCTTCTCGGGCATGCCGACGAACGGGCCGGACGGAATCTTCTTGCCCTCGGAGTTCACCAGGGACGGAGCATAGGCATGCAGCTCGGACTCGCCGTCCGGACGCCACTCGTAGTTCAGCTGCAGCTGGGCAGCAACCTTGGAAGGACCAGCAGCATGGATGCGGTCGGCCATCTTCTTCCAACCCTCGTTGAACTTGTCGTCCCATGCGCCAACAGCACCGGAAGCGTTGTAGTACTTCGGCGTGGTGCCGTCGAGGTTGCACACACCGGCGGAACCGATGGTGATGAGGCCAGCATGACCCTTGGAACGTGCCTCGTAGAAGTCGATGATCTCTTCGGTGATGAAGAACTTGTCAACCATTTCGGTGGTCATCGGCGCCATGACGAAACGGTTCGCGATGTCCATCTTGCCGATCTTGAACGGCTTCAACAGCTTATCGTAATCGCCCACGATAAACCCCTTTCCAGGCCTTCGGCCCGTCTCCTGATATTACCTTGCAGCGTGCCCCCGACGCGAAGACACGCGCCAATTTGGCATACATTCGAAGTATACACAATCGTTATGGGTTTATGTGGACAAACAAGGCATTCTCTATGGTTTCGTTGTTTAACGGTTGTAAAGCGACAGTGGCCGACCTCTGCGCGGGGACGGGACGTCCGCGCCACCCGGCTACAGCACGAACAGGAGGATGCTGAAGTACTGCAATATCGTGCCCGCAAGGATGAACACGTGGAAGATGGCGTGGAAGTACGGGATGTGCTTGAGCACGTAGAACACGCAACCCACGGAATAGCACACGCCGCCAGCGACGAGCAACCAAAAGCCCGCGGGCGGAAGCAGGGCATAGAGCGTGGGGATGTACCAGACCACGGCCCAGCCCAACACCAGGTAGAGCACGGCGCTCACCCATCGCGGGCGGAACACCCAGAACGCCTCGGCGGCCACCCCGGCGATGGCGGCGGCCCAGACGATGAAGAAGAGCGGCCATCCTCCCACGTCGGCAAGCGTGACCAGGCAATAAGGCGTATAGCTCGCCGCGATGAACAGGTAGATGAAACTGTGGTCGAGCACCTTGAAGACGCGCTTGGCCTTATCGGGCGTGAGGGCGTGATAGAGGGTGGAGGCCACGTATTCGAGCAGCATGAAGATGGTGTAGACGAGCGCGCAGAAGAGCAGCACTCCCCCGCCGTCGCTCACCGCTTTCACGATGGTGATGGGAATGGCCGCGATGGCGAGCAGGGCGCCCACGCCATGCGTGACGGAATTGGCGATCTCTTCCCCGATGGTGTACTCGCGCACGTTGCGTGTCTTCTCGGCGGCTCCCAATCCTCTCATGGCATGTCCTCCTTTCATCACGTAATGCCAATGTAGCACCACCTAGTTTTCATTACTAGATGGTGCTACGTTTTCTTCACGATATGCAGTTGGCGCCCGCCGGGGGTCGCGAGATCCTTCGATGCGCTCAGGATGACGCGAGGGACTCAGGGCGACGTGGGGGGTGGCCTGGTGGCCCGGCTGTCAAATAGCCCGGGCACTTGTCAACGGCTGACAAACAGCCCGGGCACTTGACAAGGTTTGGAAGTTTCCACCCGCGCGTCAACCTACTTCGAATAGGCTTCCTTCAGCGCGGGAACGACGTTTTCGGGGACGAACTTCTCGAACTTGCCGTTCATGCTCGCGAGCTCGCGGACGATGGAACTCGAAAGGTACATGTATTCCGGCGGGCTCATGATGAAGAAGGTCTCGACGGCGCGGTGGAGCTGCCAGTTCATGGCCGCCATCTGGAACTCATACTCGAAGTCGGTGATGGCGCGCAGGCCCTTCACCACGCAATGGGCGCCCTGCTCGAACGCAAAATCAGTGAGCAGCCCGTCGAATCCCTTCACCGTCACGTTCGGCAGATCCTTCACGGCCTCTTCCACCAGTTCCACACGGCGATCGAGCGGGAAGAGCGTGTTCTTCTTGGCCGAGAGCGCCACGGCCACGACAACTTCGTCAAAAATGCTCGCAGCACGGGTGATGATGTCCAGGTGGCCGTTGGTGATGGGGTCGAACGTGCCGGGAACGAGGGCTTTCTTCATCGGTTTCTCCTATAGAGGTCAAATGCTATGTCGCCATACCGCTTGGATACGGCAGGTTCCCATTGTAGCGACTCGAATGCCGCCTGTGCTGCTGAGGCGTCTTTTTTCGCATGCTCATAATGCACGAGGGCCCCTGGAGCGAGGGAACCTGCGGCGTCGAGCGCCTGGACGACGGCGGCCACATCCGATGCGGGCATGGCATACGGCGGGTCGAGGAAAACGATGTCGAACGGCACGGCGGGAGCCGGCGGGCGTTTCAGCACATCGGCGCGCAGGACCGTCGCCGTCGACGCCGCGCCTTTCAAGCCCGCGACGTTCTTCTTCAAGACGGGCAGCACCTTGCCGTTCATCTCGCAAAACGTCGCATGGGCGGCACCGCGCGAAAGCGCCTCGAGCCCGAGCGCGCCCGAACCCGCAAAGGCGTCGAGCACATGGGCGCCCTCCACGTCGACGCGGCTCTCGATAGCGCTGAACAGCGCCTCGCGCACGCGGTCGGTCGTGGGGCGCGTGATGCTTTCCGGCGGCATGGCGAGCGCCTGCCCGCGCCACTTCCCCGCAACGATCCTCATGTCCCGCCTTTCTCTCCTGTTGGCCGAAGGGGAGTCTCCCCATTGGCAAAGCCAAATGAAACAATCACCTTCGACGAGCCGCGTCAGTCATGCATTGCGATACGGACCTCGCGGCGCAGGGCGGCATGCTCAGGCGCCTCGAGTTCCGGGTCGCGATCGAGTATTGCGGCCGCATCAGCATGTGCGGCCTCGATGATGTTCTTGTCGCGCATCACGTTCACGAGCTTCAGGATGGACGCGCCATGCTGCCGGTTGCCCAGGATATCGCCCTCACGGCGTAAAGACAGGTCGTATTCGGAAAGCTCGAATCCGTTCTGGATTCGCTCCATCGCCTGCAAGCGGCGCACCGCGATGGGTGCGCGCGATCCCGAGACCAGGCACACCTCGCCCGCCACGTCGCCTCGGCCGACACGGCCCCGCAGCTGATGGAGCTGCGCCAAGCCGAAACGATCGGCATCCTCGATGACCATGCAAGTGGCATTCGGCACGTCCACGCCCACCTCGATGACCGTGGTCGCCACGAGCACATCGATCTCGTGCGCGCGGAACGCCTCCATGACGCGTCTCTTCTCGTCGGTCGCGAGCTTGCCGTGGAGCACGCCCACCCGGTAGTCCATGAACACGTTTCGCTGCAGCATGCGCGCATGGTCTTCGGCGGCGCGCGGGTCGAGCGCGGAATAGTCTTCGTCGCTTTGGATGGCCACCGCATCGGGCGCGATCGTCTCGTCGTCGCGCTCCCCGCCAAGCAGGGGGTCGCCGCCCTTCTTGCGCGTCTCTTCCGCATCGTCGCGCTTGACTCCCACGAGCGGGCACACCACGTACGCCTGATGTCCCGCCTGCAACGCCTCGAGCGCGGCCGCATAGGCATCGCCGGCCTGCTCGCGATCGAAAACGCGCGTCGTCGTGCCCACCGCATTGCGGGGACGCTGCGTGAGATACGACAGGGTCATGTCGCCGTACACGGCAAGCGCGAGGCTGCGCGGGATGGGCGTTGCCGTGAGGCTCAGGATATCGGGGCAATCGCCCTTGGCCACGAGCGCTTCCCGCTGCTCGACGCCAAAGCGCTGCTGCTCGTCGATCACCACGAACGAAAGCCGGGGCATCTGCACCTCTGGCTCGAGCAGGGCGTGCGTTCCGAACAGCACGACGAGTTCGCCTGCGGCCGCACGCTCCAGCGCAACGGCACGCTCCTCGGGCGGGGTCGAGCCCGTGAGCAGCGCCCAGGATATGCCCACCGCATCGAGCAACGGGCCCAAGCCGGTCGCATACTGCGTGGCGAGCACTTCGGTGGGCGCCATCATCATCGCCTGCATGCCAGTGTCGGCCACGGCCGCCAAGCCGAACAGGGCCACCGCCGTCTTACCGGTGCCGACATCGCCCAGCAACAGGTGGTTCGCCTGCCGTTCCTCGCCCATCACGGCGAGCAGCTCGTCGCGCGCGACCCGCTGTTCCTGCGTGAGGGCGAACGGAAGCGCCGCCTCGAGGGCGGCCACGCACACGCCGTCGACGATATGGGTAGCGGGGTCCTTGCCGGCGCTGCGTTCTCGTGCGCGCAGCATCAGTTGGAGTTCCAGGAACAGCAGTTCCTCGTAGGCCAGGCGCCGGCGCGCCTGCGCAACCTCGTCCATCGCCTGGGGCAGCTGGATGCATTGCAACGCGCTCCCGCGGCTCATCAGGCGGTACTTCCGGCGCAAATCCAGGGGCAGCGGGTCTTCCAGCCCACGCACGAGCTCGATGCCGTTGCGCACGATCCCGCGCATCTGGCCGGTCTTCAGCTTCTCGCTCGCATGATGCACGGGAATGACCTGCCCGGTGGGCCCCTCGTCGCCGTCCAGCCGTTCGATATAAGGATTCGTCATGCGCTTGAAGCCGTAGTTGAACTCGACCTTGCCCGCCACCGCGATGCGGTCGGCGCCATGGTATTGGTTTACGAGCCATGGCTGGTTGAAGCAGGCGATCATGAGCGTGCCCGTTTCGTCCACCAGGGTGATTTCCACAAGGGAAAGCCGCTTGCGCTGCGTGTATTTCGATTCGATCTTGTAGATGGTTCCTGCGATGGTGCAGGCCTGCCCGATGGGCGCGCCGATTACCGTCGCGGTTTGCGTGAGGTCCACATAGCGGAAGGGGTACTCCGTCACGAGGTCGCGCACCGTGTTGATGCCGCGAGACGACAAGACCCTCTCCCGGGCGGCGCTCACCTGCTTCACAG
>JAUNEQ010000221.1 GCA_030525445.1 Coriobacteriia bacterium | reverse complement strand
CATGCACATCGAGCGCAAGCCGGCTCAGGAGATGCAAGCCGATTACGTCGGCGACACCATGGAAGTGGTCGACGTCGACACCGGCGAGGTCCTCAAAGTGTACGTGTTCGCGGCGTGCCTGCCCTACTCGGGCGAGCTTTACGCCGAGGGCTTCTACGACATGAAGGAGGAATCCTGGGTCGAGGCCCACGTGCACGCGTTCTCGTTTTACGGCGGTACCGTGCCGATAATCGTGCCCGACAACCTCAAGCAGGGGGTAACGAAGAACACGGTGGATGAGCTGGTGGTGAACGAGCAGTACCGGCGCATGGCCGAGTACTACGGATGCGCCATCGTGCCCGCACGGCCGAGAAAGCCGCGTGACAAAGCTGCGATCGAGATGGGCGTCCGGATCATCGAGCAGCGCGCGATGGCACCGCTGCGCGACCGCGTGTTCACCTCGCTGGCGCAACTCAACGAAGCGCTCATGGGCAAGGTGCGCGAGATCAATGCGCGCCCGTTCCAGAAGCGCGAGGGCAGCAGGGACGAGGTCTTCATCCGCCAAGAGAAGCCGCTCCTCATCCCGCTGCCTGGCAAACCCTACGAGATGGTGACCCGCAAGACCGCCACGGTAAATTTTAACTATCATGTGGCCTTCGACGGCGGCTGGTACTCGGTTCCATTCAGCTACGTCAAACGCGAGGTGGAAATCTGTGCCACCAAGTCGGCCGTGTGGGTCGTCTGCGACGGCGAGCGCATCGCCATGCACAGGCGCCTGAACGGGCCCAGGGGCGCATACTCAACGAACCCTGAGCATATGCCAGATTCCCATCGCGACTTCGTTGAGTGGAACGGGGACCGCTTCCGCAGGTGGGCGCGGGAGATCGGGCCCGCATGCGAGCGCGCCGTAGACGCCATACTCCGATCGCGCGCGATTGAGCAGCAGTCTTACCGTTCATGTCGCGGCGTGCTCTCCCTGGCCAAGAACCACGGGGACCGGATGCTTGAGGAGGCCTGCGAGAAGGCGCTCTCCTACTCGCCGAGGCCTAGCTACAAGACCATAAAGTCAATCATCTCGAGAATGGACGCATCCAAGAAGGAAAACCCCGACGACGGTGCGTATCTGAGGGGAAACGACTACTACCAGAAGCTGGACGGGAACAGTGAAGAAGGAGGAGATGAATAATGGCGGCAAGTCAAACTACGATGGACAAGCTCTACAGCATGCGGCTCTCGGTGATGGCGCAGGCCTACCGCGACCAGGAGGAATCGCCGGGAACGGCGGACATGACCTTCGACGAGCGGTTTGCCATGATAGTGGACGCCGAGTGGGATGCCCGGCGCATGAACAAGCGAACGCGCCTGCTGCGGCAAGCCGGTTTCTCCGATCCGGAGGCCAACGTGGCCGACATACGCTACGACGCTGACCGCAAGCTCGACAAGGCGAAGATGCTCGAGCTCTCCAACTGCGAGTGGATAAGGAACCACAGGAACGTGCTGGTCACAGGAGCGTCAGGTGCCGGCAAGAGCTGGATTGCGAACGCGCTTGGGGTCGCCGCCTGCAACGCGTTCTTCAGCGTGCGCTACGTCCGGCTGCCCGAGATGCTGGACGAGCTCACGGTCGACAAGGACGAAGAGTGGCTCAAGACGAAGAAGCGCTACCTCAAGTGCGACTTGCTGATCTTGGACGATTGGCTCTTGGATAAAGTTAGCGGGAAGGGCGCCCGCGAGCTTCTCGAGATAGTCGAGGGACGGCTGCGTACCGGCTCCCTGCTGATATGCTCGCAGTTCTCGCCGGCTGGCTGGCATGCCAAGCTGGGTGAAGGGGCGATAGCGGATGCCGTTATCGATCGTATAGTCTATCGCTCGGATATAATCCACATCGAAGGTGACGAGTCCATGCGCAAGCGCATCGGCTAGAATCGAAGTCCTATGTCCGGAGGGGCCGCGTCGCCCCTCCGGCGCGACAGGCTCATCGGTGGCGACGAATACGGAGGGCACCGTGATTATCACGCGAGACGGAGCGTTCAGAATCGTATGCAGCATTCTGACGGGCAGGCCCGACGGTGGCGCTTCGGTGGGAACTGGTTCCTTCTTGACCGCGAACGGCCGCGATGCGTGGCTGCTAACTGCATCGCATGTGGCATCAGGCACAAACAGTCAGACCATAATTGCCGTTGGAGACGAAAACGATGATTGCATCACCATCCCTCTGCCTCAGCTCAATGCCGCCTGCGAATGGATTATCCATCCTATAGCCGATATCGCCGTGATGAGAATCAACATCAGCGAGGCCAATATGAGCCTGCTTAAGGGAAGGTGCTTGCCCTTCGACCACTTCAATCACGAAAAACGCGGTGTATCCAGGGACGCAGAGCTCACCTCTGTCGGGTTCCCAAACGGCTTGGGGATAGAAGGGAAGTTCAGCCCCCTGACGTTCAGGTCCTATGCCGCTTCTTCGCTGGTAACGCTTAACAGGGCTGATACGAAGACGCCATCCGACTTCTTTTGTTTGGAGAACCCGAGCTGCGGTGGATATAGCGGGTGTCCCGTTCTTGATTTGGGATACATGGTCGTCGGCAACATGACGTCAACCGGGGAAAAGACGATTTGCTATGGGATTATGCATGGAACGATTAGCGATGATACAGGAGGAAAGCTCGCGCTTGTCACGCCTTCGTATTATCTCGATGATTTGCTCTGACGATGAACCGCCACTGCTACGTAGCAGCCTATCGCGGAACGCTGTAGCAGTGCTGGGTGGAACGACGTAGCAGAAGCGGCGCAATAATCA
>JAUNEQ010000220.1 GCA_030525445.1 Coriobacteriia bacterium | reverse complement strand
ATCCCGAGCGAGCGAAGCGAGTCGAGGGACCTCATACAAGCCGTGGTTGGTTCCAACCAAACCCGAAGGAGGTCCCTCGACTCCGGCGCTTCGCGCCTCCGCTCGGGATGACAGGGAGGGGCGGTTACCCGCTCACGGCAGGTGGGCGGAACGGTGCCGTCCCAGTGCGTCCCTCTATTCGACGGTTCCGTATACGAGGCCCCAGGCGTGGCCGTTGATGATCGAGTTCAGCTGCCCGCAGAACCGCTGCCGGCTGTAATTCCCCGGCGGCATCAGCTCCACGCACTCGATGAGGTCGGCCGGCAAGTCATACGACTCAGCCATGACGAGCGCCTCGAGCGCGGTCGCCGTCTTCTTGTCGCGAAACAGCTTGTTCACGATTTCCTGGAGCTCGCCGTAATGCGGGCTGCGTTGCACGCGCGCCACGGGAGGCCCCTAGCGCGCGCAGTCGCGGCCGTCGCCGGCGATGACGAGCGCACCTGTGTAGGACGGGGTCGCATGCCCCACCGCGCGGAGGAACTGCACGCCAGCCGTGATGAGCGCGGTTCCCGCGTCGAACAGGGCATCGGGCGTGCGGTACGGGTTGTCCGGCGTGATTTCCACCGGCCGGAACCCGGGGTTGATGTCGCGCGGATCGTGCTCGCCAATCTGGAGCTGCACGAGCAGCGGCGCATCGGTGGCGTTGACGGCCTGCTCCACGAGCGGCAGCACCGCTTCCAGCGGAGCAGCCGTGGAGAAGCCGACGACATCGGCTTCGAAATCGATCATGACGGCGAGCGCCTCTTCCCAGGTGACGTCGCGACCCACCATCTTGCCGGAAGCATCCAGGTTGACGCTCGCGAACACAGGCAGGTCGACGGCCTTCTTCACGCCGGCGAGCGCGCACTTCAGGTCGACCGGGCTCACCATGCCGTCGAGCAGGATGGCGTCGATGCCCTCGCCGAAATCCTTCGCGGCGCGCGCGTACTGCTCGCGGTTCTGCTTGAGCGAGGCGCGGCTTTCCGGGTCGATGGGCAGGCGCGTGGGGCCGATGGACGCGATGATGTGCTGGGGCTTGAGGGGGCGCAGCAGCTCCACCGACGCGCGGGCGATTTCCTCGGACTGCTCCTCGAAACGGGAGTGCGCCAGGCGGGCACGCGTGATGTCGTAGGTGTTCGTCACCAGGCACTGGGCGCCCAGCATATGGTCGAGCTTTTGAGCCTCGAACACGTTTTCCGGCTCGATGAGGTCGAGGTATTCGCGTTCGGACGCGGGATCTTCCAAGCCCTGGCGCGCCAGCACCTCGTCGATGGGCGCGGACAGCACGAGCGGGTCCTTGTGAAAGCGCAATGCGATATCGGCCATGGATTATCTCTCCCTTGGTTCGATGGTTGGTTCGCGTTTACCGGGCGTTTGGTGGAAGCCAGACGCCTATTCTGCCTACTTGCCGCGGCGGGCCATCATGGCCACGTTCGCCTCGTGCCACGACTCGATGGTGCCCACGTCATACCCCTCGTCGGGATCGATGACGAGCGCATACATCTCTTCCTCGCGCAGCACGGCATCGAGCGCGTCGGTGAGCTGAATCTCGCCGCCGGCACCGGGCTGGGCGTCTTCGAGAAGTTCCATCACGCGCGGCGAAAGCAGGTAGCGGCCGAAGATGGCGAGGTTCGTGGGCGCCTCCTCCACGGGCGGCTTTTCCACCAGCGCGTTGATGCGCCAGACCTTGGGGGCAATCTCGTCGCCGGCGATGACGCCGAAGCGGTTGACTTCCTCTTCGGGAACGGGCATCACGGCGATGACGCTTGCGCCACCGTGCTCGTCGGAGATTGCGCGCATGCGGATGAGCATCTGGTTGTCGGGGACGATGACGTCGCCGAGCATGACGAAGAACGGCTCGTCGCCGGTCTTCTCGGCGCCGCAGCGAACGGCGTGGCCCAGGCCGAGGGCCTCTTCCTGGTACACGTAGCTCACCGGAAGCGAACCGGCATGCTCGACCGCATCGGCCAGGTCATCCTTACCCTTCTCGCGCAGGTGGGCGACGAGTTCCGGATGCGGGGCGAAGTGGTCTTCGATGGCCTTCTTCTCGTGGCTGTTGATGATGACCACCTCATCGGCGCCGGAGGCGAGGCCCTCCTCGACGATGTACTGGATGCCGGGCTTGTCGGCGACGGGCAGCATCTCCTTGGGTACGGCGATGGTGTTGGGCAGGAACCGGGTACCCATACCAGCGGCGGGAATAAGAGCCTTCATGAACGCCCCCTTTTCAGCGTGAATGGTATTGCACCCATGATACCCGAAACCCGCGACGAAACACGAGATGAGCCAAATGACCCACCCTTTTGTCTAGCAGCGCACAACCTATCACAGGGACAGTCCCCGTGATAGGTCCGGGCAAGAGCTGGGTTGACGGGTTCGCCGGGAACGACAGCGAGGGGCGTCCAGGTGCCCCAGATTCCCGTGAAAACCCGACGAAGCGGCCTTTATGGCCGTGAGGAGGGTTTGGAGCGGGAAGATGGGGTGCCTGGGCGACCCGCAGCGGCAACAAGAATAAAAAAGCAGGCCAGCTCTCACTGACCTGCTACCGTTTCCTGGTGGAGATGATGGGGATCCGCGTATTCGCTCCGCGAATCCGCAGGCCCTCGCCCTGCGGGCTCGGGCGAAAACGCGCCACTGGCGCGTTTTCCCCTCACGGGTTCGATCCCCTTCAACCTGAAATAAAAAAGCAGGCCAGCTCTCACTGACCTGCTACCGTTTCCTGGTGGAGATGATGGGGATCGAACCCACGACCTCGGCGTTGCGAACGCCGCGCT
>JAUNEQ010000060.1 GCA_030525445.1 Coriobacteriia bacterium | reverse complement strand
GAGCGAAGGGAACCCCAACGTGATCCTGTGCGAGCGCGGCATCCGCACCTTCGAGCCCTACACCCGAAACACCCTGGACGTGGCGGCGGTGCCCGTGCTGCGAAACCTCACTCACCTGCCCGTTATCGTGGACCCGAGCCACTCCGGCGGAAGGCGCGACCTGGTTGCGCCGCTGGCAGTGGCCGGCATAGCCGCAGGCGCCGATGGGATCGAGGTGGAGGTGCATAACGATCCTGCGCACGCGCTTTCCGACGGCCCGCAGCAGCTCGTGCCCGCGGCATTCGCCGAACTCATGACGCAGCTGCAGGCCGTTCACGCGGTAGTGCGACCCGCAAGCGCCAGCGAGCCAGCCGCATAGACCAGGTGCCGGGGACAACGCAAAAGGAGAACGGCATGACAACCGAGAAGCAAAACGCCGTGGAAATCGTGCACGTGAATGCGGGGAGCGCATACGACGTGGTAATCGGCCGGGGCATCCTGGCTCAGGCGGCATCGTTGGTGCCGCATTGCGACAACGCGGAACGCGTGGTCGTAGTCGCCGACGACATAACGGAGCGCCTATTCATGGACCAGGTTATGGCAAGCTTCATGAATGCGGGCTTCGAGGTGTCGAGCTTCGTGTTCGCGCATGGCGAAGCGCGCAAGAACATCTGCACCTACGCCGGGCTGCTCGACCACCTGGCGGCGCGGCACCTAACCCGGTCCGACCTCGTCGTGGCCCTGGGCGGCGGAGTCGTGGGCGACCTTGCCGGCTTTGCGGCAGCCACCTACATGCGCGGCTGCGGATTCGTGCAGATTCCCACGACGTTGCTTGCCGCCGTGGATTCGAGCGTCGGCGGCAAGGTGGCAATCGACCTGCTCGCGGGCAAGAACCTCGCCGGAGCCTTCCACCAGCCCCGCGTGGTTGTCTGCGACACCGCCTGCCTCGATTCGCTGCCCGATCAAGAATTCGCGAACGGCATGGCCGAGGCCCTGAAGTATGGCGTGCTGCGCGATCCGGCGCTTTTCGAGGCGCTGCAGGACCATCCGCGCGAGAACCTGGAACGCCTCATCGCCCGATGCGTGGATATCAAACGCGCCTACGTGGAAGCCGACGAGCGCGAAGCCGGCGCACGCAAATACTTGAACCTTGGCCACACCTTCGGTCATGCAATTGAAAAGGCGAGCGGCTACGACGTGCCCCACGGCAGCGCGGTGGCGATTGGCATCGTGATGTCCGCCCGGTTGGCGGTCGCGCGGGGCATGGCAGACGCCAGCCTTGTAACAGCGCTGTCGACATGCCTGGATAACGCGGGTCTGCCCATTTCCACGGACATGCCCGCGCGCGTCTTAGCTCGGGCGGCGCTTTCCGACAAGAAGCGCGCTGGCCATGCGATTCCCTTCGTCTTGCCGCGCGCGGTGGGAGAATGCGACCTCGTGCCCGTAAACGTTGCAGACTTGGAAGCGGCATTCACGCAAGCATGCGCCTGATCGCCGGCGGTGGTGTCGGATGACAAATGCCCGGAGCATTTGTCATTCGTTTTTGATTTCGGTCAGCTAAGTCCCGCCGGTTAAGAAGTAGCGCTACACAACGATAGCGAACCCGTCAATTGGCCGTATTTCTCTTGCAGGAATACGGCCAATTCTGTGGCATCAGGAAGCGCATGCGCACCGAGCCCGAGGCCGCTGGCGCGGAGGCGTCGGACGAGACCATCCCCAACACCTACCGCACGCTGCTCACCCACGAATGACAAATGCCAGGTGACAAATGCCCGGAGCATTTGTCATTTGTGACCTAAAATGCAAAGAAGAGCTTTCGGAATGAGAAGGTAGGGAAAGTGTCGGGCACCAAGGAAATGAGAACGCCGCGCCTGCTGCTGCGCAAACACGTCGAGGCGGATGCCGAGCCCTTGCACGAGAACTTCGGCAAGGACCCAGCCATGTTCGAGCACTCGGGATGGAACCCCTACGCCACGCCCGAAATGGCCGATCGCACCGTCGCCGGATTCATTTCCGGATACGAAGATCCGCATGTCTACGCCTGGGCGATTGAGCACGACGCTCGGCTCGTCGGCACGATTGGCGCCTACGATTACGATGCCCGCACGAACGCCATCGAGGTCGGCATGAGCATCGAGAAGGCATCGTGGGGAAAGGGCTTTGCCACGGAAGCGCTTACCGCCGTGCTCCATTACCTTGTGGAAGACGAGAGGATCGCCATCGTATCCGGCTGGTGCGCATCAGACAACATCGGCTCCCGACGCGTGATGGAGAAAGCGGGCATGGTGAATGTCGACGTCGAGAAGGGCGCGTTGGCAATCGGCGATGCCACGTTCGACCAGCTCTGGTACAAGTACCCTGGCGAAGGCGCCGAAACGATCCCTCGCCTCTGAAAGGATGACAAAGATGACAAGTGCTCCGGGCACTTGTCATCGGAACGCAAAGCGGGCGGTCGGAAACACCCGACCGCCCGCTTTTTGCCTGCATGGCGGCACCTTCGCCGCCAGTCTGGCTTAGATCTCGATCTTCCAGCCGACCTCGATGTGGTTGATGTCCTTGATCAGCTTCTTGTTCTTCGCAGCGATGGCCTCAACCGTCGTATGGTACTTCTGGGCAAGAGCCCACAGCGTATCGCCAGTCTTCACCGTGTACGTCACACCGCCGGCCACGTTCTCCAGCTGATCCTCGTTCAGCTCCATAGGCATATCCTCAGCCATTGAGGCCTCCTCTCTTCTCGGCCGTCCCCTTGACGACCCTCTGTATACAATACACGTTACTCATGGCTGCTATCCCATGCCAATTGCCGGAGCTTTCGTGAGGTTGGAGTTAGCGCCCCGCTGGCAGGATTCAACGCCCTGCGGCCGCACATCGTCAAATCGCACCAGCCCGACACGGCCGCCCAGGACACAGCCGCCCGGAACACGCCCGCCCGGCGTGCGCCCGTCCCATGGCGGCAGCGGCAAACAAGACAGCGCACGCTGCGGCGTCTATCGATGCGGCGAATGAAGTACAATTCCATTAGCATCGAGCAATCGAGCACCCGCAACCGGGCGGCCGGAAGCCCGGCCAGTTGCGGAACAACGATAGGAGGCAACATGCAATACGAGATCATCGGCGAACCGTATCCCGCGGTCGTTTGCCACCTGCGCCGTGGCGAGCAGATGAAAACCGAGAGCGGCTCCATGGTGTGGATGGACCCCGTGATGAAGATGGAGACCACCGGCGGCGGCGCCCGCAAGATGTTCGGCAAGCTGTTCTCGGGCGAGAACATGTTCCAGAACGTCTACACCGCGCAAAACGACGGCATGATCGCGTTCGGCTCGAGCTTCCCCGGGCAGATCCTCCCCATCGAGATTCGCCCCGGCCAGGACTTCTACGCGCAGAAGGCGGCGTTCCTCGCGTCCGAGATGAGCGTCGACCTGTCGCTGCATTTCAACCAGAAACTCGGCGCCGGCTTCTTCGGCGGCGAGGGCTTCATCATGCAGCGCCTTTCCGGCAACGGCATGGCGTTCCTGGAGTGCGACGGCTCGCTCGTGCAGTACAACCTGGCGGCTGGCCAGTCGATGGTGGTGGACACCGGCAACGTGCTCGGCTTCACCGGAAACGTGAAACTCGAGATCCAGCGCATCAAGGGCGCAATGAACATCCTGCTTGGCGGCGAGGGCCTGTTCAACACGATCCTCACCGGCCCCGGCACCATCTACCTGCAGACGATGCCGCTGTCGAACATCGTCGACATCATCGCGGCGCACATCCCCACCTCGAGCTCGTAAGGGCACCCCGATAGGGATCGCCAGAGCCGCCGGGCCACAACCCGGCGGCTCTTTTGTTTGGAGCTCCCTCCCGGCGGCGGGACCTCTCACGGGGCTGCCGCCTTATGCCATACAATGGTTCCCGCAAGACCTTGGCACGGGAGGAAGCCGCCATGCAGCACGAATGTAAGATCACCGTCCTCGAGACGAAATGCTTCGCCGACTACCAGCAGAAATACCTGGCCGACCCGGCATCGGGGCCGTGCCCGTTCTTCAAGGCGGGCGACACCTTCGTGTTGAAGCGCACGCCGCAGCAGGACGACTTCTACCACCTGATGGAGGGCAAGTTCTGCGGCGAGGCGTGGGACGCGGTTTCCCGGTACGTGTACGCGGCGCTGCAGGGCGGATCCATCATGAAGGGCTGGACCAACGACGACCGCATGATGATCGCCTGCTGCAACGACGGCACGCGCCCCGTGATCTTCAAGATCGAGCGCATCGACATCCCCGAGACCGACGACGAGGCCGCCTGGCTCGCCAAGCAGGACTTTTCCAATTCCGCCGAAGACGCCTACACCGGATAGCGGGAATGCCGCTGCCGATTGGGCGGCGCGGCACGCTGGCACGGCGCCGGCGCATATGCGTAGAATACGGGGAATGCAGGCGGGGGCTTGGAAGGAGCAATCATGAGTATGGAACAGGCACGCACGGCGCGGACGGGACGCGCGGCGCTCATCGCGCTGGCGCTGGCGGCGGCACTGGCGCTGGGGCTCGCGGGCTGCGCGCAGCAGGGATCCCAACCCAGCAGCGCGGCGGGCGACGGCGCGGCGAACGCAGCTGCAGCCGATTCCGGCCTGTACTTCACGCAGCAGGAACCGCGCCCCTCCCCCGAATGGGTGACCAAGCTCGATGCGACCAAGGACGCCGAGCAGCTCATCGTGGTGGCGGGCGTCGACAAGAGCACCGCCTACGTCACCATGCACGAAAAGGACGCGAGCGGCACGTGGCAGCAGATCATCGCGACACCGGGCTTCATCGGGCTCGAGGGCCTGGGCAAGGCCGACATCGACCACGCGCGCACGCCCGTGGGCACCTTCACCATCGACAAGGCGTTTGGCCTGGCCGAAGACCCCGGCTGCCACATGGAATACACCCAGGTGGACGACACGTACTACTGGTCCGGCGACGGCGGCGAGGGCATGCACTTCAACGAGCTCGTGTCCACGAAAGACCTGCCCAAGCTGGACACCGAAAACAGTGAGCACATCGCCGACTTCGACTATGCCTACCGCTACGTCCTGAACATGGGCTACAACGCGGAATGCAAATACGAGAACGGCTTCGGGTTCTTCCTGCATAGCTTCCGCGTGAACCGCCCCTACACCGGCGGCTGCGTCGCGGTGCCCGAGGACATCATGTGCTTCATCATGCAGAACGTGCGGCCCGGCTGCAAAATCACCATCGACTCGCTGCAGAACATGGGCGGCGACCTGGACGCGTAGCTGCGACGCTGGCGCCCAGGCACGTTTGTCACATTGCACGCGATGCGGCATTGGGGTTAGGCACGTTTATCCAGCATCCAGGGGATACGCGTAGTAAATCCGAAGGCAAATGCCAAAAAAATCGAGTAATAGGATGATTTCGTGTGCCATTTTGACACTCGACGGAGAGCGCACTCTCAAAACTCCAGGTAGATACATGTGTTCTTCCATGCGTCTTTTCAAGGCCACGCGAAATCTCCCTATTACTCGATTTTTTTGGCATTTTTACGTGAATCCACTACGCGAACGGCCTAATCCAGGCGAAATCGGGCGGCGTGCACCAGCAAAACACAACATATTGTATGCTTGCTCGCTTTAGCACGTGCTGACCATGGTCAACACGCACTCGCGTCCATATGTTGCGGTTTGCTACCCAGATTAGGGGCTTTCCTTCGGGTCGTGGGCAGCACCGGGCGCCGCTTAGGGGAATCCCTCGGCTTCGCGAACCTCGGTCGGGTAGAATTCCGGTGGGACCAACGACGGAAGGGGACGTCACGTGAAGAGCATCCTGTACCTGACGGATTTCGCATACCAGGCGAAGGGGCGGCGCTACTGCGACGAGGACATCGCGATCACCAGCTACCTGAGCAGCCGCTTTCACGTGGCCACCTGCCACCCGGCGTGCTGCGAGCCGTTCGAGGACGCGGCCGACATGCTCGTCTTCCGCAACGCCGGCGCGGTCGCCGGTTTCCAGGATGCCTACGACGCGTTCCGCGCCCGCGTGGCGCGCAAGGGCCTGCGCACGTACAACGAGTTCACGGGCAAGGCCGACATGGCCGGCAAGCAGTATCTGCTGGACATGACCGCCGCCGGGATGCGCGTGATCCCCACGGTGGACAGCCTGCGCGACCTGGGCACCCTGCCGCACGTGGCGAGCTACGTCGCGAAGCCCAAGGGCGGCGCGGATTCGATCGGCCTGGAGTTCCTCACGCGCGACGAGCTGCTGCGAAAGGACCCCGCCGACACGGACACGCTCTTCCAGCCGGCGATCGACTTCCGCTATGAGGTGTCGTTCTACTTCCTGGACGGCGCGTTCGAGTACGCCCTCTACGCGCCCGACCCGGCCGCACGTTGGAAGCTCGTACCGTACGACGCCACCGCCGCCGACCTCGCGTTCGCGCGGGAGTTCGTGGAATGGAACGACATCGAGCACGGCATCCAGCGCGTGGACGCCTGCCGCACGCAGGACGGCGACCTCCTGCTCGTTGAGCTCGAGGACCTGAACCCGTACCTGTCCATCGACCTGCTGGACGCAGCGACGCGCGACCGCTTCCTCGCCCACTTCGCCGACGCGCTGGAGCGCGCCGCCCGGTAAACAGCCGCGCCCGGCCCGCTACTTGCGGCGCTTCTTCGGTTCGGGAAGCTCGGGCAGCATCGCGGCCACGAGCGCGGCAACGGCCGCGCCATCCTCGATGTCCACGAGCAGCATCGGCGCGGCGCCCTCGTGCGGAACCTCCTCGGTCGCGAGCACGGCCCGCGACGCGGGCGTCGGCTTCACGAGGAGCCGATCATCGTAGACGCCGCCGAAGAGCTTCCCCCGTGCGTACAGCAGGTACTCCCCCATCATCTTGCGCGTGGTGACCTCCGGCACGCCCGCCAGCAGGTCCAGCACGTATTCCAGGTACTCGCCGCTCGATGCCATGACGATCTCCTTCCGTTTTGCTCCCAGCCAACTTAGAGGAAGGGTGAGACAGAGACCTCAGGGGAAATTGTCTCACCTTACATCATCGAGAGCACGTATTCCGCGAAGGCGTAGATCGCGGCGATCACGACGTACGTGACCAGGATGCCCTTCCACTTGCCGGCCAACAGGCCCACGAACTCGCGCAGGAACGCGTTGGGCCAGAAGTAGGCGCGGGTCTTGCTGCCCATGCCCGCCACGGCCATGCCGGCCTGGTGCGCGCACACGTATCCGCGGAACACGTGGTAGTTCGTGGTCGAGAAGCCCACCGCGACCTCGTTCGCGTCGCGGCCGGCGTGCTGCTCGATCACCTGCCGCGAAAACGCCATGTTTTCGCGCGTGGTCGTCGAGCGGTCCTCCAGCACGATGCGCTCGGGATCGACGCCGCGCGCCACCAGGTAGTCGCGCATGCTCTGGGCTTCGGACATCACCTCGTCGGGGCCCTGCCCGCCGCTGGGCACGAAGGTCGCCGGCGCCTCGCCGGCCGCGATGCGCGCGGCGTCGAACTCGCGGGCGCGGTCGACGCGCCCCGCCAGTAGCGGCGACGGCGTGCCGTCGGGCCGGATGCCGCAACCCAGCACCACCAGGTAGTCCATGTGGCGGCGGGGCGCCGTGCGCGAGGCGATCCAGGCGCACAGGATGGTCGCGGCGAGCAAGCACTCGCCATAGGTCATCGCCACCGCAATCACGGAATCGGCGAACTGCATCACCGGCACCGGCAGCGCCATGTTCGCCGCAAGGTACCACCATTGCAGCCAGAAGAACGTTGCGGCCACCCACAGCAAGCTCGCCGCGATGCCCAGCAGGTTCACCGGGCGCAGCCCCTCGTGCCGGATGAGCGCGATGTTGCTGATGGACACGAGCAGCGCGGCGACGGCCATGGGGATGAGCGTGATCATGACGAAATAGTCGGCCATCACGGTGATTTGGTACAACATGCCGCCGAAGCTGACCAGGCTGCCGTTCACGAAGATGTAAGTGAACAGCGCGCACTGGAACAGGCAAAACAGCATGCCGCCGCAGCTCGCCACCATGCCGTAGCCAAACCAGTGGGTGCGCTGGAGCCGCACGACCACGCTGCCGAACAGCGCGGCGAGCACCCCGAACAAGACGCACAGGCACAGGTGGATGGATTCCCAGCCCGAGAAGCTCACGCCCGCGAAGATGATGGCGCCGTCGCGCACAGCCATGTGCCAGTAGGTGGCGAGCTGGTCGTTTCCGAAGGTGACGTCGGTCTCGCCGGGGGCGACGGCCCGGAAGGTGACGCCGGCCGCGCCGTTCAGGCCGCGCTCGATATCTATGGCCTCGACCACGCCCGGATTGCTGTAGCTCACGTCGTCGAGCGTGAGCTGGCCATAGTCCACACCCTCGATGGTCACGGGCGTCCAGGCCTGGTAGGTGTCGCACACCGATCGGATATGCAGGTAGCAGCCCACGGCCATGATGGCCACGAGCGGTATGAGTATCAGGAATCGCCGCCAGAGCCCCCTCGTGGGCACCGCGGCGCGCCTTGCATGTTGGTTCATTGTTGCCTCCCGGGCTTCATGATATCGGAAGTGCCGAAGCGCGGGGGCTGGGGCGGTTTACCCCGTGGGACGCGGTCCCGGATGGCGGGTCATTCCGTTTGCGCGAGGGCGAGGTAGGCGCTGCCGTAGAGGGCGGCGGCGTTTCCCAGGGCTGCGGGGATGATGCGGGCATCAGCGCACGGGGGCATGCAGTACGTGCGGAAGGCGGCGCGCAGCTCGTTTGCGAAGAGGTCGAAGCCCCCGCCCACGCCGCCGCCGATGAGGAAGGCCGCCGGGTCGACCACCGCGGAGACCTGCGCCATCGCGAAACCCAGGGCATCGCACATGCGCGAGACGGCTTCGCGGGCGGCCTCGTCACCGGCGCGATGCGCGTCGAACACCGCGAGCGTGTCGGTGGGGCCGGAAAGCGACACCGGGCTCGTGCCCCGCCGCGCGCAGGCCTCCTGGTAGGCGCGCACCACGCCCAGCGCGGAGGCATACTGCTCCAGGTGCCCATGCCCGCCGCAGCCGCACGCGCGCGTCTCGTCGCGCACCACGGTCAGGTGCCCGATCTCGCCGCCCGTGCCGAACGCGCCCGAAACCAGCCGGCCGTCCACGACCACGCCCGCGCCCACGCCCGTGCCCAGGGCCACGAGCACGAAGCTGGGCAGCTCGCAGCCCGCGCCCTGCCAGTACTCGCCGATGGCAGCCGCGTTTGCGTCGTTCACGAACGCGAGGTTGGCCTGCGGAAATGCCTTCCGCATCGCGGCTTTCAGGCCATCTGCGTCAAGCTCGATGTTCGCGAGGAAGCCCACATTGCCGCGCGCATCGACCGGGCCGGGCACGTCGAATCCCACGCCCACGACATCGCCGGGCCGCGCGCCACGCTCGCGCAGCAGCCCGAACAGCATGCCGGCGACTTCGGCGAACGCGCGCTCCCCCACCAGCCTGCCCGTGGGCATGCTGGCCGTGGTCTCGAGCACGCCTTCCGCGGTGAACAGCCCCGCCTTCACGCTCGTGCCCCCGATGTCGATGCCGATGACTTTCCGCATATCGCTTCCCTTTCAACAACCTCGTTTTAACCAGCGGGCTGTCCCGCGGTTCGATCACTCCGGGCTCGTGCGCGTGAAGACGTAGGTCGCGGCGTCCGAGCGCGCCTCGTCGAAGCGGTAGCCGCTCCAATCGAAGCCGCGCAGGTCCTCGGGCGATTCCGCGCCCACGCTCGCCAGGTAGCGCACCATCTCGCCGCGGGCCATCTTCGCGTAGACGCCCTTCTGCACCACGCGGCCGCCCTCGAGCTCGCCGAACACGCAGGTGATGAACGCGTCGCCCGGCTGCAGATGCCGCTCGATGGCCTTCGAATATTCCTTCGACGCAAGGTTCACGAGCACGCGGCTCTTATCCATCACGGCCTCGCGCAGCGCGCCGCCCCACAAATCATACAGGTTCGCATGCCCATCCACCTGGGCTTTCGCCTGCATCTCGAGCCGATACGGCACCACGCCGTCGAGCGGGCGCAGCACCCCGTAGAACCCGGAGAGGATGCGCAGGTGCTCCTGCACGTACGCGAGCTGCCCGTCCTCGAATACGGCAGGCGCCATGTAGGTGTACTGGATGCCGTCGTACGCGATGAGCGCGGGCGTGAGCCCGGTGCGCAGGTCCATGCGCTCCAGGCGCTCGGCGTTCTGCTGCGCGATCTTGTCGCTGCACGCCCACAGCCGCTTCTGTTCCGCGTACGGCAGCGCGCGCATCCATTCCCGCAGGTGGTCGGCGCGTTCGACGAATTGCGGAAGGTCCCGCCACGCGAGCGTGTCCTCGTCGCGGACCATCTTCTTCGCGGGCGCGATGATGATCCTCATGCGCTACCCCAGCTCGGCGAGCATCTGCGCCGGGTTGTCGGCGGCCTTCACCTTGCCGAAGGCGCGCACGATCACACCCTCCTCGTCAATGAGGTAAGTCGTGCGGATGACGCCCATCGACACCTTGCCGACGGTTTTCTTTTCCTTCCACACGTCGTAGGCCTGCAAGACCTCCAACTGCGTGTCGGAAAGCAGCGTGAACGGCAGCCCGTATTTCTCCTCGAACTTCTTGTGCGAGGCCACGGAGTCCTTGCTCACGCCCAGCACGACGGCGCCCTTCTCCTGGAATTGCGGGTAGAGCTCGCCGAACGCGCAGGCCTGCTTCGTGCAGCCCGACGTGTTGTCGCGCGGATAGAAGTACAGCACGACCTTCTGGCCGCGATAGCCGGACAGCGTGTGGAGCTGCCCATTCTGGTCGGGCAGCGTGAAATCGGGTGCGGGCGTTCCCACTTCGAGCATGGTGCGCTCCTTTCCGTGCGGTTTGCTTTCCCCATAGTACCGCAACGTCCACGAGGTAAGGCCACCCCCGCAGCATTTGGGACGCCCTGGCCCCCCCGGAAACCCGGCGGTGGGACGCCCAGGCTCCGGAGGA
>JAUNEQ010000059.1 GCA_030525445.1 Coriobacteriia bacterium | reverse complement strand
TCCCCGAGCGCATATGTTAACGATGGTTCAGCACAGAGTTCGGTGAATTACACTGTGTGTGCGAATTGGTTACGTGGGGGTGCGTATGGAAGTCTTCGAACTCATTCTCATCATGCTGGCGTGCGTCATTGCGTCGGCGATTCTCGATCAGGTCATCACGCGGGTGTCGCTGCCGCTTGTGCAGATAGGCGTGGGGTTGGTGGCGGCCATCGCCTTGCCGGAAGTCGCCCATATCCAGATGGACCCCGAGTTGTTCCTCGTCCTGTTCATTGCGCCGCTGCTGTTCAACGAGGCACGGGAATCCACGAAACGCGAGCTGTGGACGCATGGCGCCTCCATCCTCTCGCTTGCCATCGGGCTCGTGCTCGCGACGGTGCTCGTGGTGGGTTTCGCGCTGCATTGGATGGTGCCTTCCATTCCGCTCGCCGCCGCCTTCGCGTGCGCAGCGGCGCTCGGGCCCACCGATGCTGCGGCCGTGGGTGCGCTCGGCAGCACGGTGAAGCTGTCCACGCGCCAGAAGACCCTGCTCCAGGGCGAGTCGCTCATCAACGATGCGTCGGGCGTCGTGTCATTCCAATTCGCCATCGCGGCAGCGGTGACCGGGGCGTTCTCGGCGGCCGATGCCACGCTCGAATTCCTCGTGCTGTTCTTCGGCGGCATCGTTGCCGGTGCGGTCATGGGGTTGCTCGCGTTTGGCAGCATCTACGTGCTTCGCAATCGCGGCTTCGAGAACACCACGGTCCATGTGCTCTACGAGGTGTTCACGCCGTTTGTCGTGTTCCTCGCATCGGAGGCCATCGGCGTTTCCGGCATCATCGCGGTTGTGGTGGCCGGGCTCGTGATGTCCATTCGCCAACCGATTTTGGTGTCGACGACGCTTGCGCGGCAGCACCTCGTCTCCAGTGGATTCTGGGAGATCATCGTATTCCTCATCAACGGCGTCATCTTCGTGTTGCTGGGCATGCAGCTGCCGCAGGCGCTGTCGCCATCGCTTGCGAGCGTCTACCCGCTGCCCGTGCTCATCGGGTTCATGTTGGTGATTGCCGCCCTGGTCATCGGCACGCGCTTCGTGTGGGTGTCCGTCATGGAGCTGTGGCATCGCGACCCGCAGACCGGCGAACGGGGCATTGCGCATGCCGCCGCGACGGTGAAAGACGCCCTGGTCACCACGATTGCCGGCCCGAAGGGCGCGGTCACGCTTTCCATCATCTTCACCATCCCCCTCACGGCAGGCGGCGCCCCGTTCCCAGAACGCGAGCTCATCATCCTGCTGGCGGCGGGCGTCATCCTCATCACGCTCGTGGTGGCCGACGTGTTCCTCCCCATTCTTTCCCCCAAGCCCGCTGAATCGAGCGCGAGCGAGGCTGAACTGCAGCAGGCGACCATCAAGGTGCTTGAGGCGACGCTGGCCGAGATGCGCGCCATGATGCGGAATGGCGACCGGCCCGAGCTCGAGCCGGCGGCGCGGCTGGCCATCGCGCGCACGCGAAGCCGTGTGGTTGCGACGCGTTTGGAATCCGAGGGTTGCGGGGAGATCATCCGGCAGCTCATCAAGGAAACGCTTGCGGTGCAGCAGGCACGCGCCGACGAGATCCAGCGCGAGGGCGAGGATTCCGGTTATAGCGCCCAGGTTGCCGCCACGTATTATGCGACGTTGCGCGGCATCCGCCGCTCCATCGGGTATTCCGGGAGCGGCGTGAAGGTGGGCGGGCGCTTCAAGAGCTTGCGCGGAAGCATCGCGTTGCTGCGAGAGCGCATCAGCCCGCGCAAGCTGGATTCCGCGGAAGCCGAGCATGTGTACTACGAGACGTGCTTGTTTGCGATTGAGCTGGAACATGTGGCCATCGACTACCTGGAACAGGTGGCGGCGCGCGATTCTGGCCCGCGTGGCGAAGCGGCGCGCTCGCAAGCGCAGGTGCACCGCCGTGCGCTGCAGAACGTCCTCGATCGCATCAACTTCGGGCAAGATACCCAGCTTTCCGCAGAGCAGACACGCCAGCACTTCGACGATTCCTACGACGCGCTGCCGGAGCGGGCGCGCAAGAACTTCGCGAAGCAGTTCCGCCAGGCGGAAATGTATGCCAACGAGGTCGATTCCGGAGCGCTCACCATCGAGCTCGAGCAGATTCGCCGCCTGCTGGAAGCTGGCGAGATCGAACCCGATGTGGCCCGCAAACTCCGCGAGAACGTCTACGTCATGCAGATGGCGCTGGAGGAGTGAACGGGCAAACTGGTGCACTCCCGGGTTCGCTGAATGACGCGACTTGGCACTTGAGCGAAGCGTATGAAGTGCGTTTTGGATGCCTATCACGATGTTGGCTGCGGTTCGCATTGGCAAGTGTTTTCCAAACACGGTGCTTGACGATGCTGCTTTCGCAAAAACGGGTCGAGAGTGTCACAGAATCAATAAAGTTGAGATGAGAACCAGAGAAACTGGCATCATCTCGGCCAATGAATGAGATATATGCCTGTATATGTACAGTTGTGAACACCTCATAGCCTTCGTTTCGGGCGGATTCGCGTCAGGGAATCTCAGCAATATTGAATCTGTGACAGTTCGGGTCCGATTTTAGAAAAGTGCCACGTCTACGCGACCGGTACGGTCTCTGGGATTTGCTTGGATTCGCCATTCCTTCTTTGTTGGCTCATGGCATGGTGTGGCTATCCCTGCTGTTCCGAAGTCGTTCCCCCCCGACTCGTTCTCATTGGGGAGACGAAGTGGTGTTACCCTGATATTGCCTGCTGGAAGGCGTGACTGCGCGAAGGAGATGCTATGGCGAAGGGTGCGAGCTGGACGATTCACGAGACCGGGAAAATGGGCATCCCGCGGTTTGACCTGGCGGGGAAGGTGGCCATCGTCACGGGCGCGGGAAGCGGTGCGGGCATCGGGTTCGCTATCGCGCGGACGTTCGCGGCCTATGGCGCGAAGCTCGTGCTGGCCGACTTGGACGAATCCGTTCTGCTCGACCGGCAACGCGAGATCATCGAGGAGTCGGGCGGCGACGTGGTCGTCGTGGCGTGCAACGTCACCGAAGCGGCCGACCGGCAGAACCTGGTCGATACTGCGCTTTCCACCTTTGGCCAGGTGGACGCGCTCGTGAACGCTGCGGGCATCGGCGACAAGAAGAACCGCCTTGCCGTGGACATCGATGAGGAAACGTGGGATCGCATCGTCGACGTGGATCTGAAGGCGGTGTTCTTCCTTTCGCAGCTCGTGGCCAAGCACATGATGGAGCGGGAGCGCGGAAACATCATCAACATCGCGTCGTTCACCGCGCGGGTGGCGGGCACCCGCATGATGCCGTACATTTCCGCGAAGGCGGGTGTGGTGCAGATGACGCGCGGCATGGCGATGGAGTGGGGCCGTTTCAACATCCGTGCGAACTGCCTGTGCCCGGGCTATATTCAGTCGAGCATGACGAAGGAGGCCTTGGCCGACCCGGCTGCATACGACATCATCACGAAGCCCTTCCCGTACAACCGCAAGGTGGGCGACCCCATGGATGTGGCTGCCGCGGCGCTGTTCCTGGCTTGCGATGCGTCCGACATGGTGACGGGCACCTCGCTGTTCGTGGACGGCGGAAGGTCGGCGCACTAGCGGGGCGTCCCAGCACTGCCGAGCATCCGGAAGATTAGCGTACATAATCTGCGTAGCCGCATGCATTTGCCCAGGTCGCGTTTTCCAAATGCGGAAATATGTACACTAATGCGCCCAGGTGGCGAAGGGGCCATGTGGTGCTCTTGCGCCCTGGACTTGGGCGCAACACCTGCTGGTGGCTCTATGCCCGCTCGCCAATCGTTGCGGCCAGCTGCTCGTGCACCGAGGGCACGTGGCGCAGGAAATGCATCGCATCGTGGGTGAAGCCGAGGTCGTACAGGTCGTGGAGCCTGAAGTCATGGCCATCCGCGCGATAGGCGATGATGGCCATGATGCCGCCAAGCACGAACTCTATGGCGAGCTGCCCTTCGAGGTCGAGGGATTTGAAATCGATGCTGAAAGCTTGCGACCAGGTGTCAATCAGGGCGTCGCGCAGCATCTGCCGCAATTCGGCGTTGCTGTTCTTGCCGGCAAGCAGGTATATACAATCGGCGCGCCGGTCGACATCGGGAATGCGCGCGAGCACTTCCGAACCGCCTCCCCGAAAGATGTGCGCCAGCACGGAGGTGATCCTCTCCGGTTCAAGAGCGGTTTCCCGCGCAACTGTCCGCGCGAGGTCGTTCATATCCTCGTAGTGGTAGTAAAACGTGTTGCGATTCACGGAAGCCCGCTTCGTGACATCCGCCACGGTGATCTTATCGAAGGGCTTTTCGGCCAGGCATGCCCAAAACGCGTCTTCAAGACGCTCACGTGCGGTTTTCTCTCCCGTTTCGTATCGAGGTCGGGGCATGTTCCCTCCTGCTCACTGGGCATCGGACGCGCGATTGCCTATTTAATGCGACATGGTGTCTAGATATATTAGACGCGGTATCTAATTAATGCAAGAGACGGGGTTTCGATGCTCGAAAAGCTGGGAAAGCGCGCAGTCGCAGCGCCCTTCATGCTCCCGTTGCTCATCTGCTGCATCCTGGGATTGGCCATGACGCCCATCCTCCGTGCGCAGATGAACGACATCCCTTTCGTCGTGGTGACGCTCGACAAGGGTTCGGAGCTGCCCATCAGCGACGTGAACGTGGGCGACGAGTTGGTGAGCCGGCTGCTCGATGGCGAGGGCCTCGGGGCGATTGGCGATGACGAGGCCGACTCCGACGACGATTCCTCAAGCCCGTTCGGCAACGCGACCATCAAGTGGGTGCAGCTGAATTCCGAAGAGGAGCTGCGCGACGCGCTCGCTGCGAACGAATACTACGGCGGGATTGTCATCCCCGAGGATTTCACGGCACAGCAGATGCGCTCGGTGACCGGGTTGGGCGGCGCGCCCACGCTGAAGGTGCTGGTGAACGATGCGAAGAACCCCATGCTCGCCCAGCAAATGGGCCCGAACCTGAAGTCTGGATTGTTACAGGCGGGTATTTCCGTTGACGTGGAAGAAGTGAACGCAGCGGACATCGGAGGCGGCACGATGGCGCCCATGATGGCGGTGCAGTTGCTCGTGATGCCGCTGTTCATCATGACGCTCATCGGGAGCATCCTGCTGTCGGTGGTGCTGTGGCCGCGCGATGGCGCAAGCCGGCGTGTGCGTGTGATCGCGTTCGTGAAACAGCTGGTGGTTGGCGCAATCCTTTCCGCTTTCATCGCGTTCGTGGGCACGGGCATCGACGTGTGGTTTGGCGGCCTGGACTTGCCGATGGACCGCCTGTTCCCGTTTGTCTGGTTGGCGGTAGGCGCCATCATGGCGGCGATCGTGTTCCTGTGCGACCTCGCGCTGCCACTGGGCGCGCTCGTGGCCATCACGACGTTTGCCCTGGGCATGAGTTGCGCGATGCTCGCGCCCGAGATGCTGCCGCCGTTCTGGCAGGAATGGGTGTACCCCTGGGTACCGCAGCATTTCCTGGGCGACGGCGTGCGCGCAATCGTCTACCTGGGCGCCGACGCGCTTTCGACGCAGCTGAACTACTGGGCCACGCTGTACGGCATCGGTGCAGTTGCCGCGGTGCTGTCCATCATCGTGCCGCAACGGGCACAAGGCGAAGGGAGATAGACCATGGCGAATCATGCGATGACCTCCGGCGTTTCCAAGACGGCGAAAATCTCGGCCGTCGTCATCGTCTTCGTGCTCATGGGGCTCGTTGCGTTTGGGTTCATGCAGGCCCAAGCGGTGGAATCGGATGACGCGAACGCATCGGTTTCGGTTGCAGAGGACGTGGCCTCCGATGCCGCAGCCCAAGCGATTGCTGACACGTTCACGCCCCACGGGACGGAGTATGGCAAGAACGAAACGGTCGCAGTGAAAACCGACCTTACCGGCACACTCGACAGCATTGCGGTGGATGAGTGGATCAAGAACCCCGGCGGTCTCGACCAGATCATGGACGTGTCCAGCCTTCAGAACATCGTTGCCGATGACGACGTCGACTTTACGCGGGATGGCGAGTCCGTTATCTGGAAGGCGAAGGGCGAAGATGTCGCGTACTCGGGCACGTCGTCGGCGGAGTTGCCCTTTGAGGTGGCGTATCGCTACGAACTCGATGGGGAAGAAGTGGACCCGGCGACCCTGAAAGGCGTTTCCGGAACGCTGAAGATCCAGATTAGCTACCGCAACAAGACGAACGCGACGGTGTATGCCGCCGGAACTGCGCATGAGGTGCAGGACCCGTTCGTGATGGCGTCCGTCATCTCGTTCGATGCCGAACATGCGCAGCAGGTGGAAGTGGACAACGGAACGGTGGTGGACCAGCAGGGAACCGTGATGGCGGTGGGCCTGGGCATGCCCGGGCTTGCGCATACGCTGGATATCGAGGACATGGCCGACCTGCCCGAGAGCGTGGAGATCACCGCGCAGGTGAAGGGCTTCGACATGCCCGACATCACGACCATCGCAACCGACCAGGTGCTGGGCAAGGTGGATGCGGAAAAGACCGACGATGTGCGCGCTCAAATCGACGACGCCATCGGGCAGCTGGACAACATCTCCACGGCCGTTGAGGCGCTGGCGAAGGGCAACAAAGGCATCGCGACGGCCACGGGAAAGATCGCGGAGGGGCAGGCGGCCATGGCCGAGAACCTGCCGAATGCGACCGAGGGCCTGAAAACCTTGGCCGAGGTGGCCGACGCGGCGAATCAGACGGTTGCCGGTGCGGCGCAAGCGCAGGCGGGTATCGCGCAGAACGTGGCGGCGAGCGCTGCGTCGCAACAGCAGGCGCTCGAGGGCCAGCAGGCAGTGGCTGAAAGCCAGCAGGCGGCAGCCGATGGGCAGCAGGCGGCGCTCGATGCGCTGTCGGCTGGCGTTTCGCTTGACGATGCGGTTGCGCGGCAGCAGGAAGCGCTCGATGCGCTCAACGCCATCGACGCCGATGCCTTGGATGACGACCAGAAGGCCGTTGTCGCTGCGGCCGTCGAGAGCTTGGAAGCGTCGCTGGCGCAGACGCAGGATTCCGCTGCCACGGCGCAGGGGGCTGTGGAGCAAGCGCAGGCATCGCTTGGCGAGGCCCAGACGTCGCTGGAATCTGCGAAGACGTCGCTGGACGACTCCACGGGCGCGTTGCAGGGCTCGCTCGAGTCGCTCGCCGCGAATGAGGAGGCGACGAAGACCCTCGTGCAAGGCTTGGGCGCGGCGGCAAAGCAGACCGAGGGCCTGAGCACCGGCTTGACACAGGCGAGCGAGGGATTCGGCAAGGTGCAGGAAGGCACGCAGCAGCTCTCGGAAGCGCTTGCGCAGGTGAGCGCCGGTTCTGCCAAGTTGGGAAAGGCCGCTGGCAAGATGAGCGACGGCGTGGCTGAAGCCATCGAGACCATCCAGGGCACCATCAACGAGAAGATCGACTTGGTGAATGCGCTTTCCGATTACGTGAAGACGAAGCCCGCCTATGGCGGCAGCGCCGGCGACATGCCGTCGAACACGCTCTACATCGTGCACGCGAAAGCAGAGGCGACCCCGCTGCGATAAGCACGAGGAACAGCCGGGTGTCCCGCTTCGCCTCTCCTATGCCGCCCTATGCCTGGTTGAGCTTCTTGCTGATGTAATCGATGACCAAGCGACCATCTTCCGTGATAGGACGGTTGGCGGGATGCGCGCAGTAGATATGGCGTTTGCGCATGATGTCGCAGAAGGGTACGAGCACAACCTGGTCCTGTTTCCATTCGGATTTCCAGGTGCGTTCGGGGACGATGGAGAACCCCAAACCTTCGCTTATGGCTCGATGAAGGCCGCCATGGGAATGGCTGCTGAAAGCCAGGTTCACCTGCGGTTTGATGTTGGCATCCGCGCACATGCTCATGAAGGTCTCTTCATGGCCGTCATCTTGGAATAGGATGAAGGGGGTTTTCGCGAGTTCCTGGAACCGAATTTCGTGCTGTGACGCAAGCGGATGGGTTGCCGGAAGCGCCGCCACCCATCGCTCGCTGCAGATATGTTCCACGTTGTCGTCGACGAGTTCGTTTGACGTGGCGAAGAACCGCAGATCGTAGATGCCTCGAGTGCTGGAGGGTGGCATGATATCCAGGGTGATTTCGGGATGGATGGCCTTTAATTCCACGGGAATGCGCCCCGGTTCGTCGAGCAGCACGTCCATGCGCACATGCAGGACGTGACGAATGGTTCCGGTGAGGTTGCCCAGTTCCAGTCGTGCGGCATTCATGGTGTCGAGGATTTCTGTGGCGTATTCCAGGAAAACCGAACCTGCCTGGTTAAGCGAAATACGGCGACCTTCGCGCGAGAACAGCTGAATGCCCAGCTCTGCTTCAAGCTGGTGGATGGTCTTGCTCAGCGAAGCGGGCGAAATGCTCAGCGTCTCCGCAGCACTGGCGATGCTGCCAACCCGGGCGACGGTTTGGAAGTATTGGAGCTGTAGGAATGTCATGGGTCCCCCCTTGCGGTTCGACGCTCAATCACCCGGTGTCGAATCATCATACCGCCTTGCCGCAGAGGGCCGGCGCTCCTTCACCGATAAGGATGATTATGAACCAGAAGGCTAATAATTCATTGATGTAAATGCGATTATCAGGCAAAGATTAACCTTGTATCCTATTTACTGCGGAAATCAGGAACAGGGGTTTACGGTGCAAGGGCTTACGGCAAAACATGTGGGGCTCATCGTCTGCTGCTGTGCGACGGCGGGCATTCCGGCTGCTATGCTCGTGAGCACGCCGGGCATCTTCTATCCTGTCATCGCCGACGATTTGGGCGTGCAGACCGCTGAAATATCCGCTTGGATGTCGGTCGCCATGCTTTCAAGCGCGGTGTTCATGCCGCTCGTGGGCAACGTCGTCGGGCGGATTCGCCTGCGTCCGATGGCGATATCCTGCGTGCTGGCGGCGGCACTTGCGATGCTCATGTTCTCGGTGGCTCCTGCGCCATGGGTGTTCTGGCTGGCGGGCATTCTCGCCGGGTATTCGTTCGTCGGGACGCTCTCGCTGTTCCCGGCGACGCTCATCAACCGGTGGTTCGTCAAGCACGTTGGGTTCCTTCTGGGGCTCTACACGGCCTTCACCGGCATCGGCGGTGTCGTGTTCCTGCTGGTGGGGCAGGCGGCTATCGACGCAATGGGATGGCGAGCAACATATATGCTGTTCGCTGCAATCGCCCTTGGGGTATGCGTGCCGCTGGTGATGCTGTTCGTGAACGAGACGCCGGAATCATGCGGGCTCCGTCCCTATGGCGCTACCGCCGACTCCCCGGCTGTCCAGGCTGATGCGGGCACCGAGCCCGATGTCCAAGCGCGCGCCGAGGCACGGGCTGCCTATCGCGGCGGTGCGTTCTGGGCAATCATCGCGTTCGGTTTTCTCATCAACCTCGTATGTCAGACGAATGGATATTTTCCCAAGTACGTGAACTGGGTGAACGAGCAAGCGGTTGCGGGGGCGGTGCCCGTGGCGTTTTTGACGGGCGCGGTTTTGTCATCATTCTGCCAGGCTGGCAATGCCGTAGGCAAGATCGGCTTAGGCGCGTTTTCCGATTTCTCGGTTCGGCAGGCCATCGTGCTGCTGGTGGGCGCGGGCATGGCGGGCATGCTGCTGGTGTGGCAGTTGGCCGCGACGCCGGGTTTGGCCGTGGGCGGCCTCGTCTTCGGGTTCTTCCTGGCGGGCGTATTGGTCCTCGTGCCCATGGTGGTGCGCCATGTCTACGGTAATGGCCCCGTCTACCCGCTGTTGTATTCGCGCTTGGCGGTAGCGCCGACGCTCGGCGGTGCTGCGGGCCCGTCCGTCTCATTTCCGTTCGTCGAAATTCATGGTAATGAACAGGTAGTATGCATCTTTTCTATGGGCGCAGGTCGCCTTGTGTAGACCTTGCGCTTCTCGGTGCGTTCGGCTTTTCGCGCGGCTTGGTTGCTGCGTATAGTGGGCACGAGAACACGAGATCCGTCCACGAGGAATTGGAAAGAGGCATACCGCACATCTATGGGTTTAGCCAAACGAACAGCACACGCAACCACGGCAACGGTGGCCGCGCTCGTCGACACCCAGCACGACGAGGCGCTCACCGGCATTCCCGCGAATTATTTCGAACACCGCGCCGAGCAGCTTGAGAAGGCGGTATCCGAGCTCGTGTCGAAGAAAAACGAGGCGGACAAGGAATACGCGCGCCAAAAAGTGGCCCTTACCCGGGAGCTTGAAGAAGAGAAGCGCGAGATGCTGAAGCAATGGGAGGTGCAGAAGACCGCCCGCTTCGAGGTGCTCAAAGAAACGCATGACGCGCACATCAAGGAACTCGAAGACGAAAAGGTCCAGCTGCGCCAACAGGCGAAGGATTTCCGCCACCAGGCGGCGGCGTATGACCGCAACAAGCTCCGCTGCTCGTACCTCGACTGCCTGCGTGGCAAGGCGAGCGTTCCGAAGGAACGAGCCGGCATGCTGCTGTTCCAGGCGCTCATGATTGGCGGCATGGTCACGATCATGACGTCTTTCAACGGATACCGCCATTCTGGCCTGGACTTCTTCCTGAACTACCACTGGATGTACCCGCTCACGTTCTGCATGACGTTCCTCATCCGCGAGTGGTTCATGAACGACTTCACCGAGGCAATCATCCACCAGTTCATCCTGCCGAATTTCCAAGGGGTGAAGAAGGCGACGCTCATCACGCTCACGAACATCGTGTGCATGGTGCCGCTCATGTCCACGCTCATGACCTGCATGATTTACGGCGTGGACAACCTGGGGCAGACCCTGATGGAGCAGGTGCCCATTACCATTGTCGTGGGCGCGTGCGTGAACTTCTTCATCGTGAGCCCCATCGTGAAGATGATTTACAACAACCTCATCGTCGCGAACTCGGCGGGCGAGACCGGCACCTACACCAAGTTCCAAGAGATGATCATGCCGCTGCTCTCGGCGTTCAACAGCTAAGCGG
>JAUNEQ010000219.1 GCA_030525445.1 Coriobacteriia bacterium | reverse complement strand
CGAGCACGGGGTTCGCGCCCATGATCTTCAGCAGCACGATGTCGCTCATCACGTCGTCGCGCAGCGCGGGGTCCACCATCGCGCTGCCGCCGTACTTGATGACCACCGTCTTGCCGGTGATGGCCTTGATCCAGGGCATGGCCTCCGCGATGAAGTGCGCTGCCTGGTTTTCCGCGAAAATCTCGGCGCGGGACCTGGTTTCGTATTTCATGACCGGTAATCTCCATTGATCGAAATGTACTCGTGCGTGAAATCGCACGTCCAAACCGTGGTTGCCGCATCGCCCGCGCCCAGGTCGCAGTCGATGACGATCTCGGGCTCCTCGAAGCGGCGCAGGGCCTCGTCCTCGTCGAAGATCACGGCGAGCCCCTTCTCGCACACGCTCATGCCCATGAAGTGGATGTCCACGTCTTCCTGGTTGAAACGCGCGCCAGAACGGCCGAGCGCGCCGGCCACGCGGCCCCAGTTGGCGTCGTGGCCCGCGATGCAGGTCTTCACCAGGGGCGAGTTGGCCACCGTGCGCGCCGCGAGGTCGGCCTCTTCGGGCGTGGCCGCCCCGCGCACGTTCACCGTGACGAGCTTGCTCGCACCCTCGCCGTCGGCCGCCATCTGGCGCGCGAGGTTCTGGCATACGGCCTGCAGCGCGGCTTCGAATTCCGCGAACGCGGGCGTGCCCGGCTGCAGCGGGGCGCTGCCCGCGGGGGCCGCCTTGCCGCTGGCCAGCAGGATGCAGGTGTCGTTGGTGGAAGTGTCGCCGTCCACCGTCACCTTGTTGAAGCTCACGTCGGCTGCCGCCTTCAGCGCGGCCTTCGCGTCGCGCGGGGCCACCGGGGCGTCCGTGGTGATGACGGAGATCATCGTGGCCATGTTCGGCATGATCATGCCGGAGCCCTTCGCCATGCCGCCCACCGTGAACGTGGCGCCCGCGTAGTCGCCGGCCTCGCTGGTGTAGCGCACCGCGCACTCCTTGGAATGCGTATCGGTGGTCATGATGGCGCGCGCGGCGTCGGCGCCGCCCGCGGGGCTTGCCGCCGCGTGAAGGGCCGGCAGCGCGTCGAGCGGGGCGAACGGCAGGAAGGTCCCGATGACGCCCGTGGATGCCACGAGCACGTCTTCGGGCGCGCAGCCCACCGCGTCGGCCGTAAGGGCCGCCATGCGCTCCGCGTCCTCCAGGCCGCGTGCGCCGGTGGCCGCGTTGGCCACGCCGCTGTTGATGACGACCGCGCGGGCCACGCCGGCCGCGTCCTGCCCCAGGTGGGCGCGCGAAACCGTCACGGGCGCCGCGCAGAAGACGTTCTGCGTGAACACGCCGGCCGCGGGAACGGGCCCTTCGGCCTCGACGATGGCGAGGTCAAGCCGCTTCGGGTCCTTGCGGAAGCCCGAATGTACTCCCGCCGCCACGAACCCCGCCGCGCTCGTGACGCCGCCGTTCTCTATGTATTCCAGGTTTGGCACGTAGCCTTCCTTTCCTTGTTGGCACCGGTGGGACAAAGACCCCGGAGGAAGTTGTCCCACGACGGAGAAGCCCTCCGTCTTCATGGCGCCCGCTCGCCGTCGTGGGACAACTACCTCCGGGGTCTTTGTCCCACTTCCCTGCTAGATGGGCAGCGCCAGGGTGGGCAGGCCGGTTGCTTGCGGCAGGCCCACCACGATGTTTGCGCACTGCACGGCTTGGCCGGCAGCGCCCTTGCACAGGTTGTCGATGGCGCCCAGGCAGATGATGGCGCGGCCGTTCGCGGCGAGCGTGGCCGAGACCTGGGCCTTCACCGTGCCGGTGACGCTCGTGGTCTTCGGCGACGTGCCGGCCGGCAGCACTTCCACCATCGGGCTTTCCGCATAGAAGCCCTCGTAGAGCTCCTGCAGCGCCTCGGCCGAAATGTTCACGCCCTCGGGCACGCTCAGCGTGACCGTGGAAAGGATTCCGCGCTTCAGCGGCGCCAGATGCGGCGTGAAGACCAGGCGGTTCTCGCCGGAAACGCCCAGAATCTGCTCGATTTCGGGGGTGTGGCGGTGGTTCGCGAGGCCATACGCTTCCAGGTTCTCGTCCGCGAAGCAGTAATGCGTGCGCGCCGAGGCCTTCTTGCCCGCGCCCGTGACGCCGCTGATGGCGTCCACCACGATGAGCCCGGCGGAAAGCCCCGCCTGGATGGCCGGGAACGAGGCGAGCGAGGTGGCCGTGGGGTAGCAGCCCGCGCATGACACGAGCACCGGCTTGCCGGCGGCGAAATCAGCCGCGGCCGCAGCGATCTCGTCGCGCACGACCTCGGGCAGGCCGAACTTCGTGTTCGCGAGGAGGTCGGTGGCCGTGTGCTCCACGCCGTACCACTTCTCGTAAACATCCGGGTCTTTCAGTCGGAAGTCCGCCGAGAGGTCGATGACCGTGACGCCCTTGTCCAGCAGCGTGGGCGCATACTTCAGCGCCACCGTGTGCGGCACCGCCAGGAACACGAGGTCGCACTCGAACAGGATGGGGTCATCGTGATTCGTGAACTTCGGCATATCCATGCCGGTGAACGCCGGATAGGTTTCGGCGATCTCCTTGCCCGCATCGGCATCGGAGGTCACCGCGATGAGCTCGAACTGGGGATGTTGCGCCAGCAAACGCACCAGTTCCACACCCGCGAACCCGGCAGCTCCCATGACGCCAACTTTGTAAGCCATACCGTCCCCCCTTCCACGGAGACACTATTAATGGCTCACTAGTGTATAACGAGCGCCATAGTACGCAAGTATTATTTTTATAAGCGGTTGTTTTTGCAGGATTTCTGCATATTCCCGGGAACGAGGAGACAAAACGGCCCGCAGCATT
>JAUNEQ010000218.1 GCA_030525445.1 Coriobacteriia bacterium | reverse complement strand
CCGCCGCATGCGACCCCCGCATGATCGTTCTCGCCCCGCAGCTTGACGACTGGGGCCAGACATCGGCAGGCAGGACCATCGAGCTCGTCGAGCACTTCGTCGCAAACTACAACGTGGACCCTTCCCGCGTGTACATCGAGGGCTACTCGGGCGGCGGCGAGACGCTCTCGGTGGTGATGGGGATGCGCCCCGAGCTCTTCACCGCCGCGCTCGCCGTGAGCTCGCAGTGGGATGGCGCGCTGGAGCCGGTTGCGCATGCGCGGACGCCACTCCGCCTCTTCACGGGGCGAGATGACAGCTACTACGGCTCGGACTCGTTCGTCGAGACCGCAAGAAGGCTCCGCGAGCTATATCGGCAGAGCGGCAAGGGCGAACAGGAGATCGACTCGCTTGTCGTGCTCGACATCAAGGAGGCGGCGTATTTCGCTGAGCGCGGGTACGCGGACCAGCACGCCGGGGGCATGGCGGCGGCAGCGGACCCCGAGGCGCTCCCATGGCTCTTCTCGCAGCGGAAGGGAGAACGATGAGAAAGCTGGTGATTCTGGCAATGGCGAGCCTCCTGGCTCTTTTCATATCCGGATGCGGGTCACCGCAATCCGACCGCAGCCCCGCATCCTCGTCGTCGGATTCGCCGGCTAGCATCGGCGCCCAGCCCTCGTCTGCGTCAACCTTGCCGCAGACCGGCTGGACCGAGGCGGTGCCGGCGGCGTACAAGCAGCCGTCCGAACGTCCGGGCAGCGTCGAGCGCATCGACTACGACTCTCTCGACTACGCGGGCGACGGGCGCGCCGTAACCAAGGCTGCCTACGTGTACACGCCGTACGGCTACGACGCGGGTGACGAAGACGCGCGCTACGACGTCGTCTACCTTATGCACGGCTGGGGCGGGCGCGCGGGCGAGTACTTCGACTACCCCGGCACGAAGAACGTCTTCGACAACCTCATCGCGAACGGCGACATGCCGCCGGCGATCATCGTGTCCGCCACGTTCTACCATGACGGCAGCAGCACGGATTTCGGCGGGTCGGTGGCGGAGCTGCACGCTTTCCACCAGGACTTCGAGAACAACCTGATGCCCGCCGTGGAGGGGCGCTACCGCACCTATGCGGACGGCACGACGCCCGAGGCGCTTGAGGCCGCACGCGACCACCGGGCCTTCGGCGGCTTCTCGCTCGGCTCGGTGACCACGTGGCTGGAGCTCTGCCACGACTCCAAATACATCCGCTACTTCCTGCCCATGAGCGGGTCGTGCTGGTACTACGGCGGCTACGGCGACTTCCAGTTCGGGCGAAACGTCGACTTCATCGAGCGGCAGGTGGCCGACAACGGATTGAACGAGCGGGGCTACTTCATCTACCATGCCGTCGGCACGGACGACGCCGTGAAGAGCCAGAGTCTGGGAATGGCCGACGAGATGATGTCACGCGCTGCCTTCACCCCCGACCACTACGTGTTCTACCAGAAGGACGGCGGACGCCACGACCTGGACGCCGTGCAGGAGTACCTGTACAACGCGCTGCCGCATTTCTTCGGCAGCAGCAGAGCAGAATAGGAGATCATGAACATGGAGAACGTCGAGAACAAGGTAATCATCATTACCGGGGCCTCTTCCGGCATCGGGGAAGAGACGGCACGGGTCCTTGCAAGGGAGGGCGCGAAGGTGGTCCTCTCCGCAAGGCGCGAGGACAGGCTGGAAAGGCTGGCAGGCGAGATCGGAGAGAACGCCGCTTACCTGAAGTCCGATGTGGTGAACGCGGACGAGATGAAGGCCCTCGTCGCGTGTGCGAAGGAGAGGTTCGGTAAGGTCGACGCCGTCTTCGCCAATGCGGGGATCATGCCCGCCGGAAACATGTCCGAGCTGAAGGCCGCTGACTGGGATGCCATGGTGGATATCAACGTCAAGGGCGTCTTGAACACGATGGCCGCCGTCCTGCCGGAGTTCATCGCACAGAAGAAGGGGCACGTCATCGTCACCTCGTCACGGGCGGGCACGATGTCCGTTCCCGGCAACGCCGTGTACTGCGGGACCAAGCACTTCGTGAGAGCGATGCTGGACTCCTTCCGCAGCGAGTCGATCCAGGAAGGCACGAACATCCGCACCACCACGATCTACCCGGGCGCGATCAAGACGGAGCTCCTCAACACGGTGGCGGAATCCGAGGCCAAAGACATAGTATCCCGGTTCTACGAGAACGTCGGGTTGGGGCCGGACGTGATCGCGAACGCAGTCCTCTACGCGGTGTCCCAGCCGGACAACGTGGCCGTGACGGACCTCGTCGTGTGCCCCTCGATGGAGGGATAGGACATGCGCTGGCGGGGCTTGCGGCCGGGAAACAGGATGCTGCCCGCACTCCTGGCATACGCGCTCTGCTTCGGGCTCCTGTCAGGATGCGGGCGAACGACGGAGGGGGCTGAAAGCGACGTGACGACCAGCAGCGCCATTGGAAGCTCCGAAGGCGCCGGAGCCGGAGCTGGCCTTTACGAGGGCGCATACGCGCTGGACACACCCATCGAGGATGTGGCGGGCGATCCGGCTTTCGGCGACTGGGGCAGGCTGATTTTCCCCGTGCAGCGCGGTTACATGAGCGGGGCAACGCTTGGGGAAATCGGCCTCGCCTGGTACAACCACATCGACCCGGATATGACCGTGGAGGTGTGCAACTACCTGCGCGACCGTGCCGGTGCGGGCGAGACGGTGTTCATCGACATCTACACGGATGCGGAGAAGGCCGCCGCCCCCGCCAAGGCCGACACGGGCCTCATCTTCTTCCGCGGCGACGAGGGCGCGCGCACGGCCATCGTGAACGCAGGCGGCGGCTTTGCGTACGTGGGCGCCATGCACG
>JAUNEQ010000217.1 GCA_030525445.1 Coriobacteriia bacterium | reverse complement strand
TGTGTTTTGTCAACCCCGAGTTTCGTCATTGGGCACGACCTGTTTTAGGTCGCGGTCACGAACTTTTTTCGGGTTTCGCCATGGAAAGGCCCTGCTAACCCTCCTTCACGTTTCCTAGCATGAGCGATTCCTCGACCCTCCTGCTCTTGCCGCCGAACTCCACGAGCCTGCCGTGGTGCACGATCCTGTCGACGGCCGCCGCCGCAAGCTTCTCGTCAGCCAAGACGGTTCCCCACTTGCTGAACTCGATGTTCGTGGTCAGGATCAGACTTCTGGACTCGTAGCTGCTCGATATCACCTGGAACAGCAGTCTCGCCCCGTCCGAGTCAAGCGGGATGTAACCGAACTCGTCAAGTATCAAGAGGTCGGCCTTGGCCAGATCGGAGTACATCGTGTCGAGGCCGCCCGAGCCCCTGGCCCTCTGGAGCTGCAGGACGAGCTGCGCGCACGGCAGATAGCGCACCGTGAGCCCGCGCTCGACGCACCTCATGCCGAGCGCCACCGCCAGATGCGTCTTCCCCCGCCCGGTCTGGCCGTGGAAGACGTAGTCCTGCGCCTTTTCCACCCAGTCGAGCGACAGCATGTCCTCGACCGTGTGCCCGTCGGGCATCCTGACGTCGGCGAAGTCGAAGTCCGCGACCGACTTGACGGCCGGGAACGCGGCCTTGCGCAGCAGGCGCGCCTTGCGGTTGCGCTCGCGGACCGCTATCTCGTGGGCCAACATGCCGGCGACCGCGTCGAGCTGCCGCGGCGTCGCCGATTCCAGGAACCAGCCGACCGTGTCGTTGGAGATGCAAAGCTTCCTGGCGTCGGCCCTGATGGCGTCGCCGACGGCGTCCCTCTCACATCTGCTCATCATGGGAACCGCCCCCGATCGCGGCGAAAGCCGCGTCGTAGTCGGACATGTCGACGGGGTCGGCGTAGTCCACGACGCCGCGGCCGTTGCAGATGCCGGCGGCGAGCACGGTCACCGAGGCCCTATCGGGCGCGTTGCCCAGCTCGACGATGCGAGCGGCGGCCTCGACGGCCGGCCCGTAGCCGCTCTCGGCGGTCACGTCCCGCAGCACCCGCAGGAACTCCTTGCGCGGCTCGGAGTCGAGGGAATCGGCCCATTCCCGCAGGTCGTCGGGCATCGACGCCCTCACGCGGCTGTTCGGCCAGCCGTTTGGCTTGCGGCACAGCAGCGGAAGCTGGCTCGCCGGTTCGACCGACTCGGTGGGGCGGTCGCCGTAGGCGCGCGCGTGCGTCGCGACGTGCGCGCCGTCGGAATCGTATATCTCGACGTCGAAGGCGCACCTGCCCACGATGAGCTCGCGCCCGCCGAACTCGGGCGCGCTCGAGTAGCGGTGGCGCCCGTCGAGCACGACGTTGCCGTACTTGTCGGCCTTCATCCTCTGCCAGCTCACCGCCTTGAACGGCGCGTCGGGCAGCGGCAGCAGCGCGAAGCGGTCCTCCATGAACAGCTGGGACTCCGGCTCGCCCTTGACGTAGTGCTCCTTGTCCGCGAGCTCCGTGCACTTGTCCAGCAGCCGCGCGTTGTAGGACCGGATGTTGTCGAAGTGCGGCAGCGGGACGAACAGCCGGCGGCGCAGCGCGCCCACCTTGTTCTCGACGCCGCCCTTCTCGTGGCCCGCGTCCGCGTTGCAGAACACGTACTCGAAGCCGAAGTGGGCGGCGAACGCGGCGAACAGCTTCGAGGTCCTGATGGCGCCGCACATCTTGCGCCCGACGCCGGTGGCGTTGTCGAAGATGATGCGCCTGGGAACGCCGCCGATGTAGGAGAACACCGCCATCAGGCCCTCGCACGCGCACTCGGCGTTCTCGCCGGGGAACACCTGCGCCAGCCCCATGTTGGAGAACGGGAAGTCGCAGACCAGGTGGCGCAGACGGGTCCGCACGCCGACCACGTAGAAATCGGCCTGGCCGAAGTCGACCTGCATGTCGGCGGGAAGCCCGACCTGGTCGAGGAACCCGTCGCCTCCGCCTTTGTGCGCGTCCTTCCAATCCTTGACGTATCGCCTGACGGTGCTGTACGACATCGTCGCGCCCTCCTCCTCGACGAGCCGTTCCCAGACGCGCTGGGCGGTGTGGCGCTGCTTGTGCCAAACGCCACGGTCGGCCTCGAGCCACGAGTCGACGATCGACGAGTACTCGTCCATCACCGACGGCCCCTTCGCCTTCACGGGCATCTTTGGGGAGAGATCCTGCGGCTTGAGGTACTTGCGCACGGTCGGCTCCGAAACGCCCGTCGCCCTCGATATTCCCGCTATGGATTCACCCTCCCTTCGCATCCTTCGTATATCCTGAACTTTGGACATGCTGATCATTCCTCTCCGCCTCCTTTGGTCGATTACCGAAGCAACGACAAAGGTAGGCCAACGGTCTGGTTGGCATGTCTTTCCTTGTGGCGAAACCCGAAACTTTTTCTTGACCGCAACCGAAACGGCGCCGCGACCGAACCCGCAACTATGAGGCTAACTTAAACAGCTGTGCCGCAAGATGCAGCAGGGCCGCCTCGCCCAGGAAGCGCTCGACATGGCCGAGACGGGCCAGACCGAGCTCGGCAAGGCGGAGCTCAAGCACCTCGGCCGCGCCGCTGCCGCCGGCCGCGCCGCCCAGGACAAGCTCGTGCTGCACAACCAGCGCCTCGTCTTCAGGCTCGCCTGGAATTACCACCGCTCGTACGGCGAGGCCCACGGCGTCGGCATCGCGGACATCGTGAACGCAGGCGTCGCCGCCCTCGTCGATTCGGCACGCGAGTTCGACCCCTCCAAGGGCGCGAGGTTCGCCACCTTCGCGTGGAGGAGGGTGCAGGGCGCCATCCTGCGCTACCTCGACCGTAACGGCCGCTTC
>JAUNEQ010000058.1 GCA_030525445.1 Coriobacteriia bacterium | reverse complement strand
CCCAGCTGGCGGCCGAAAGCCCACGCTACCGCACCCTCCTCGCCTTCGACGGCATCAGCTTATAGAAACGACAACGCCGGGACGTCCCGGCCGGGCACGTCATGAACCAAAGGGGACACCCCCTTTGGTTCAAACCGTCATGCGTTCCACGAGATGAACGCCCACGCGAACGTGCGGGGGACGTCGATGGTGTACGGGAGGCCGCGCCCCACTTCCTGCACGCCGGCAAGCTCCATGGGGTCTTCCTGCAGGTGGGCATCCACCCATTCGCGAGCCCGCTGCTGGCAGGCGGCAAGCTCTTCGCCTTGGGGCGCGTCGTCGGCGAAGCGGATCATGTCCTGGTAAGCGCGATATGCCTGATCGCGCGATTCGAAGCTGTCGGCACGCGTGGAGCGGATGAACTCGACCGACGGCTGGTACCCCAGCTGCGTGGCGATGCCGAAAGCGAACGCGGCATCTTGGTGGCCGACGCAGCGCAAGCCCATGTCGTCGAAGAAGGACTGCGACACGCGCGGGGATTTCCCCGCCACGAGCGTCACGCACACCTTGCGCCGGGCAATACGCGAGAGCTTCTTGATGGCCGCCTCCATGTCGGGAGTCGCGATGGAGCGCGAGGCGAAGGCGACATCGAAGGACTTCGGCCGCAGCCCCGCCGCCTCCCAGTCGTCATCCCAGGCCAGGAGCTTCGTCTGCACGGCACCCGGCGCGTCGCCGGGAACGCCATCGCGGCAGCGCTCGAGCATCTTGGGGCTGAAATCGGCCGCGAGCACCGCATGCCCGCGCTCTGCGCAGGGAATCGCGAGCGCGCCGGCGCCGCACCCCATGTCGAACACGGTCTCCCCCGGCTGAAGGCCGGCGAGGCGCAGGAACTCTTCCGAATAGCCGCTCGGCCCGTACTTGGACACGAAGTCACGCGCGCGCTCATCCCACGCTGCCGCCCCATCGGGCGCGCGCCTGGTGCGCGCCTCCTGCCGCCACAGTTCGCCGAAATCCGCCATCGCCGCTCCTTTCCGCATTCCGCGCTTCCCATTATGCCGCACCCGGCAACCTGGCGTTCCCGTCATGTCATAACGAAGGGGAGCCGCAGCTCCCCTTCGCGTTCATATCCGGTCATCCGCCGCTATGGGCGCGGGGTGCCGCATTCCTGGCAGAACTTGCCGGTGTTCTGGGCGCCGCAGCTGCAGGTCCAGGCGCCGTCATCGACCGGACGGGGCTTGCCGCACTCGGGGCAGAACTTGCCCGCGTTCACGCTGCCGCACGCGCAGGTCCACGATTCCGCCGGCGCAGGCTGCGGTTTGCCGCACTCCGGGCAGAACTTGCCGGTGTTCTGCGCGCCGCATTCGCAGGTCCAACCCGCCGCCGCGACGAAGGGCTCCGCCGCAGGAGCCGCAGGAGCCTGCTGCGCCTGGGCGAACATGCTCGCCGCGCTGCTGCCGCCCATCGCATTCGCCATGCCCATGCCCATGAAGCCCACGGCCGCACCGGCATCGTTCGCCGCCGCTGCGCGCATCGCGTCGCCGGCCGCCGCAGCCGTGAAGCCGCCTGCCATGTCGGGACGGGACAGCACCGCCGCCTGCTGCAGGTTCTTGATGAGCTCCTCGTCTTCGGGCCGCGCCGTGATGCTGTTCATGCCGAATGCCGCCACCGCGATGCCGCGCCGCGCCCAGGAGTTCGTGAGCTCCTCGTTCAGCGCAGCGGCCATCTCCTTCGTGTGGCCCGGCACCGACGAATACCGCACGCCCATCTCGGAGATGCGCGCGAATGCCGGCTGCAAGGCCGTGAGCAGCTCGCTCTTCAGCTGCGAGTCGATCTGGTCGCGCGTGAAGCGGTCGCCGATATTGCCCGAGAGCTCCTTGTAGAACAGCATCGGGTTCACGATCTTGTAGGAATACTCGCCGTTGCAGCGAACCGCGATGTCCACGTCGAGCCCGATGTTGGGGTCGACCACGCGGAACGGCACCGGCTGCTGCGTGCCGTACTTGTTCCCGATGATTTCCTTCGTGTTGAAGTAGTAGACGCGCTGGTCCTTGCCCGGGCTGCCGCCGAAGATGAAGCGCTGGCCGATCTGCTCGAGCGAGGCCATGATGCCTTCCTTCATGTCGCCGTAGAACAGGCTCGGCTCCGTGCCCTCGTCATAGAGGAACTCGCCCGGCTCGGCGCATACCTCGATGACCGCGCCGTTCTCGACAATCATCATGCACTGGCCCTCGTTCACGGCGATGACCGATCCGTTCGAGATGATGTTCGCCTCGCCCGATACGTTGGAGCTCCGGTCGCCCACGCGCCTGCGGCCCTTCACCACCAGCGTGTTCGCATCCAGCGAGTCGCAATAGAAGAAATCCCGCCAGCTATCGGCCAAAACGCCCGTCGCCGCACCGATGCCCGCTTTCAACAATCCCATGGTTCGCTCCTTTCGGAACACGCAGGCCGGGGCATCCCCCACGAGCCTGCTCGCCAGCTTCCTACATCACGCCGCCGCAGTACTCGCAGCACCCATTCGCGTCGGGGACGCACGTCGCATTGCAATGCGGGCACGTCTTCGCCGTCTTGGGGCCGGCCGAAGCGGCCGCCTGCTCGCGGTAGCCCAGCATCGTCGCGCGAATCTCCTCTGCCTGCTCCATGTAACGGTGGAACTCGGGCGAATAATCGGTCTCGATCTTGCTCTCGTTCACCTTGAGCTCGATTTCGTCGAAATACGGCGAGTTCACCTGTATCGTGACCAAAATGTTGTAGTCGATGTCCCACCGCTTGGGGTCATAGCTTTTCGGGAGGCCGTCTTCGCCCTTGTAGCGAATCTCTTCCTTCTGTTCCTTCACGTCGATGGTGCAGCCGGTGACCTGCGACAAATCGATGACATCGGGGTTCTCGTCACGCCAGCGGCTCGACCCCGTCACCATGAACGTGCCCGCGGGCTCGTCGATGAGGACCTTGCGGCCATTTCCCAGGGTGCGCGTGAGGTTGAATGCCGCCACAGATGCCCTGTTCGCTTCGCGGTAGTCCAGCTGCTCCTGGATTTGCGCGACGGTGCTGTGGCGCCGCTCGCTGAAGAATGGCGAGAGCTTGGATGCACAGGATTTGCAGCAGTTGCCGTCCTCGAGCTTGCGGTTGCCCAAAATGCCGATTTCACCCCCGCAGATGCTGCAGGCCTTCTTATCGAATAATCCTCCGAAAAGTCCCATCGCTGCGTCCTTTCCCTCACCTGAACCGGATGCCGTCTGGATGCTTGCCGCATATCAAATATTATGACGCACCAGCAGGGGTTTTATCGCGTGAAACATGGCGCATCCCGGCTCCGGGGGATTCGCCCCGCGGGATGGCGCCCCCGATTCCGGCAGATTTCCCGCCCCGCAGCCAAACCTCGCGCCCGAAAGGGCCGAATTTGGGGCACGAGGTTTGCGGAACGGGCTGGGGCGGGACGCCAAGGCTCCGGAGGGTGACAGGGGGTAGAACCCGTAATCAAGGTGCGTCGGCCTACAATCCGGCGCGCGGGTGTGCGCGCAGGTATTCTTCCACCAGGTGCGTGCGCTGGACATGCGTGTAGATTTGCGTGGTGGAGATATCGGCGTGCCCGAGCATCTCCTGTATGGCGCGCAAGTCGGCACCGCCTTCCAGCAGGTGCGTGGCGAACGAATGCCGCAGCGTATGGGGGTGGAGGTTCTCGACATGAATCGCCATGCCAGCACGCGCCACCACCGCATGCACGCTTTGCCGGGTGAGGCGCCCGCCGCGCGCGTTCAGGAACACCGCCGCCGTGGGCTTGGCGTACGGCTTCACGAGCTGGGGGCGCGTATCCTGCAGATACGCCTGCAGGCAGCGCTGCGCCATGCCGGAAATGGGCACGATGCGTTGCTTGCCGCCCTTCCCCACCACCGAGAGGAACCCGTCTTCGAAGCGGATATCGGGCATGTCGAGGCCGGTGAGCTCGCTCACGCGCAGCCCGCACCCATAAAGCACCTCGAGCATCGTGCGGTTGCGTTGCGACGTCGCGCCGTCCCACAGCTCGTCGACGGCCTCCATGAGCGCATCGACCTGCTCGATGGAGAGCACGTCGGGCAACCGGTCGGGCTTCTTCGGAAGCGGAATATGCGCCGTGGGGTCCTTCGAGCAGATGCCCTCGCGCACCAGGAACTGGTGGAAGCCCTTGAGCATGGAAACCCGGCGCTGCACCGTCGAGGGCGAATACCGTGTGCCTTTGCCATCTAGGTCGCGGTGCACGAGGTCGTCCTCGTAGGCCACCACGATCTCGCGGGTCACCGCATTCATGTCCGCAATCCCGCGGTTCTCGAGATAAGCCAGGTAGTCCGCCAGGTCCCCGCGATACGCCTTCACCGTCAACGGCGAAGCGCCCCGCTCCACCGAAAGGTAGAACAGGTACTCGTCACCCGTCTGTTGCAGCACGCCAGCCATGGGGAAAGTATAGCAAGCCGGCAAGACGCCCCGGCTCCGGAGGATGGAGGTGGGCGCCTTCCGAAATCGAGGCGGCCCGTTAGCCGTCGATCATGTCGGACGCGTTATTGCGGGTGTAGGGGGCGATGGCGCGCATGGCGGCATCGCGGGCCTCGCGGGCGTTGGACGTGTCGGCAAGCACGAAACGCATCTTCGCCCAGATGCCGTACTCGCCAATCTGCGTCACGAGTATCCACGGGTCCTTCTCGAGCGGCGCCACCGCCTGCACGGCCAGGCGCGCCTTCTTCTCCATCTCGTGAATCATCTCGTCGACTTCGCGGCCGTCGTTGTTCAGCACCACGACCGTCGAGACGAGGCCGGCGGGCTCCACCTTGGTCACCGTCGTCGAGTTGATGACGGAATTCGGAATGATGTGCACCGAATTCTCGTAGTCCTTCACCACGGTCTGGCGCCACGTCACGTCCTGCACGATGCCCTCGACGGAACCGACGATGATATGGTCGTCGGGATGCACGATGCGCATGAGCGTCACCTGCAAGCCGCCGATGAAGTTCTTGATGGTGTCCTGCAAGCCCAGCGAGATTGCGATGCCGCCAACGCCCAGCGCGGCGATGATCGCGTTCACGTCGACGCCGAAGCAGATGCTCAGGATGAGCCCGGCGCCCACGCCGTAGAGCAGGATGCGCGCAACGTTCACGAGGATGGAGCTCGAAGGAAGCGGCACGCCATCGAGCGACGTCACGCGCCTGATGAGCTTCACGACAAGGTGCGTGATGAGCAGCGTGGCAACGGCAAGAAAAACGCCCACCGCGACCACGTGCCAGCCGCCGGCATCCGCGAAGTTTTCCAAGAAGCTATAGGTCTGATCGACACCCATGGCCGTCCCCTCCCGTTATGAAAAGAGCCTTACAGGAAGGTCTTCGCAGCGTACGGATAGAAGCCGTCATACCGATGGCGCAGCAGCACCGTCGGGCGCGCGCCGGTGCTCACGGTGAAGCGGTTCGCCTTTCCATCCAGGCACAGCAGGGCGCCGTCGATGAAGAAGCTCGAGCTGCGTGTGGCCTCGTCGCCCGCCAAATCGATGGTGACGACCTCGCCATCCGCCGTGACGGCCGCGCGGGAACGCAGCGAATGCGGGGCGAGCGGCACCATCACCATGCCCCGGTGCGCTGGCGAGATCACCGGGCCGCCGGCGGAAAGCGCGTACGCCGTGGAACCGGTGGCGCTTGCGAGCACGACGCCGTCGCCGCGGATGGTCATGAAGGCATCGCCGTTCACCGCAACCGAAAGGGTCACGACACGGCCCAGATTGCCTCGGGTGATCGCAAGCTCGTTGAGCGCGAAGAACGTGGCGAAATGGGAATCGCCCGTGAGCGTCCCCTGCTCGTCGAACGTCGCCATCGAAGCTTCCACATGCAGGTTCGAGCGCTCCTCGCGGGTGACATCGCCGGCAAGCGCCGCCTCCACCACCTGCACGACGCCGCCGTTGCTGGGGTTGGACAGGAATCCCAAGTGGCCGAAATTGATGCCCAGGATGGGAACACCCGAGGTGCCCACCATGCGCGCGGCGCGCAGCACGGTGCCGTCACCGCCGAGCACGACCACCATATCCACCGTGTGGGAACCCGTTTCGTCCGAATACACCAGGCCGGCCGAATCGTCCTCGTCGTCGATGGGCTTGTTGGGAAAACGCGGCAGCTCGAACGCATCGCAGGCGCTGTAGCCGATGCCCCGCTGCTGGAAATAGGCGATAAGCTCGTGAGACGCTGCGACCGCTCCCGCGTTGGAATTGTTGCGAACTATGAGGATATGCATTCCGTTTACCTCGCTCTTTGCTAAGATTTCCCGAACATTATACCCAAGGAGCACAGACCCCGAAATGCCCGAGCAGCACCGCAGAAAGCCATCCGGCCTTGCACGCCACATGACGCCCGACGACGTCATGCGCTCGGTCGCGCCCAAGCTGCGCCCGGAATCCACCGGAAAGGCCGCGCCCGAACCGGCTCCCGTCCGGCGGCCCACGCGCCAGCTGGAGCCCAAGCCGGAAACGCCGGAGCTGCCGGCCGAGGAAGAGGGCACGCTCGACGAGAGCGTCCACAAGTCCGCCGCGCTCATCAGCGTGTGCGTGCTCATCAGCCGCATCACGGGCTTCTTCCGCACGTGGGCCATGGCCTTCGCCATGGGCTCCACCCTGCTCGCCAGCTCGTACCAGGTGGCCAACAACCTGCCCATGATGCTCTACGACATGGTCATCGGCGGCATGCTCGTGACGGCGTTCCTGCCCGTGTACGTTTCCACGAAGAAGCGCCTGGGCGAAGAAGGCGGCAACGAATACGCGAGCAACCTGCTCACGCTCACCGTGCTGTTTGTGGGCACCGTGAGCATCCTGTGCAGCGTGTTCGCGCCCCAGCTCATCTTCACGCAGAGCTTCCTCTCCGACCAATCCACGATGGAGACGAGCATCTTCTTCTTCCGCTTCTTCGCGTTCCAGATCTTGTTCTACGCGGCGGGCTCCATCGTGTCGGGCCTGCTCAACGCGCACCGCGACTTCCTCTGGTCGTCCATCGCGCCCGTCTTCAACAACATCATCGTCATCGCGACCTTCGTGGCCTACGCCATCGTCGCCCCGAACGACCCGCAGCTCGGCCTGTGGATCATCGCGATCGGCAACCCGCTCGGCGTGCTCACGCAGCTCGCCATCCAGCTTCCCGCGCTCAAGCGCAACGGCATCCGCATCCGCTTCCACATCGACATCCACGACCCGGCCATCAAGGAAACGCTCTCCATCGGCATCCCCGCCTTCGTCGTGATGGTGACCTCGTTCATGGTGGTTTCGGTGCAGAACGCCGCCGCCTACAACATCGCCGACAACGGCCCGTCCATCATCGCGTACGCGCGCCTGTGGTTCACGCTCCCCTATGCATTCCTCGCGGTGCCCATCACCACGGCCATGTTCACCGAGCTTTCCGAGTTCATCGCGAACGAGAACATGGACGGCTTCAAGGACGCCATCATCAAGGGCACGCGGCAGATCCTCTTCCTCACCATCCCGTTCGGCATGTTCCTCATGGTGTTCGCGTTCGCGCTCGTGAACCTCTACCATGCCGGCGCGTTCACGACGGAGCACGTGGAAGGCGTGGCCATCTACCTCATCTTCGTGGCCCTGAGCCTGCCCTTCTACAGCGTGAACACCTACCTGCAGAAGACGTTTTCGGCCCTGCGCCAGCTCAAGCGCTATGCCGTGTACAACATCATCTGCACCGTGCTGCAAATCGTGTTCACCCTGGTGCTCGCCACACAGCCTTGGCCCGATTGGCACATGGGCATGGCCATCATCGCCCTGGGCGACACGCTGTTCTTCGCGACGAGCGACCTGCTGTGCGCGCTCTACCTGCATCGCACATACGGTGACTTCGGCGTGAAATCCGTCGCGCTCTCGGCGTTGCGCGGCATCTCGTTCGGCGTGCCGGGTGCTGCGGCAGGCGCGGGCATCATCATCTTCCTGGATAACTTCGTGGCTCCCTTCATGGGCAGCATCCTCGTCAGCTTCCTGTACATCGTCATCGCGGGTTCCGCGGCGCTGCTCATCACGTTCGGCCTCGCCATCAAGCTGCGCCGTCCCGAAGTCCAGCCCATCGTGAACATCCTCGACCGCGTGAAAGCCAAGCTCGGCCGCTAGCCAATTCATAGCGCTCTAACCTGGCGCCGGGCAAAGCGCCCTCATCCGCGATGGCTCGCCGGCGATATCCGCGAACTGTGGATGAAGAACCCGACCCCTCTGTTAAAGCACCGTTGACGCGGGACGCGCGACCCCGTTGTCCCAAGCGGACGCGAAAGACTCCCGATGAAAGGCGATATCGGGTGCCTTCGATCGCCTGGTCACAGCAGGGCGAGGGCTATCGCGAAGGCTCCGGCGAGCGCGAGGCATGAGGCTTCGGGCGCGCCGAAGGCGCCGCTATGGAGCCGGGTGGGATTCGCCCCGCATGCGAACCCGCGGGCGAGAAGCGCCGCGGCGAGGTTGTCGGCATGTTCGAACGAGCTGCGCAGCAAGGGCGCGAAAAGCTGGGTGTACGCGCGCAGGCGATCGCGCATCGTCCCGTCGAACCGCGCAAGGCGCGCCATCTGCGCGGTCTTCAGGCGGTTGAACTCCCCCACGAGCACCGGCAGGAATCCGAGCGCGACCGAAAGCGCCAGGATGAAGGCCTCGGTGCGCACGCCGGCCGCACGCAGGGGACGCAAGAGCCAATCCAGCGTTGCCACGAGCTCCTCGGCACGCGTGACCTGCATGAACGAGACGCTCGCGATCATGAGCGCAAGCAGGCAACCCACCATGCGCGCCGACTGCCAGAGCGCCTCGGCGGTGACGGCGAGGCCGGCGACGGTGAATACGACCGCCCCATCCTGCTGGGCGAGCACCTGCATCACCGCCGTGAACAGGAGGATGGGCGCAAGCGGGACAAGGACGGCGCGCACCGTGCCCGGCCGCACGCGCGTCACGACGGCGAGGGCGCAGGCAAACGCCAAGCAAGCCGCCATGTCCCATGATGATCGCGCATGCAACGTCGCGATCATGAACACGACGAGGAAGGCGAGTTTCGCGCGGGCATCGATGCCGGATACGAAGGCGCGGGCGGAACGGGGTGCGCTCGACGGGCGCGCTCCGTTCGGGGACGCCGGTTTTGGCGGAAGGGTATACGCCCTGGCCGCCTTCGAGCCCGCTGTGCCGGCCACCGTGGCCGAGCGGGGCATCTCGCGACGCGCCGGCACCGCGGAATCTTCCTTTTCCTCCATGCCCGTCGCGCCCTCCAGGCACGCGATGACCGACCGCGCCGCAACACCGGTGATGCCGCCGGTTATGCACGCGGCCACCACGAGCACGGGAGCGCTATACCAGACGAGCGGCGTGCCCAGAATCGCGGCGGCCACGGCGAGCTGGCCCACGTTATGCAGGATCGCGCCCGCCATGGCGACGAGCACCACCGACAGCCCCCGGATGTGCGAGAGCGCGGCCATGCCCGCAAATGCAAGCGCCGTTCCGCCTGCCGAGTACAGCATCATGAGCGGGTTTCCAAACAGGAACCCGGCGGCGAGCACCTTCACCACCGCCACGACGGCCGCCGCTTTCACATCGAGGAGCACGAGCGCGGCCAGCACCACGATGTTGCCCAGACCGAGCTTGATGCCTGGCACCGGCACGGGAAGCGGAATGAATGTCTCGGCATAGCCCAGCACGAGCGCCAACGAGGCGAGCACGCCCACGCGGGCCCACCAGCGGGCCTCGCGCATCGTGAACGGCGGCCGCAAGGCAGATGCCCGGCGGCCCGCGGCGCGGCACGTCGGGCTATCGGGCGACGGCATCGAAATCTCCCGAAGCCCCTGCGGCGGCATCCACGTCCATGCGCCCCGATCCGTCGCCGTCGGCAACGACTTCTATCCAGAGCTCATGGGGCAGGCAGATGATCTGCATGCCTGGGGCGGCAAGCTTTCCCTGGCGCACGCAATCGTGGTTGTCGCAGTCGGCTGAACGAACGAATACCGCGCCGTCTTCCACGGCGACGACATTCACCCCCTTGCTCGTGGTGATGGTGATTTCGGCATCGGCGGAAAGCGGAAGCTCGTGCGTGCCGCCGTCGCCGTCATGAACGACGGCCCGCAGGTTTGCGACGTCATCGGATGCCGGTGCGAGCACAAAGGCGAGCGCCGCTGCCACGACAGCCGCCAACACGATGCCCAAGACGATATTCGCCCTGCTCATGGCAACACCACGCACGGGGAGAGCATTGTCGGGATATGGGATGGCATCATCACAGGCGCACGGCTTTCCTTCGGTAGTTAGACGCGCCTAATTGTATACCCGCAACCGGGAGAATCCAACTCCCAACTTTCCCGGTGCCGTAGCCTGCGAACCCGGGCGCCCGCTAGACCGGACGTTTGTGATCGGGCTCCGTCGTGAGGATGACCGGGCCTTCGGGGGTGATGGCCACCGACTTCTCGAAATGCGCGCTCCACTTCCCGTCGAGCGTGGTGATGAGCCAGCCGTCGTCGTGGTAGGCGATCTTGCGCGTGCCCAGGTTGAACATGGGCTCGATGGCCAGGCACATGCCCACCTCGAGCTTTCGCCCGAAATGTTTCAGGCCGTAGTTGGGCACGTTGGGCTCCTCGTGCATGTCGCGGCCGATGCCATGGCCCACCAGCTCGCGGACGACCCCGAGCTTATGCTTGTTCGCATTGCGCTCCACGGCCGCCCCGATGTCGCCGAGCCGGTTGCCCGCCCGGGCAGCGTCCAAGCCGTCCCACATGGCCTGCTCGGTCACCTCGAGCAGCATCTGGACGTCGGGCGCGACCTCCCCCACCGGATACGTCCAGGCATTGTCGCCATACCAACCATCCACGATTGCGCCCGTGTCGATGGAGATGATATCGCCCTCGCGCAGGATCTTCTTCTTCGAGGGAATGCCGTGCACGATCTCGTTGTTCACCGATGCGCAGATGGATCCTGGGAACCCGCCGTACCCCTTGAACCCGGGTTTGGCGCCCTCGGCCTTGAACAGCCGCTCGGCCATCGCGTCGAGCTCCTTGGTGGAGATGCCCGGTTCCACGGCGGCACCCACCAACCGCAGCACCTTGGCGGAGATGCGCCCCGCCTCCATCATGGCCTCGACTTCCCTTTTCGTCTTCAACTCGATCATAGATGACATCCTCCACGCGTTTCTTCGCGCATGAGTATACCAAGAAGCGCTCTGCATAGGCGCATAGGCTCTGCCACCTCGAACTATGCAG
>JAUNEQ010000057.1:9795-11236 GCA_030525445.1 Coriobacteriia bacterium | reverse complement strand
GGCGTGCCGTTTGCCAGCACATGATTCGGCACGATATCCGCCAGGGGCTTCACCACGAAATCGCGCTCGAGCATTAACGGATGCGGCAGCTTCAGGATGTCGAGGTCGCTCACGTAACCCTGATAGTCGAGGATGTCGATGTCGCAGGTGCGCGGCCCATTCGGCACGGTGCGCACGCGGCCCAGGCTCGCCTCGATAGCCTGGCAGCACTTCAAAAGCTCTTGCGGCGGCAGGCCCGTGCGCAGCAGCACGACGGTGTTGATGAAGGGCTCCTGTTCTTCCAGGTAAGCCGGCTCGCTCTCGTAGAACGGCGCGATATCGATCATCAGGGTGTCGGGCAGCATGCAGAGGTCGCCGATCGCCTTGTTCAATACGGCGATCTTGCCCTCGCGTTCCTCACCAGGGTTCGCCACCAGGGCAACGTTGCCACCCAGGCCCAGCAGCACATACGGACGAAGGTCCTTCAGCGCCGCAGCGGTGACCCCCACGTTGTGGGTACGCACGACGGCTGCCCCCAACTCGCATGCGAGCAGCGCCTCGGCAGCGCTCGCCGTATCGCGTTCGGCCGGGTCGTCGATGCCGTACACCGCACCCACATAGCTCTTTCGGCTCGGCGCGGCCATCACCGGATAGCCCAGATGGACGATTTCATGCAGGTTGCGCATGAGCTCGATGGTCTGCCCCGTCGTTTTCCCAAAACCCGGGCCCGGGTCGACGCAAATCCGGTCACGGGATACGCCGACAGCCTCGAGCGCCGCACAGCGTTCGGCAAGCCAGTCGCGCACCTCCACCACCACGTCGTCATAGCGGGGCGCGTCCTGCATCGTCGCCGGTTCGCCCTGCATGTGCATCACCACCAGGCCGGCATCGGTCTGCGCCGCGAGCTGCACCATGGCAGGATCGCGGAAGCCAGACACGTCGTTGATGATGGCAGCTCCCGCTTCCACGCATGCGCGGGCAACCGCCTCGTGACGCGTGTCGATGGAAACGCACATGCCTCCCGCCACGAGCGCCTGCACCACGGGAAGCACCCGCGCAAGCTCCTCATCCTCGCTTACCGGCATTGCGCCCGGGCGCGTGGACTCGCCGCCCACGTCGATGATGAGGGCGCCCTCTTCCACCATCTGGCGCGCATGGGCTATCGCCTCATCCACGCTTTGATGCGCCCCGCCGTCGGAAAACGAATCGGGCGTGACGTTCAAGATGCCCATGATGACGGGAATATGGGAGTCGAAAGCAAACTTCGAGCAGCGCCAGATCATGCGGGGTCCTTTCTGGAACGTTTGACGCGAATTGCGCCCTGGACGAAGCAGGGGTACCTGGTACCCCTGCTCCATTTTCTTCGCTTTATCGTTGCGGCGGACGCTGGTTGCGGTTGATGCCGCTCGGAGTGCGGCGGCGCGGTTGCGGCTGCGGCTGCTGCGGCTGCACCGGGGGCTGC
>JAUNEQ010000057.1:0-9695 GCA_030525445.1 Coriobacteriia bacterium | reverse complement strand
TGCGGCTGCGGCTGCTGCGGCTGCACCGGGGGCTGCGGACGCGGTGCGACCGGAGTGGCCACCGGGATGCTCGCAGGCGGGTTCGGGCTCGCCGGAGGCTCAGGACGCTGCGGCTCGGGGGCAGGCGCCGGCTGGTTCACCACGGTGGTCGCCGCGGCATGGCGGGCGCGGCGGCCCTCTTCGGACTGCTCATGTGCCACGTACTCTTCCCAGCGGTTGTCGAGCAATGCCTGGCAGGCCTCGCCCTCGACGGTCTCGCGCTCCAGCAGCACGCGCGCCATCAGGTGCATCTGGTCCTGATGGGCCAGCAGCACCTGGCGGGCACGTTCGTGCGCCTGCTGCATGATGCGTGCCACCTCATCATCGATGCGGCGTGCGGTCTCGTCGGAATAATCCTGCGTGTTGCCATAGTCGCGGCCCAGGAACACTTCGTGGTTGGGCTGGCCGAAGATCTGCGCGCCGAGCTCGACGGACATGCCATATTGCGTCACCATCGCGCGGGCGATCTTCGTCGCGCGCTCCAAGTCGTTGGACGCGCCCGTCGTGATGTCCTCGCAGAAAATCTCCTCGGCGGTGCGGCCGCCCAGCAGCACGGCCATCTGGTCGTGCATCTCGCGCAGGCTGTTCATCACCTTGTCCTCGGCTGGAATGCTCATGGTGTAGCCCAAAGCGCGGCCGCGGCTGATGATCGAGATCTTATGCACCGGGTCAGCATGCTCGAGCAGGTGGCCCACCAGGGCATGGCCGCTTTCGTGGTATGCGATGGTCTTGCGGGTGCCCGCGTCGATGACGCGGCCCTTGCGCTCGGGACCAGCAATCACGCGCTCCATGCTCTCGCGTACCTCGTCCATCGAGATGACCTTCTTGTCACGGCGTGCCGTCAGCAGGGCCGATTCGTTCAGCAGGTTCGCGAGATCGGCACCGGTGAAGCCCGGCGTGAGCTTCGCGATGCTGTCGAGGTCGACATCCTGCGCGAGCGGCTTGTTCTTGGAGTGCACTTCCAGGATGCGCTTGCGGCCCTTGATGTCGGGGGCATCCACCACGATCTGGCGGTCGAAACGGCCCGGACGCAGGAGCGCCGGGTCGAGCACGTCGGCACGGTTGGTCGCGGCGATGAGCACGACGCTCGTGTTCGCGTCGAAACCGTCCATTTCCACGAGCAGCTGGTTCAGGGTCTGCTCGCGCTCGTCATGGCCACCGCCCAAGCCGGCGCCACGCTGACGGCCCACGGCATCGATCTCGTCAATGAAGATGATGGAAGGAGCCGACTCCTTCGCCTCGTTGAACAGGTCGCGCACGCGCGAGGCACCCACGCCCACGAACATCTCGACGAAGTCGGAACCGGAAATGCTGAAGAACGGCACTTCAGCTTCGCCGGCCACCGCGCGGGCAAGCAGCGTCTTGCCGGTGCCCGGAGGGCCAACCAGCAGCACGCCATGCGGGATCTTCGCGCCGATCTCCTGGTATTTCTCGGGGTTGGCCAGGAAGTCGCGGATCTCGCGCATCTCCTCGACCGCCTCGTCGCAGCCCGCAACATCGCTGAAGTGCACGTCGGGGCGCTCCTCGGTCATCTTCTTCGCCTTCGCGCGGCCAAACGACATCTGCTGGTTGTTGGCCTTGCTCATCTGGTAGAAGAAGAACACCATGAGGCCGATGAGCAGCAGCATGGGCAGCAGCGACAGGAACGTGCCGAGCAGGCCATTCGGCGTGGACACGGTGTACTTGATGTCGGGATGCGTCGCCATGAGCGCATCGAGCGCGCCCTGCGAACCATACGTTGCGACGAACTTGCGCTCCTCGCCCACTTGGATCGGGGCGATTTCGGTGGTCGCGACGCCCTTCACGTTCACGCCCTTGGAATGGGTGAGCGACGTGTTCATGGCGCTGAATGCGCTGTTCACGCCATCGGAGGCCAAGGCGCCGACCGTGACGCCCGGGTAATACTTACCCGACACCGCATATTCGGAAGGCGTGTAGTCAACCTCGGAGACGCGGTTCTGCTGCACGGCCGCCGTGAAATCGGAGGTCAGGAGCTGGTCGGTCTTCTGCGCTTCCATGGAACCGCGGCCAAACAGCATCATGAACAGCAGCAACACGATAACCGCGGTGCTGATGATGGAGATGACCGTCGACTGCGTGGTCGGCTTGCGCAGGTTCGGCCGCTTCGGGCGGTTTCCCCCGCCCCGGCTCTCGTCGCTCTCGTTGAGCTCGTTATTCTCGTTGTAGTCGTTCTTCTCGTCGGGCATTCCGTGATTCTCTTTCGCGACTCTTCTTATCTCGTCAATCTATTTGTTCTCGTAAACCGCCGGCTTCAGCACGCCCAGATACGGCAGGTTGCGGTAGCGCTCGGCGTAATCCAGGCCGTACCCCACGACAAACGCATCGGGGATCTCGAAGCCCACGTACTTCGCGTCGATATCGGGCTGATCGTCGCGGACCTTGCGCAGCAGCGATGCAACCTGAATCGACGCCGGCTTGAAATAGGCCAGATGGTCGATCGTGTATTGCAGGGTCAGGCCGGAGTCGATGATGTCCTCGGCGATAATGACGTGCTTGCCTTGGATATCGGTGGTGATGTCCTTCTGCAGCTTGATGGTTCCCGAGCTCGTCACCCCGCTGCCATAGCTTGAGACGGCCATGTAGTCCATCTCGAGGGGCAGGTGGATCTCGCGTACGAGGTCGGACATGAAGATCGCAGCGCCGCGCAGAACCGAGACCACGACGATGCGCGCCTCTTCGTTGGCGTAATCGCGCGTGATGTCCGCACCCATCTTGGCCACGCATGCGCGAAGCTCTTCCTCGCTGATGAGCACTCTCTCGATATCCGGATGAGTCGTCTGCACAGCCTGCACCTTTCCTCGCTAGTTATACAAGCTACCAATATAGCAAAAGGTGCAAGCGGCGCTGTTTATGCGCCGCCCGTGCCACGATATTCACACGCCCCATTGTCACCCCGAGCGAGCGAAGCGCCCCATTGTCATCCCGAGCGAGCGGAACGAGTCGAGGGACCTCCCCCCCGGTTGCGGGAGATCCCTCGGCTCCGGCGCTGCGCGCCTCCGCTCGGGATGACAAATGGGGAGGCGCCTTCGCGCCTGAGCTCGGGACGCTGGGCTAATCTTGTTCCAGCAGGTCGGGGAACAGCTCGAGGAGCGCGGTCACCGGAAGACCGACGATGTTGTCGTAGTCGCCCTCGTAAGACGCGACGAGCTTGGCGCCCTCGCCCTGGATGCCGTAGGCGCCGGCCTTGTCGCGGCTCTCGCCGGTGCGCACATAGGCGGCAATCTCCTCGTCGGTGAGGTCCTTGAAGGTCACGTTGCTCACCACGTTGAAATTGCGCCGGCCCATCTGCAAGTTGTCGGGGCCGCCATACAGCAGGCGCCACACGGAAACACCGGTGATCACCTGGTGGGTCTTCCCCGAAAGGGCACGCAAGGTGGCTTGAGCGGCTTCGGCGCTGCGGGGCTTGCCGTAGATGACGCCGTCGAGCACCACCATGGTGTCGGCGCCGATGACCGTGGCTTGGCCCAGGTACGGCTGCGCGAGGATGGCCTGCACGGCCGCACCGGCCTTGCGTTCGGCCAGGGTCTCGGCCGCATGCGCGGCATCCGCGGCTTCCTCGGGCGAGAGGGTCTCGTCGGCCTTCACCTGGAACACCTGGAACTTCACGCCGGCCTTCGCCAGCAATTCACGGCGGCGGGGGCTTCCCGACGCGAGGATGATGTCCTTGATCATGCTATACCCGCTTCCTGCGAATGCGGTAGGTCTCCATCGGCTCGATGCGAAGACCCTGCTTGTTCGCGCTAATCGCCAGGTTTCCCTGGATGTTGTTCGTGTAACCGCTCTTCGGCGCATCGGGTTCGAACGCGTCCGTGATCGCGGTGATGGTGGCGGTCTCCACCCGGGCGTCGGGCCCCAGCAGGTACTGCAGCACCTGGAAGGCCACACGACGCTGGATGGGCAGCGGCAATGCGCCGAACTGCGGCAATATCACACACCCGGCCTCGTAGTCGACCACCTGGTCACCGTCGACGTCTTCCCACACCACGAGCTCGCCGATGATGCGGTTCGTGTAGGCATCGAGCATATCGTCCTCATCGCCCACCAGGTTCATGCTGCGGCACAGCGTATCGAGCAGCTGGGGATTCTTCTGCTTCATCAGGGGCAGCACCTCGTGGCGCACCCATGCGCGGAAGTGGTCGGTATGCGCATTCGTGGCATCTTCGCGCCACAGGGCGCCTTCCGCATCGCGGGCAACAGGCTGGTCGGCGTCATTTGCGGCTGCGCGGTCCTCGATATACGCGCGCAACGCCTCGCGGCTCGTGTCGAGCAGCGGGCGCACCACCGGGCCATTGCGATACAGCATGCTGCGGAACCCGCCGGGGCCCGTTCCCACGATTGAGCGCATGTAGAAGCTTTCGACGCGGTCATCTTGCGTATGCGCCGTGAAGATACGGCCATCCGAAAGCGGATGGGCGAACCGCAGGCAGGCATCGCGCAGCAGGTCTTGCGCCGCGTTATAGCGCACGCGCCGGCCGACGGCCTCCACGTTCTCGCCCGTGCGAGCGGCCTCGGCCGCCACATCAGCATTCACCGTGAACAGCGGGATGGAAAGCGTCGACGCGAGATCGGCCGCGAACGCGGCATCGGCGTCGGCGTCGGCGCCGCGGAGCTGGTGGTTCACATGGAGCATGACCACCTGGCCAATGACGCCTTGGGCAGACAGCTCCTTCGCGACGTAGGCGAGCGCGGTCGAATCGGACCCGCCCGAAACCATCAGCACAACCGGCGCTTCCGGCGAGACGAGGTTGCGCTCCTGTATCGTTTCCTTTGCTTGTTGCAGCACATCCACCATGGGGCTCCCTTCTAGTTCAGCGCATTATTCTACCGCGCTCCGCCCATGCAAGCTCATAAATATGGTGCGCGGATGATGCGCCCACGTTCTTCCCATGGGCGGCAAAGCCGCCAAACACGCCACATGCTATATTGGCTTTGCACACAAGGAGGCCTTCATGACAAAATTCCTCGTCCGCTGGATCATCACGGCTATCGCCGTCAGCTTCGCCATCACGCTCATCCCCTGCATCACGTTCTCGAACGACAATTCCCTCATGGCGAGCATCTTCATCTTCTCGATGTTCCTCGCGCTCATAAACGCATCCATCGCACCTGCTTTGAAAGCGCTCAGCTTTCCCATCACCATACTCACGTTGGGCTTGTTCGCGCTCGTCTTGAATACGGCGATGCTGTATTTAGCCGCCTGGTGCTCCACGACGTTCTTCGGCGTGGGCGTGGCGATATCCGATTTCGGGTCGGCGCTCGTGGTGAGCATCCTCATCAGCGTCGCCACCTGGTTCATCAGCACCATCACCGCATTCGAAGAGTAGGTGCTGGGACACCACCTACGGGGTGGTGTCCCAGTCTCGCCATCACAGCGGCGCGATACGCGATAGGTCGCGCAGGTCGAAAAGGCTTCCGTCCTCATGCCAGATGGGGCGAATGACGCCCTTTTCCGTGATGAAGCCGTTGATGAGCGAAGCCGGCGTCACGTCGAAGGCCGGGTTGTACACATGCGGCTCGAACTGCTGGAACGCGGCAACTTCCTCCGCTCCGCGGAACTCGATGGGAATCTGGCTGCCCGCCGTGAGCGAGACGTCGATTGTCGATGTCGGCGCTGCCACGTAGAACGGGATGCGGTGGTAATCCGCGGCGATGGCCAGCTGGTACGTGCCCACCTTGTTCGCGGTATCCCCGTTCGCACAGATGCGGTCGGCCCCCACGATTACGGCGTCGACGAGCCCCTGTTTCATGAGCATGGCCGCCATGTCGTCGCATTGCACCGTGCAGGGGATGCCCGCCTGCGTGAGCTCCCACGCGGTTAGCCGCACGCCCTGGCCCACGGGACGCGTCTCGTCGCAATACACGTGCACGATGCGACCCTGTTCATGGGCAGCGTAGATCACGCCGAGCGCCGTGCCGTAGAACACCGTGGCGAGCGAACCCGCATTGCAGTGGGTGAGCACGCGCGAGCCTTCGGGCAGCAGGCGCGCGCCATTCGCCCCAATCGCGCGGTTGGTCGCCTCGTCAGCGGCGGCGAGGTCCATCGCGCATTGCGCGGCCGCGTCTGCCGCAGCGTCCACGCCTGACGCGCTCACCACCTCGGTCACCGCACGAACTGCGCGTTTCACGCCCCACGACAGGTTCACCGCAGTCGGACGCGCAGAGGCAATCTCCCCTGCCACCTGGCGCAATGCGCTCAGATAATCTTCGGGACCCTGCTCGGGCGCCTCGTTGCACACCCACAGGGCAACTGCTCCCGCCCCGGCAACGCCAATGGCTGGCGCGCCACGCACCGCCAACGTCTGAATGGCCTCTATCGCCGCTTCATAGCCAAACAAGGTCACGACGCGGCACTCGTCGGGCAAAAGGCGCTGGTCGATGATGCTCATCCCGAAGCGACGGTCCCCGTCCTCGCCTTCATGCCACGCGAATTCGAGCGTCCGCGGCAGGTCTTCCACGCTCATGGGCATTCCTTTCCCCCACAAAACCTATCACGGGGACAGTCCCCGTGATAGGTCGTGCGCTATATATCACGGGGGCTGTCCCCGTGATAGGTTTTGGTTCTATTCGTAATCGGCCTTGAGCGCGGCGAATGCATCGCGCGAGCCGGTGATGACCGAGTCGGCCACGCAGTACGAGATGCGCACCCAACCGCCCACGCCAAAGCTGTCGGACGCCACGATGAGCAGCTCGTGCTCGCGCGCCTTGTTCGAAAACGCCTGGGCGTCAGGCTCGAGCGCCTTCATCCACAGGTAGAACGCACCGGCCGGCTCGATGTACTCATAGCCCAGCTCATCGAGCATATCGGTGAGCAGCTTGCGGTTGCGCACGTACGGTTCCACGTTCACCGGGGTATCCACGCATCCGGCGATGGCCTTCTGCAGGATCGTGGGGGCGCACACGTACCCGAGCACGCGGCCCGCGCCGCACACCGCCAGGTACACGCGGCGGGCATCGGCGGCCGCCGGCGGCACCAGCACGTAGCCGATGCGCTCGCCCGGCAGGCTGAACGACTTCGACCAGGAATAGCACACGAGCGTGTCGTCATAGATGCTGGGCACCCACGACACCTGCGCGTCGCCATAGGCGAGCTCGCGATACGGCTCATCCGAGATGATGTAGATGGGCGCGCCGAGCTTCTCCTCTTCCGCACGCAGCATCGCGGCGAGCTCTTCGAGGTTTTCGCGCGTGTAGACCGTGCCCACCGGGTTGTTCGGGGAGTTCACGATGATAGCGCGGGTCTTCGGGGTGATCGCCGCCTGCAGCGCCGGCACATCAAGTTGGAAGTCGCTCGCGCGCGCGGGAACCTCCACGCAGGTGCAACCCGCGTTCTCGATCCACACACGGTATTCCGGGAAATACGGGGCGACCGCGATGATTTCGTCGCCCGGGTTCGTGAGCGCCGTGATGCAGGCGTCCAGCGCAGCAGCGGCACCCATCGTCAGGTACAGGTCGTCGGGAGAATAGGCGGTCCCGAAGCGGCGGTTCAGGTTGTCCGCGATGGCAGCACGCGTTTCGGGCGCACCCTGAGCGGGGGAATAGCTGTGCAGCTGCATCGGCGGCAGCTCGAGCGCCTCGCGCATGACCTGCGCGACCGCATCCGGAGCCGGAACCGAAGGATTGCCCAGGCTGAAGTCGAAGACGTTCTCCGCCCCGATTTCCGCCTTGCGCTTCAAGCCATATGCAAACAGCTCACGGATAGCCGAAGGAGCGGCACCCAGCTCATACATTCTCTCGTTCATTCATGCTCCCATCATCGGATATGCAGGTAAATCGCTACCATTCTAACGCGAACAGATTGCCGAGCGCGACGATATAGATGAGAAGCGCCTGCCGGAGGCACTCTTCCTGGACACCTTCGTCAGCGGCGTGCATGCCGCCCACCCCTTCTGGCGTCGGAAAGCGATCCTCGTCCATCGCGCCGAAGCTCACGCCCACGGGGAAATGGTGCGCGTAGGTGCCCCCACCCATCGTGAAGAGGCGCGCTTCGAGCCCCGTCACCTGCTCATAGGCGTCGCGCAGCGCGGCAACCTCGGCAGAATCCGGCGAGACGAGCAACGGCTCCACCTCGTTGATGACCTCGACCGTTGCGCCAATTTCGGCAGCAAGCGCTGTCGTGCGGGCATGCAGTTCCGGCAGGTTCGTCGCGGTGGGGAAACGAACGTCGATGGTCTGGCTGAAGCGGTCGCCTTCGGTGCGCGCCATGCCGCCCACGCAGGTAAGCGGCCCGAAATCGGCATCCTCGCAGGCCAGGCCCAAACCCGTGCCGTCAGTCACCGCGGTGATGCATCGCACGAATTCCAACCACTTCCGCTCATCGGCATCGCACAGGTTGTTGTCCAGCAGGTAGGCGGCCAATATGTCGATGGCGTTCACCGACCCCTCGGGCATGGCTGCGTGCCCCGAAACCCCCGTCGCGCGAATGCGCGCCAGCCCGCCATAGTTGCTGCAAAGGTCGCCATCGACGAGCGCGGGATCCCACTCGTCGTCAACGACGATGCGATCGGTGGCCGGCAAGCTCGTCGCCGCACACCTCACGACGGCTTCGGCGGAAGATGGCACGCCGTTCGGCGCCGTGCCGCCTTGGATGGCCGCAATGACACCACCGGCCAGCGTCTGGCTCGTCACCCGCACCTGGAACTGGCCTTTCTCGCCATAGCACAGGGGGAAATCGGCATCGGGCGTGAACAGGAAATCGGGAGCCTCGTAGTGCTCGAGATAGTAATCGGCATCGGCCATGCCCGTTTCCTCGGAGCAACCGAAGATCACGCGCACGTTCACGGGGAACTCCCGGCCTTCGCCGACATAGCGATCGCGCCAAAAACGCAGCGCATGGATGCCCATGAGGAACGGCCCCTTGTCATCGGTCACACCGCGGCCAAACAGGATTTCGCCTTCGCGCGTGAGGGCGAACGGCTCGCGCGTCCATCCATCCCCCGCCGGCACGACATCCAGGTGCCCGATGATTCCGAGCTGCTTGGCCGACGCCCCCGGGATGTCGAAGTATCCGCAATGCCCTTCGCAGTCATGCATGTCGAACCCATATCCGGCCATCATCTGCGTGGCCGCATCCAACGCCGCTCGAGGCCCCGGGCCAAACGGCGCCCCAGACGCGGCATGCGCCAAATCCTCGTGGCTGTCGATGCGCACCAGGGTGTCGAGATCCGCAAGCACCCGCGGCCACTCTGATTGAACGAAATCCCGTGCCTCGAGCAAAATTGCATCGTCCATACTTGCCCCTATCCTCAAACTCGCCGCTCGCTCGTGCGATTACCATCTGCATCGCGATTGTAACCCTCGCCACAACCCGCCCGGCAACCGCCCCCAAGCCTACCCTTCACATTTTTGCTCACAAACTGTCACAAAAGTGCGTTTGCGGACAGATTGGGCGGTGATTTAGGGCCGTATTGCTCGGCACCCCTCTCTTGCCAGCCCCAAAACCCGACCATTTATGAACATATTTGCCTGTATGTCTATATCATCAAGACCCACCAACAGCAGTACCACCGCATCCGCGTCCGCAAACGCACTTTTGTGACACCATTTCAATATTCTCGAGAAAAGCCCTTCCCTACAAGCCGAAAGCCAAACAGGACATGAGGCAAACGACCCAACCTCTTGTCCCATCGCGTGCGATG
>JAUNEQ010000216.1 GCA_030525445.1 Coriobacteriia bacterium | reverse complement strand
GATATCTGTTCAGGGCGAGGTGAAATTCCTCACTGGCGGTAACGGGGCGACCCGAAGTCCGCGACCCGCGCAAGCGGTTGACCTGGTGGGAATCCAGGACCAACGGTTACAGTCCGGATGGAAGAACAGGGATGTCAGGATGCGCGGGGCGTGTTGCCTTTGCGTATGCTTACATACTTGCACTTCCTTGAGCCCGTAGATATGCGGGCTTTTTTCATGCCTGCATATCGAGGTGTGAAAGGAGGAAGTATATGGGCGAAGTGTATTCGCCAACGGTGACGGCGCTCGATGAGCAGATGATGCGCCGCGCCATCATGCTCGCCCGCCGAGGAGCGGGGTGGACGAACCCGAATCCGCTGGTGGGAGCCGTGGTCGTGAAGGACGGCCGGGTCATCGGCGAGGGCTATCACGAGATGTACGGCGGCCTCCATGCCGAGCGCAATGCGCTCGCGGCATGCACGGACGACCCGTCCGGTGCCACGCTGTACGTGACCCTCGAGCCATGCTGCCATACCGGCAAGCAGCCCCCGTGCATCGAGGCGGTCATCGGCGCCGGCATCGCCCGCGTGGTCGTGGGCAGCCGCGACCCGAACCCGCTCGTGTCGGGCAAGGGCAATGCCGCCTTGCGCGAAGCCGGCATCGAGGTCGTGGAAGACGTACTGCGCGATCGCTGCGATGCGCTGAATCCGGTGTTCTTCCATTTCATGACCACCGGCAAGCCGTACGTCGTGGCGAAGTGGGCGATGACCGTCGACGGCAAAATCGCGACGCATACCGGCGACGGCCGCTGGGTCTCGTGCGAGGCGTCGCGCGCCGACGTGCATCGTCTGCGCCATCGGATCGCCGCCATCATGGTGGGCATCAACACCGTGCTTGCCGATGACCCCATGCTCACGGCGCGTTGCGAATTTCCCGCGAGCCAACCGCTGCGCGTGGTGGTGGACGGCAAGCTGCGCATCCCCCGGGAAAGCAAGCTCGTGAAGACCGCAGGCGAGGTGCCGGTGCTCGTGGCCACGGCTTTGCCGCAATATGTCGAACGTGTCGCTGAACTGCGGGAACGTGGCGTCGAGGTCGTGAGTATCCCCGGAGGGGACGGCAGGGTCGACCTGGAAGAGCTTGTTCGCCTCCTGGGGTCCCGCGGCATCGATTCGCTGCTTGTGGAAGGCGGCGGCACGCTGCACGCGGCGATGTTCCAGGCGGACTTGATCGACCGCACCATCGTGTACGTGGCTCCCAAGGTGTGCGGCGGCGCCCATGCGGTGACGCCGGTGGCCGGAGCGGGCGTCGACCTCATGGCCGACGCGTTTGAGCTCGGAAGCCCGATGGTCGAGCGCATCGAAGACGACCTGAAGATCACCTACCTGCGCAAAGGCGCGATTGCGGAAGGGGGGCTCTGATGTTCACGGGCATTGTCGAGGAACTGGGCACGGTGCGCCGTGTGCTCCCCGGTGCGCGCGCGGGCAAGCTTGTCATCGGCGCGAAGAAGGTGCTGGAAGACGTGCATATCGGCGACTCCATCGCGGTGAACGGCGTGTGCCTCACCGTGGTGGCGGCCGGCGCCGACGAGTTCACGGCCGACGTGATGCCCGAGACCCTGCGCAAGTCGGGCTTGGGCACGCTGAAGGTGGGCGACCCGGTGGACCTCGAGCGCGCGATGGCCGCGAACGGCCGGTTCGGCGGGCACATCGTGTCGGGGCACATCGACGGCGTGGGCCGCATCGTCGAGACCCGGCCCGAGGAAAACGCCGTGATCGTGACCATTTCCGCACCGCCCGAGATCCTCGCACTCATCGTGGAGAAGGGCTCCATCGCCATCGACGGCATCAGCCTGACGGTCGCGGCGCTCACGCGCACGACGTTCAGCGTGAGCCTCATCCCGCACACCGCCGCAGAAACCGTGCTGCTGAAGAAGCGCGCGGGCGATGTGGTGAATCTGGAAAACGACGTGGTGGGCAAGTATGTCCAGCGCCTGCTGGGCAATGCTGCGGGGAAGCCCGCAAGCTCCTCGCTCACCTTGGAATACCTGCAAGCCAACGGTTTCTAGCGTGGCCTGCTCATCTCATAACCGAAAGGACCCAACGATATGAATACGGTAGAAGAAGCGATTCGCGAACTGCAAGCGGGCCACCTCATCCTGGTGGTGGACGACCCCGACCGTGAGAACGAGGGCGACCTCATCTGCGCGGCGCAATACGCCACGCCGGCGAACGTGAATTTCATGGCCACGCATGCGAAGGGCCTCATCTGCATGCCCATGAGCATCGAGCTCGCCCACAAGCTGAACTTCGTGCAGATGGTAAGCGAGAATACCGACAACCACGAGACGGCGTTCACCGTGTCCATCGACCACGTGGAAACCACCACGGGCATCTCGGCGGTCGAGCGCTCGCTCACCGCGCTCAAGGTGGTGGAAGAGAGCGCGAAGCCCGAGGACTTCCGCCGTCCCGGCCATATGTTCCCGCTGGTGGCAAAGCCGGGCGGCGTGCTCGAGCGCAACGGGCATACCGAGGCTACGGTTGACCTGCTGCGCCATGCCGGCATGAAGCAGGCGGGCCTGTGCTGCGAGATCATGCGCGATGACGGCACGATGATGCGTACGAGCGAGCTCATGCAGAAGGCCGAAGAGTGGGGAATCGCGTTCATCTCCATCAAGCAGCTGCAAGATTACTGCCGCGAGCATGACAACCACATGCAGGAAAAGGCCGTCGCGAAGCTGCCCACCGATTACGGCGACTTCGAGATCCACGGGTTCGTGAACGACATCACGGGCGAGGAGCACGTTGCGCTCGTGAAGGGCGAGATCGGCAACGGCAAGGACGTGCTGTGCCGCGTGCATTCCGAATGCCTCACCGGCGACGTGTTCGGCAGCC
>JAUNEQ010000056.1 GCA_030525445.1 Coriobacteriia bacterium | reverse complement strand
CATCGGCCTTGGCAGCCGGCACCTGGCGCGCGAAATACTTCTTCGTCATGTTGAAGACGCGCGAGCACAGGTTGCCCCACGTGTTCGCGAGGTCGGCGTTGTACACCTGCACCATGCGCTCCATGCTGATGTTGCCGTCATGGCCAAACTGCACGTCGCTCATGAAGTAGTAGCGGTAGGCGTCCACGCCGAAGACCTTCACGAGGTCGGCCGGCACCACGCCGTTGCCCTTTGACTTCGACATCTTCTCGCCCTTGGTGAGCAGGAAGCCGTGGCCGAAGATGTGCTCGGGGATGGGCATGCCGGCGGCCATGAGCATGGCCGGCCAGATCACGCAGTGGAAGCGCGTGATGTCCTTGCCCACGAAGTGGTACTTGTACGGCCAGCGGGCGGCGAACTCGTCGGCGCGGTCGGGGTCGGCATAGCCGATGCCCGTGGCGTATGCGAGTAGCGCGTCAGCCCACACGTAGGCCACATGGCCCTCGTCGAACGGCAGCGGCACGCCCCAGTCGAAGGTGGAACGGCTGATGGAAAGGTCCTTCAGGCCACCCTTCACGAACGTGACGATCTCGTTGCGGCGCGTGGTGGGCAGGATGAAGTCGGGGTGCTCCTCGTAGAACTTCAGCAGCGGCTCCTGGAACTCGGAGAGCTTGAAGAACCAGTTCTCCTCGCCGGAGCTCATCATCTGCACCGGACGCTTGCAGTCGGGGCACACGAAGACGTCGTCCTCGTTCTTCTCGAGGTCGCTTTCCGCGTAGTAGGTCTCCTCGTGCACGCAGTACCAACCCTCGTAGCTGCCCTTGTACAGCCAGCCCTTCTCGTACAGGTCGTTCCAGAACTTCTGCACCGTGCGCGCCTGGCGCGGCTCGGTGGTGCGCACGAAATCGGTGTAGCGGATATTCAGCATATCCCACGCCTCGCGGAATGCCGGCTCCATGGAATCGCACCAGGCCTGCGGGGTCATGCCCTTGCCCTCGGCGGTATCGGCCACCTTCTGGCCGTGTTCGTCCATTCCCGTCACCATCGCGATGTCGTAGCCGTTCATGCGCTCATAGCGGCACACGGTGTCGGCGGCGACCGTAGTGTACGCGGTGCCCAGATGCGGGGCGGCGTTCACGTAGTAGATGGGGGTGGTGACGGAAAAGGTTCCTTTGCTCATGTCAACTCCTTCCGTGCCGGGCGGCGAATGATGCCGGGGCACGCTCGATAACGAATTAGCGAAAAAAGCGCTAACGGCCAGTATAGCGGCTTTTTCAGGTTGTGGGTGAGGATATGCGGAAGGGGCACATAGAGCAGCGGCGCGCACGGGTTTCGCACGCAAGACGCCCGGCTCCAAACGCCGGGGCGCTTAGATATGGTTCATCTCGCTGAGGGTGGTGTTGTACCAGTGGTCGGCGTTGGGCGGGCAGTATTTCTCGGCGCCCTCTTGGGTGATGGTCGATCCGTAGCCGTCGGCGAGGCCCTTCACATGGTCGTCGATGGCCTCTTCCCAGGAATCCCAGCTGGCGGAACCCCAGCCCCACGCATTATGCTCGGCGAAGGTGTACTCGCCCTTGGTGCTCTCGGTGGTGGCGATGGCGGGCGACCAGCGGGGGTCGACGCCGTAATCCCAGGCGGCGGAGGCGAAATTGGAGCCTTGGCCTTCCATGGGCGAGCCGTCGAGGTAGTTGTCGATGCGCTCGGACCACTCCGCCACGAACGCCTTCTTGTCCATGCTCCAGTCGACGTCGCCATTGGCCACGGCGTTCTCGTCTACCGCAGATGCTGCCTTGGCGGCGGCCTCTTCGGCCTGCGCCTGCGCTTCCTCCTCGCTCATGCCCTGCTCTTCGGCATCGGCGAACGCTTCGGAGGCGGCCTCTTCGGCGACGACCTCGCGCATGGCATCCATTTCGGCTTGCGTCACGGCGGCGGCAGCTGCGGCTGCGGCTTCCTCGCGGGCGGCCGTGGCCTCTGCAAGGGCTGCCTCGGCCTTCGCGACGGCCTCTTCGGCCTGGGCTTTTTCGGCAAGCAACTGGGCCTGCGTATCGGAGAGGTCGGACTGCATGTCCTGCAGCTTCGCAATCTGCTCCAAGTTGCTATTGGCGAGGCTTTCCAGGTAATCGAGCGCAGATATGAGCTCGTCGAGGCTCTGCGCGCCCATGAGCACGTCGGTCACGCCCGTGCTGTTCTCGGAAAGCTTGTACATGGAAATGCACGCCGCGGCCGTCTTGCGCTGTTGTTCGGGAAGCTGGGCTTCGATCTCCTTGATGCGATCGCTGTTCTCGTCGATGCGCTTCTGCAGGTCTTCCACCTCTTCGACCGCCTCGTTGTAGGCGGCGGCGGATTCCTCGACGCGCTGCTGCAGTTCCGAAGGCTCGGCGGTGGTGATGTCGGGTCCTTCGTCATCGGCGAAGGCGACAGCAGGAAACACGGCCCCGAAGGCCGCGAGGGCGAGCGTTGCGGCCAGTGGCAGTGCCAACAGCCTATATGCGTTCGTCATAAGCATGGGCATATTATACGGGATGTTTTTTCGCGACCTGGGGTTTTAGGCGTTTTCCACCCATGGTGGCGCGCTTCGCAAAATGCGCCGATTTTGCCTTTTACCTGGCGATATCCTTCATTTTCCCGCGATTTGTGTAAGGTCTGTGGATGCATCGCAAAACGGCGCTTTCACGCCGCGCGGCAGCAAGGCGCAAACCCTGGGATCCCATCACCGCTCGAGCAGCTTTTTCGACTCGCGCCAGTTGGGGAGGTACTTGTCCATGAGCATCTTGAAGCCCGGCCCGTGGTTGCGCACGAAGAAGTGGCAGAGCTCGTGCACCACCACGTATTCCAGGCATTGCGGCGGGTAAAGTGCAAGGCGCACGTTGATGCACACGCGCCCCGTGTCGGGCGTGCAGCTCCCCCACCGGCTGCGCATGTTGCGATACGCAAGCGTCTTCGGGCGCACGCCCATGATGGGCGCCCACTTCTCCACGAGCAGCTCGGTGCCCGCCTGCACGACGGCCCGCCATTGGCGCACCTCGGCCGCATCGGCATCTTCCGCATGGTGCATGGGCGAATCGAGCACGGCCTGCTGGCGGCTCACGATCCAGTCGGCCTTCGATTGCAGGAACGCCTCGGCTTCGGCCTGCGATACCCGCGATGGCACCACGAGCATCACGGTGCCATCGGACTGGTTGATGCGCAGCGACATGTTCTTCACGCGGCGGCGCACCACCTGCACCTCCACGCCATTCACGTACACATAGGTCATGCGCCGTGCACCAGCTCGTAGGCCTCGTTGCGCGAGATGCCGAATTCGTCGCGCAGCTTCTTCACGATGTCCTTGCGGGATAGTTTGCCGCCGGCGATGAGCTGCGCCGCCCGATCCGCGGCGGATGCGGCCGCATCGCGCGATTCCTGTTCGAGCTCCTGCTCGCCCGGCGCATCGATGACCAGCACGATCTCGCCCTTCACGCCGCCAGCCTCCTCGCGCGCGGCAAATTCAGCCGCCACATCGCCCGCCAGCCCGCGGACGGTCTCCTCGTGCAGCTTCGTGAGCTCGCGGCACACCGCCACCCGGCGCAGCGGCAAGGCGGCCGCCACATCCGCGAGCGCCGACGCGATGCGGTGCGGGCTTTCGTAGTACAGCGACACGGCATCGAGCGCGCGCACGGTTTGCAGCACCTGCGCGCGTTCGCCCGCCTTGCGCGGGAAGAAGCCGCCAAAATAGAACCGCGGGCATGTGAAGCCGCTCGCCACATAGGCCGTCGCCACCGCCGTGGGCCCGGGAAGGACCTCCACGGACACGCCGGCATCGAGCGCGACGTCCACGAGACGCTGGCCCGGGTCCGAAACGCCGGGCATGCCCGCATCCGAGCAGTAGGCGATCGTCTCGCCGGCACGCACGCGGTCGACCACGGCAGCCGCGCGCTCCCCCATGAGGTTCTCGTCGAGCCGCTCGAGCCGCGTGTGGATATCGAACGCCGCGAGCAGCTTGCCCGTCACGCGCGTGTCCTCCGCGCACACCACGTCGGCCGTGCGCAGCGCCGCAAGCGCGCGCGGCGGCATATCGTCGAGGTTCCCGATGGGCGTCGGGCAAATCATCAGCTTACCGGCCATGGCCGTCCTTTCCTTTCGCAGGCGAAACGCTTTTTCCAGGCAAGCGCCTCACCGATAGAACCTCGGGGTTTCCACCTGCAGGCCCAGCGTTTCCTGGATGCCTGCGAGGCTCGCCGCCGTCAGGGTGGCGAGCGCCTCGAAGAACGGATGCTGGGCGGCATCCTCCATCAGGGCGAGGAAGTGGCCGGCCCAGGTGAGCAGGTGCAAGCGCAGGAAATCGCCCACGAGCTCGGGGCGCTCTTCGGCAAGCCACGCCATGAGCTCGAGCATGAGCCCGATGTGGTCTTCCGGCTCGCGGCTGCGCTCTTCCGAAACGGCCAGCCCGTTCTCGCGCATCCAGTTGCGCAGCGCTACCCAGCTGGCGCCGAACATCACGCCGTCCTTGTCGGTGTAGACCGACCCCCAGGGCGCCGCCGCCTTGTGCGCCGGGCCCACAAACAGGCGCCGGTACTCCCACACGATGGCGTCTTCGTCCAGGTCGTCTTCGAGCCCTTCCTGCATCAGGCACAGGGCGCGGAAGGCGACCTTGTCGTCCACGAATGGCCATTCGGCAGCCGCGGCCTGCGCGTTGGCCTGCGCGATCGCATCGTACGACGGCCCGATGATATCCAGCTCGCGCGCGGGGTCATAGCGGAAGAACGGCCCGAGCGAGCGTCCCACAAACGCGATCCCCTGCAGCACGTCCGGCTCGATATGCGTGTTGTCCATGATTCTCCGTTCGTCAAGATAACCCAAGTATTGTACCCAAACAGCAAGGCGGAATCCCCCGCAGCAAGTGGGACAGGATGCCCCGCAGCAAATGAGACGCCCTTGGGGCCCCCGGTAAAAACAGCAGCCATTTCAAGGGCGTCTCATTTGCTGCGGGGCGTACTGTCTCATGGGGCATCGAAAAGGCGGGACGCAAACGCGCCCCGCCTTCGCGATCGATGATGCCGGGCGTTAGAACCCGATGCCGATTTGCATGCCGTAGAACACGAGGCGGGCAAAGAAGCACGCCACGATGATGACCACGAGCGATGCCCATCCGAGCAGGCTCAGCGAGCCGATCTTCGCGGTGAAGAACGCGCAGACGACGCCGATGATGCCGAAGATGATGAACAGCACCAGGAACACGACGAGGCTGCCGGCGTTGGCGGCCACATCGAGGACCGGAGAGACGGCCACGGAGCCCAGGTACCAAATGACGCAGGTGGCGAGGCATGCCAGCACAAAGCCGACAATCGCCACGGCCGCGAGGGCGTTGTCCGCGCCATCCTCGACGCAGGCATCAGCGTTGGCCGAGATGAGCACGATCATGCCCATGACCATGCCGCCGAAGAGCTCGATGCCCACGATCTGGGCGGGCGTCCACAGCGTGTTCCACACCGGCTGGGTGGGCAGCGCGTACGCAAAGCCCACGAACACGGCGAACACGAGCGCAGCAACGGCCACGATGCCCGAGCACACCAGGCGGAAGCCATGGTTCTTCAGGCCACCGGCAACACCGATGATCCAGTACAGGCAGGCCAGCACCAGGAACACACCGAAAGCCGTCATCTCGTTGGCGAGCGGCGACGACCCGATGGTGTTCAGGACGTTCACGGCGTTGTTGGCGTTGGTGAGGTGCGGCACGGAGCACGCCATGCCCACGAGCGCCACGAAAATGGGCAGGATGGTGTACTTGTCGACCGCCTTCAGCTTGGCGGCGGTGAAATTCCCCTTCAGGAATGCGATGAACAGCGCGACGAACGCGCCGGCGCCGATGGGCGCGATGGTGGTGAAGAGAGCCAGGGGCAGCTCATGCAATGCCATTCCCATGACTACTGCACCTCCTTCGGGTTAGCGACGAAGACCGAGTCGGCGGCAGCCGCGGCAGCGGCCGGCGACGGCTTGATGATGATGTGCGGGCGCGTGATCTTCGCGTCCGGCATCGGGGCGAGCTGCTGCACACCCTTATGGGCGGCACGCAGGGCGCCGATCTCGTCGAAGTCGAGCGCACGCAGCGGGCAGGCCTCCACGCAGATGGGCTTCTTGCCCTCCTTCACGCGGTCGATGCAGCCGTTGCACTTCACGGAATGCCCGGCCTCGCGGTCCACGGTGGGAACGCCATACGGGCAGGCCATCGCGCAGTACCCGCAGCCGATGCACTTCTCGGTATCCACCACGACGAGGTCGGTGGCGGCGTCCTTGTGCATGGCCGTCGTGGGACACGCCTTGATGCACGCCGGGTCGGCGCAATGCTGGCAGCCCAGCGAAATGTGGTACACGAACGCGCTCGTGGTGCAGGTGCCGTCTTCGGCCTGCTCCCACGCGCCGCCTTCCACGTCGTAGACCTTGCGGAAGGAGATTTCGCGCGGGGTGTCGTTGTAGTCGCGGCACGCCATGCTGCACGTGCGGCAGCCCGTGCAACGCGAATTGTCAAAGAAGAAACCGTACGTTGCCATTGTTCAACCCCTCCTTCCTTATGCCTTTGCTACCTGGACGATGATGGAGTTCGACGGACCGTTGCCCTTCGCGAGCGGCGTGGGCTTGTAGGTCGTGAGCGTGTTGATGCACGCGCCGTGGTCCACCTTGTCACCATCCATGTTGGCGTCATGCCACGAGCCCTGCGGCACGGCGACCGTGCCGGGAATGATGCGCGGCGTGACCTTCGCCTCGATGCGGATCTCGCCCGCCGGGCTCTTCACGGCGCACATGTCGCCGTTCGCGATGCCGCGCGGCTCAGCGTCAGCGGGGTTGATCCACAGCTGCTGGCGCGCGACGTCCTTCAGCTCCTCGATGAAGCCGAAGCTCGAATGCGTGCGGCTCTTGTGATGGAAGCCCGAGCAGTACAGCGGGAATTCCGCCGTCGTGCTGCCATAGCCCTCGAAGCCCGGATCGAACAGCGGGATGGGGTAAATGACCTCGTCCTCGCCCAGCTCCCAGGTCTTGTTCAGGTTCTGCAGGGTCTCCGAGAAGACCTCGATCTTGCCGGACGGGGTGCCCAGCGGGTTGGCCTCGGGGTCGTCGCGGAAGGCCTTCAGGCCGATGGACGGCTCGCACTTCACCTTGTAGACGCCCTGCTCGAGGATGCCCTCCCAGGTGGGCATGTCCTTGTAGCCGGCTTCAACGGCCGCAGCCTGGCCGGCCTTGTACATTTCCTCGATCCACTGGTCGTGGGTCTTGCCCTCGGTGAACTTGTCGCCGATGCCCATCTTCTGCGCGATCTCGGCGCACACGTCGTAGCTGGAGCGGCACTCTCCGGGAGGCTCCTGCGCGGGGCCGCCCACGGTGACGCCGGTGTAGTACTCGGAATAGCCCTGGGTCTGCATGTTCAGCTGCTCGGAGCGCATCGCGTCGGGCAGCAGCAGGTCGGCGTACTTGGCGGAGTCGGTCATCACGGTGTCCCACACCAGGATGAACTCGCACTTGGACTCGTCCGAGAGCACCTCGTGCGCGTAGTTGATGTCGCCATGCTGGTTGGTGAGGCAGTTGCCCGCGTAGTTCCACAGGAACTTGATGTCGTAGGGCAGCTTGTCGGCGCCGGTGATGCCGCCGTTTTCGGCCGTGAGCTCATGGCCGTGGTCGATGCCGTTCAGGTAGTTGTACACGGGAATCGTCGCCGTGCAGGGGTTCGCGACGCTGCCGGCGATGCTGCCCACCAGGTAGGCGGGCGGCTCGGCCTCGCGCTGGCCGGTGTTCGTGCCGGGCAGGCCGAACTTGCCGAGCGCGATGGGCACCATGCAGATGGCGCGGGTGGCCGTCTCGCCGTTGGTGTGGCGCTGCGGGCCCCAGCCCTGCACCACGAACGGCGCCTTGGCGTCTTCGAGTTCCTTCGCGAGCTGGCGGATGCGGTCGGCCGGGATCTGGGTGATCTCGGCAGCCCATTCGGGGGTCTTCTCGACCATGTCGTAGCCCTGGCCCATCACGTAGGCCTTGTAGGACATGTTCTTGCCCTGGTAGGCCTTGGGCATCGTGGACTCGTCCCAACCCACGGTGTACTTCGCCAGGAAGTCCTCGTCGGTCTTGCCATCCTGGATGAACTCGTGGACGAGCGCCGCGCACAGCGCCGCATCGGTGCCGGTGCGGATGGGAATCCAGTCGTCGGTGGTGCCGGATGCGGTCTCGTTCAGGCGGTAATCGATGTGGATGATCTTGCCGCCGCGGCCTTCGACGGCTTCGCGCACGTTGTTGAAGTCCCACACGGCGTTGATGCCGCCCATGCGAGTCTCGGCCGGGCTGTTACCGAACATCACGACGAGGTCGGAATGCGCCTCGGCTTCGGTGAACGAGGAAGCGTTCACGTTGTCATACGGGCTGAAGACGTTGCCCTTTTCGCCATCCCAGCCGAACATGTAGGGCATGACCACCTGCAGCATGTGCGTGGAGTAGTCGGCGCCCTGGTTGAGGTAGCCGCCCAGCAGCGCGAGCAGGCGGTTGCCCGGCTTGCCCATGCTGGAATACATGCCCGTGGCGTAGTTGATGTGGATGGCCTCGGGGCCGTACTCGCTGTAGACCCACTTGAGCTTTTCGGCGATGAGGTCGGTGGCCTCTTCCCAGGTGATCTGCTCGAACTTGCCCTCGCCGCGCTTGCCGACGCGCTTCATCGGGTACAGCAGGCGGTCGGGATGGTTGAGCCACTTGCGCATGGAGCGGCCGCGCAAGCAGGCGCGCGCCTGGAAATTCGGGTCATCGCCCGTGTTGTCGGTCTCCATGTACTGGACTTTGCCGTCGACCGAATGCCACTGGAACACGCAGTTGCCGCCGCAGTTCACATTGCACTGGCTCCAAGCAATGGTCTCGGGCACCGCCTCCTCCTCGTCAGCCATGGCGAGCGGGACGTTTCCGAACAGCTGCTCGGATGCCGCGAGCGTTCCGCCTGCGGCAGCCAGCGCGCCCAACGCGCCCGTCGTCTTCACGAACGAACGGCGCGAGAGGCTCGGCGTCGTATCAGACATCTCTGCCTCCTTCTCCTTCTCCTCGAATGCGGCGCAGCGCGCCGCACCTCCTCCTGTCGCCTCCGCCGGAAGCACGATGCGGAAGGCTCACCTACTTTTTCTACTCCGACGAAATCTAGATTGCACGCGATTTAAGTTGGATAAATATCCTCGTTTGTCCGGTTCTTTATCCTATCTCAGCAATATTGTTTGTGCGCTTATATCGCGCACGATGTTTTTAGATGGAGCTAACTTTTTTCGCGGATGCGCTCGCCCCAATGGCTTGCGCCGGCACCGGGAACTCGCGAGATGCGACCCGAACCAGAGCCAGGTTCGATGAGTGGCGAAAGGTCCCGGATTCGGCCCGCTGGCTCGATTCGGCGCTGTGCGGCCGCACGGCGTTGAATCGTGCCGGGGAGCCGTCGGCAGCTGGCTCGATTCGCCGCTGTGTGGCCGCACAGCGTTGAATCCAGCCACACGGGGCTCGCTCGCGGCACGATTCGCCGCTGTGCGGCCGCACTCCATTGAATCGTGCCAGCCGGAGCAGGCATTCGGCACGATTCGCCGCTCTGTTCCCGCACGGCGGCGAATCGTGCCAGCGGGAGGCGATCCCTGGCAAGACTCGCTGACGAGTCACAACCGCACGGCGCAGGCTCCCAGCCAAATCCCGGCGGCAGAAACGCCCCGCTGCTTAGCGGCTTTACCGGGGAATCGCGTACAATATCGGTATGCCCACCATCGAGAACATAGCGGGAATCGTCGCGGGCGCCGGGAGCCGCCACATCATCGTTGAGGCCGGCCGCTGCACCGAGGTGCGCCATCGCATGGCGCAGTGCGGAGCGTGCGTGGAAACGTGCCCCGAAGGCGCCATCACCGTGAAGGACAACCGAATCACGATCCAGCCCGAGCTCTGCATCGGATGCGGCAGCTGCGCGAGCGAATGCCCCACACAGGCATTGCGCACCACGCAGCCCTCGACCGCCGAGCTCATCGGATTCGTCGACACCGTTGCCGACGAAGTCTTTGCCCATTTCGCGGAAGACCCGGAGGCGCCCGAGCCCATCCTGGAATTCGCCTGCGAACACGCCACGCCCAGCAACGCCGCCGGCCGCATCGTCGTTCCGGCGCTCCCCTATGTGGATGAGGCCGTGCTTGTGCACGCAGCCGCATGCGGGTTCGAAAAGATCGCGCTCACGAGCTGCAACCAGGCGCGATGCATGAAACCCACACTCGCCGCCGTGCCCGATATCCTCGCCACGACCCGCGCGCTCTTGCAGGCGACGGGGTCCTCGTGCGCGATCTCGCTTCGCCGCGAGAAGCCGCCGGCAGAAGGCGACGAGGCCAGCAAGGCGAATCGCTCGCGCAAACCGGCGCCGCGCACGGCGGGGGCGCAGGTGAACACCGTATCGGGCACCACGACCGTGGGGCACAACGAGTACTCGCGACGCGGCATGCTCTCCGACATGGCCAACCAAGCCACCACCATCGTCGCCGAAACCGCCGCTGCGGAAATGCGCGAGAAGCTGGGAATGCAGGAGCAGGCACCATCGCTGCGGCAAACGCTCACCGATGGCCGCGGAAACATGCTGAAGTTCTCGATGCCGCGCTCCGAGAGCCTGCTCGACGACCTCTACGTGCTGAACCCGGAACCATCGGGGCCGCTGAACGCCCGAGGATTCGCGCGCGTCGAGGTGAACGCCGAGGCGTGCCGCCGCTGCGCGATGTGCGTGCGCTTCTGCCCCACCGGCGCGCTGCAGGGCGAGGAGGCGCCCATCAGCTTCGCGTACTCTTATGATGCTTGGGGCGCCGTGGGCGCGAAGCGGGACGACGATGCGCCGAAGGGCTCACTCACCTGGCGCATGAGCGATTGCGTGGGTTGCCATCTGTGCGAGTTCACCTGTCCGCTGCACTGCCTGCGCGTGAACGATGAGGTGGATGCGTCCGGCATCTTCGAACTCGAGCCCATCGACCTGCTCGCATGACGGAGACGCCTCGACCCTGGAGTTTTCATCTGGGTTGGGCGCTTTTCCTCGTAACTCCGACCGATTCCCGGCTTACCGCCAAACCCCCGCGCCAAAACCACCGAATTCGACCCAAAACCAAGGTTTTTGAGCAGTCGATTTTCGCTCCCTCGTGCGGGGATTATCCTGCAGAAAGATAGCCGCAGATTTGACCTGGGAATACGTGATGGCAGAACCATTGCAATCGAAAGACACGAAAACCCGATTGCTCAAAAACCTTGGTTTTGGGTCGAATTCGGCCTGTACGCAGACGAGGTCTCGACCATGAGCCCAATCTACCCGTGCGAAACCA
>JAUNEQ010000002.1 GCA_030525445.1 Coriobacteriia bacterium | reverse complement strand
CATCGTCGACGACGAACGAGATGATGCCGGTTTCGGGGTTCTCGCTTTCCTCGAGTAGGATTTCCACGCGAATGCCGCCTCCGGACGGCGTGAACTTCGAGGCGTTGTTTACCAGGTTGTGCAGCACGCGCATCAGCAGATCGCGGTCGGCTTCGATGAGCGGTAGGCTCGCATCGGCGTGCACTTCCAGATGCTGGCTGCGCTTCTGGGCGATGGGTTCCATGGTCGCGCGCAGGTGCATGGCCAGGTCGACCAGGTCCACGGCCGTGGGACGCACCTCGATGCCCTGAGCTTCGGCGCGGGCGAAGGCGAGGATGTTGTCGACCATGCCCACGAGCGTGCGCGCCTGGTCGGCGATGCGCTCGAGCGTCTCGCGATTGCGGCAGCCATCGAAATCCTGCCCTGCGGGCGCGCATTCATCCATCTTCGTTTCGGCGAGCTGCGTGTAGGCGATGATGGAAGCGAGCGGCGTGCGCAAGTCATGCGAGAGCGAGGCGAACAGGCGGTCCTTGTATTCGGTCTCGTCCTGCAACTGGGCAAGCGCCGCTGCGAGCTCCCCCTGTTTCGATTGCAGCTCGTCGTTCAGGCGGGCGAGTTCCGCGGTGCGCTCCTCGACGCGCAGCTCGAGGTTGGTGTACAGGCTGTCCAGGTCATCGGCCATCGTGTTGAAGTCCCGTGCGAGCGCGGCGATCTCGTCCTTGCCGTCCGTGTCCTCCAGGCGTGGGGAATCCTTCCCCGGGCGGTAGGCGGAAGCGGCTTCCGACACGCGCGTCACGGGCTTGATGACGGTCGCGCGCAATACGGCGTACATCACGCCCATGACGCCCAACAAGCCCAAGAGCACGAGCAGGATGCCTTGAATTGCGCCTTCGCCGGCATTTGCCATGTAGCTGTTCAGCGGCGCGCGCACACTCACCGCCCCGGCGACCGTGCCCACGGTATACCCTTCCTTCACGTATCCCAGCGGGTCTTTCTCGCCGGCAGGGTTTCCGTGGCAGGTGAGGCAGGTCGCGGTGATGTGCCGCGGCCGCAGGTAGTAGTACACCTGCTCACCCGCGTCATTCGCGCTCACGCCCGAATACGACCGAAGCGTTTCATCGGCGGCAAAGGCCTCGAGGGCCTCCTGTTCGAAGGCATCGGGGCTGTCTTCCTTGTTGCGGGGGATCAACGCCACCACGCGGATCTCGCTGTCGTTTTCGCGGCTGAAGTCGCGGGCGACGGATTTTACGGCGCTTACGCATACGAGGCCCCGCGCCTGGTCGCCCAGTTCGCGCACGTACACGTTCGTGGCGGGTTGGTTCTCGTCGACGTAGTCCCACACCGCATCCATCTGGTCGCTCAGGGCGACGGCGCGGGCCTCCGCATCCTCAAGGCTCTTGTCATGCACGAACGAGGCGCCCCACGCGAACGCCGCCACCACGAACACCGTGAACAGCACCGCAAGGGTCACGAGGACCTTGAACTGCAGTCCGAAGGCTTGCCGCGTTTTCTGTTGACCGGTGTCAGGCAAGAGCCGCCATCCCTTCATCGCATGCCGCATGTGCCTTCTTTAGGATATCGCGCCAATCGAGCATGGCGGCTTGCGATCCGGGGCTTTCGGAAGGCCCGGTCACCAGGCACATGTCGTACCATGTCACTTTTGCGTAGAGCTTCTTCACGTCGTCGAGCGCGGGGTCGTCGGCGCCTGTCTTGGCGACAGCCTGCTCGAGCGCCTTCTTGAATGCGGCCTCCCGCTTTTCAAGCGCGGCCATACCTTCGGCGAGTTCCGCCTCCTGCGCCCGTACGAACGCCGCCATGTCTTCGGTCGAGGCGATGCCCTGGCGCTCGTGGCAGTTCAGGCAGTAGGTGAGGGAATCCTCGCTCTCCAGCGGGGAGTTTGCAGAAAAATGGTTCGTGAACGTGGTGCCGTCCTCGGCCGTGCTTTGCGGCATGTGGCAATCCACGCAGGTCACGCCCAGCTCCTGCATCTTCGTGTCCATGAACAGTTCCACCGTGGGATGCAGCACGTAGCTTTCGGTGATGCCCGTGGCGGGATCGGTCTCGAAGTTCACGCCGTCTTCCCAGCAGGTTTCGAACAGGCCGTCCACGTCGTAGCCGTTGCGGAAGGCGTCGATGGTTTGCAGGTCTTCTTCGGTGTGGATGGAGCTGCGGTAGTCGTAGGCGTTGTGGCATTGGCCGCACACGGCGTTCTTCGGGTCGAGCCGTGCGACGAAGTCCCCGCCGATAGCCGGGAAGAACATGAGCTGCGGCGCAAGGTTTTTGGCGGAGGGTTCGCCGTCGTGGCACATCGTGCAATCGAAATAGTCGTTGTCCACGATGGCGCGCGCTTCGGCGTTATAGACGTTGCCGAACGCCGCAGCGCCCTGCTGCGCATAGATGTCGTTGAAGCGCGTGGTCTTGCACGACACGCAGCCGGACTTCAGGTTCATCTCCTCCAGCTGGGCATCGCTGAGCTTATCGATGTCGTAGTGATCGGTTTCGGGATAGTAGGCCGCTTCGAGGTATTGGACGTTGCCGTCTTTGTCATACACCGGGTCGCCATTTTGGTCGCGCACCGTCGGCGCCTCGCAGATCTCCTGGAGGTTCTCCACGGTGTGGCCGATGAGGATGCCCTTGGCGTTCACGCGCGTTTGCTGGATGGTCTCGCATTGCAAGGGGAACTGCGCGCTGTATTGGGCCAGGGATGGGGAAGGGGCGGCAGGCGTTTCGGCGCTCGGGGATGATTCGGGCCCGGTCGCACAGCCAGCGGCCAATGCCGTGGTCGCCAACAGTGCGGCCACGATGCCGGCAGCAAGCGCTTTACGCATTCCGCGGAACATCCGATCCTCTCCTCTCGGTGTACCAATAATTATGAGGCGTCCGAGACAAGCTTCAAGCCCACGAGGCATCCGATGAGGCCGGTGATGAGCAGCACCTTCACGAGGGAAATCGATTCGGTGCCGTCGATCATGCCGTAAATCATGGTGAGGGCAGCGCCCACGCCCACCCACACGGCGTACGAGGTGCCCACGGGCAGGGTCTTCAAGGCAAATGAAAGCCCCAACATGCTCAGGGCGCACGCCACGAAGAACACGATGGTGGGAATTGGGTGCGAGAACCCTTCCGATTTTCCGAGTGCGACGGCCCAGACGCATTCCATGCATCCCGAAGCCACCAAAACGATCCATGCCATACGCGCCTCCCTTTTTCGAAGGTTGCCTGCCATGCATCGTCTTGTCCTAACCCGGTACGACCGCGCTCGTCGGGATTCGCGCTTGCGAACAAGAAGATTGTAGCAAATGAAGCGAAAACGGCGGGAAGGATAGTCGGTCGGTCGTGTGGCAGTGACGTTAAGCCTGACCCCCCGTCACCGCTAGATCCGAGCACAACAAAACGAGCCGAGGACGGCATCCTCGGCTCGTTTGGGTGCAACAGGAATTGCAGGCTACTCCACGATGAAGTTGTCGATGAGGCGAGTCTTGCCGATGTACACAGCGATGGCGCACAGTACCGGCTGGCCGTCGGCGATGTGGTCGATGAGCTCGATGTTGTCGAAGTCGACCATCTTCACGTAGTCGATGCGAGCGAGCGGTTCGGCCTCGATGATGGCGCGCATGGCCTCGGTCACCGTGGCAGCATCGCGCTCACCGTCTTCCACCAGCTTCTGGCCAGCGAAAATCGCGCGGGACAGGCACAGCGCCGCCTGGCGTTCATCGGCGGAAAGATAGGTGTTGCGGCTGCTCTTGGCCAGGCCGTCTTCCTCGCGCACGATGGGGCAACCCACCACGCGCAGGCCGAAGTTGAGGTCGCGCACCATGCGGCGGATAACGGCAAGCTGCTGCGCGTCTTTCTGGCCGAAGTAGGCGGCGTCGGGCGTGACGATGTTGAACAATTTCGACACTACGGTACACACGCCGCGGAAGTGCGTCGGGCGCGTCTTGCCGCAAAGCTCGCCCGTGAGGGCGTCCATGTCCACGAAGGTGCAGGCGTCGGGCGCGTACATCTCGGAGGGCTCAGGGTTAAAGACGAGGGCCGCGCCGGCTTCCTCGCACAACGCCGCATCGCGCTCGAGGTCGCGCGGATAGCTTTCCAGGTCCTCGTTCGGGCCGAACTGCGTGGGATTCACGAAGTCGCTTACCACGACGCGGTCGTTCTCGGCCACGGCGCGCACGATGAGGCTCTTGTGGCCCTCGTGCAGGAAGCCCATCGTGGGCACCAGGCCCACGGTCAGGCCCTCGGCGCGCCATGCACGCACGGCCTCACGCACTTCGGCGACGGTTTTCACAATCTGCATGGGTAATCCTTTCTGGGATGAGGGTGGGAACTAGCCGCGGCGGACGAGCTCCATGACCTCCTCGTCGATTTTGAAAGTGTGCTCCGGGCTCGCCGGGAACGTGCCCGCCTTCACCTCGGCGCTGTATGCGGCGTATGCATCCTTGATGGCATTGCCCACCTCGCCGAAGCGCTTCACGAACTTCGGCTTGAAGCCGTGCGTCATGCCCAGCAGGTCCTGGCCAACCAGCACCTGGCCGTCGCAGCCCGCGCCTGCGCCGATGCCGATGGTGATGGCGTTCACCTGCTCGGTGATGTATTCGGCGAGCAGCGCCGGCACGCATTCGAGCACGATGGAGAAGGCGCCTGCCTCCTGCACGGCGAAGGCGTCTTCCACGATTTGCTTGGCGGCATCCACGTTCTTGCCCTGCACCTTGAAGCCGCCGAAGGCGTTCACGGACTGCGGGGTCATGCCGATGTGCGCCTGCACGGGGATGCCGGCTTCGGTCATCGCACGGATTTGCTTCACCACGGTGGCGCCGCCTTCAAGCTTCACGGCTTGTGCGCGGCCTTCCTTCAGAAGGCGACCGGCGTTGGTGACGGCCTCGTTCATCGATGCCTGATACGACATGAACGGCATGTCTGCGACGACGAAGGTGTTGTTCGTCGCGCGAGTGACGGTGCGGGTGTAGCGCACCATATCGTCCATCGTCACGGGCAGGGTGTCTTCGTAACCCATCATCACCATGCCGAGGGAGTCGCCCACCAGAATCATCTCGAGACCGGCTTCCTCCACCAGGCAGGCCATGGTGTAGTCATAGGCTGTGACCTGGCAGATCTTGTCTCCAGCCTGCTTCTGCTGTTGCAGGGTGAGCACCGTGTTCTTGGGCATGTTGTTTCCTTTCGTGTGGAAGTGGGGGCAGGCTCGTGCCGGTGCCACCCGTTTGCTATGGTCAACCGCTTATTTGCGGCTATCCCCGTGTTTGATGGCTGCGACTTCGTACAACTCTTCGGTGAGCAGCCGGTAGATTTCCCGGTGGGTGCCGTCGAGGCAGTCCAGGTGTTTGGCAATCGTTGCGGAATCCCCGCGTTCGGCCGGTCCCGTGAGCGCGGCTGCCGTGCCGTCTTCCGCGATATGCTCTGCGTTACCCAAGAAAAGGGGGCGCAATGCACGCTCGGCGGAATCGGGGGTGAAGCCGCAGCGCTCGAGCTCTCCGGCGGCAGCATGCACCAGGCCCACCACGAGGTTGCTCGCCATGACCGCGGCGGCATGGTAGCGCACCTTGTCCTGCGCGGAAATGGCCTGGACTTCGTTTCCCCAGCTGCGCACGAGCTCGACCATCTGGTCGAGGCGCTCGGGCGTGCCCTCTACGGTGAATAGGGCGTTGCCGAGTTCGCGGTAGGTCTCGTACTTCGAGCTCACCGCATAGAGCGGATGCACGGAGAAAGCAAAGGCCCCAAAGTCGGCCGCGCCTTCGAAGACGTTGGATGAAAGCGCGCCGGAGCAATGGCAGATGGTTTTGCCGGCGAGGTCTATCTTGCCTTCGCGTACCGATTGCGCGATTGCATTCCAGGTGGATGCGATGTGGCCGTCGGGGACGGTTATGAAGACGATGTCGCTTGCTTGCACGAGGGCGTCTGGTGTTCCGAACGCCTCACCACCCGCAAACGCGGCTGCGTCTTCGGCGGATTTGACAGAACGGCTACTGTAGCCGGAAATGCTTGCTCCGTGGACAGCGGCATGCTTGCCCAACGAGAACCCGACTTTGCCAGCGCCGATGAAGCCAATCTTCACCGAGTGCTCCTTTCCCCTGTCCGTGCGCAAGGGGCATTGTACCGTGATGCCTATCGATTTCCAGTGAAATTGCCACAAAATGGAAATAATGAGGTATACATTTTTACGCCAAGATATGACATTTTATGGCACGGCTGGGTATGGGGTTTGAAAGCAAGATAAAATTGTCGAGAAGTCAATACCTCAAAATATAAGAGTTATCCGTATACGAGAGGATGCCATGGATATCGAAATGCTGAAGAGCAAGATTCACCGCGCGACGGTGACCGAGGCCAATGTTGAATACGTCGGCTCCATCACCATCGACGAGGAGCTCATGGCCGCCGCCGGCATCCTCGAGTGGGAAAAGGTCTGTGTTGCCGACGTGGACAACGGCGCACGCCTGGAGACGTACGCGATGAAGGGTGCTGCGGGAAGCGGCATCATCTGCCTGAATGGCGCCGCGGCGCACTGCTGCAATGTGGGCGACAAGGTCATCATCATGGCGTACGGACGGTTCACGCCAGAAGAGGCGCGCAATCACCAACCGCAGATCGTGCTCATCGGCGAGGGCAATCGTCCCATGGAGCATTAAGCGCCCAGCATAAGGTCGCTGAAAGAGAGAACGTCGCCGCCCGCATGATGCGCGCGGCGGCGTTCTTCGTGCCTAATGAAACGCCGGTGCCTGATACCGGTGTTTCATTTTGGGCTAGCCCTCAAACGGAACCACGTGCGCGACGGCTGCGGCGGGCTCGATGACGGCGTTGTCGTTGTCGAGGTCCACGAGCGTGTAGCGGTCGTTGCCCATGCCGAGCTCCTTCATATAGCTCAGCTGGCGCAGGCCGTGGCGCGTCTCGATGCGCTCCACGAGCGCCGCGTGGTCGGCTTCGCCCATGGCGTACACGAGGTCGACGGAGGCCTGGTCGGCGGCGAGGATGTCAAGCGACGCCACGATGCCCACGTTCGGGGTGACCACCGGTTCTGCTGCGACGCCTTCGCAGTCGCAGGACACGCTCATGTTGCGCATCACGTTCACGAACACGATGTGCTCGCCAAAGTGGTCGACGGTCGCCTTCGTGGACTCCGTCATACGCTCCATGAGCTCTTCTTCCGCGATGCTCCACATGTTGTCGGAGCCCACGGTGGTGTGGATTTCCTTCTTGCCGATGCGGCCGTCCGCGCAACCGATGCCGAGGTTCTTGTTGGAACCGCCGAAGCCGCCCATCATATGGCCCTTGAAGTGGGTGAGGGCGACGAGCGAATCATAGTTTGCCAGGTGCTCGCCCACATGCATGACGTCGAACCATTTGCCGCCTTCCACGGGGAATTCGGCCACGCCGAACTCGTCCATGATGTCGACCGGGCAGAACGTCCAGCCGTTGTTCTCGATGGTGGCGCGGTGCTGCTCGGTGGTGTAGCGGTCGCCTTCGTAATACGTGTTGGTTTCCACGATCGTCGCGCCCGGCAGGTCGTTGTCGATGAGCTCCTTCACCCACGGGCGCGGGATGATGTTCGGGCCGTTCATCTCGCCGGTGTGCAGCTTCACGCCCACCTTGCCCTGGATGGGGCCGGCGACGGCGGCAAACGCCTTCCGCAGGCCTGCGGCCGAAAGGTCGCGGGTGAAGTACACGACCGACTTGTCGCCGGTGCGCTGGTCGAAGGGGACATACACATTGCCGTTTGTTCCGGGTACGGGATTTGCCTGAGCCATCATTACCTCCCTTTCGTGAATGCTTATCGCCTCCATTTTAAGGGATAGTAGGTGTGATGGTTGCCGGGGCCGGGTGAAACAGGGTGCCTGGTACCCTGTTTCACCCGGCCCCGGCAACCACCCTCTAGTTAGTTGGAAGATTGCAGGAGCAGGTAGTTCTCGATGGCGCATTCCACGAAGACGTTACCGTGCGGCGTGCCCTCGCGGACGAGCTCGCCGTCGCGATAGGCTTGCAGCTGGGCCATGGGAACCGGCGTCCATGCCGGGTCATCGTCGAGCGGTTGCGTGCTGAAAATCGCCTGTTCGGGCGATTGCTTTACGTAGAGCGTTTTCTTCAGCGTATTTGTGTGCACGTACAGGTACTCGCCGTCGTCGAGCAAGATGTTCAGCTTGTTGCCGTTCGAGAGCTTCGTGAGCGCGCTGTTCAGGATGGCGAATCGCTCATCGAACGACAGCTCGCCGCCCTTGCGCAGCTCGGCGGCATCCAAGAGGTCCCGCAGGAAGAGCATCACGCGTTCGCTGTCGGTGCTGCCTTGGCCGACGCCATCGTATCCGGTGATGAGCGCATCGTTGAATACCGTGCCGTTGTGGATGAGCATCCATTCGATGCCGCTCTCGTCTTCGGTGACGAAGGGATGGCAGTTGTGTTCGTTGGTGGACCCGATGGTTGCCAGACGAATGTGCGCGAGCAGGTGCGCCTGCGCGATGGGCGTTTCCAGCAAGGCATGCAAGCGCGGCGAATCGATGGCGCGCACAGGTTCTTTCACGAGGGAAATGTCGTCTCCAGCGCGCCAGCAGATGCCCCAGCCATGGGGATGCAGGTCGCTGTGGGAATAGAAGGTGCGCAGGTAGCCGTTTGCGCTCGTAGGCTGTTTCGCATTGATTGCGAAGAGCTCACACACGATGGTCCTCCTATTATCCCTTTCCGACGAATACCCATGCTATCGCAGAATGCCACCGCATGTGCAAACTTTTCCAATGACCCGATATAGAATTGGAATATGTCACAGGTTCGCTTTTGCCGAAACCTATCATGGGGACTGTCCCTGCGATAGGTATGGGTTGGGAGGTGTCATGTGCGGCCGGATGATCGTGTTCACCTATGATGAGGTGCTCCAGGTGGTGCGGGCGATGAGCGCAGGCCCCGACAACCCTTACCCCGATTGGCCTGCGCGTGCTCCGATTGACGCATATCCGCAGGACGATGTGCCCATCGTGGGCGCCCTGCCTGATGTGCCGGTTCAGCTGCTGCGGTGGGGGTATCCCGTGGAATGGCAGGCTGGTCCCGTGTTCAACACGCGCATCGAGTCGATTGCGTCTGGGCGCAGCATGTGGCGCGCGTCTTTCGAGAAGGGGCGCTGCCTCGTGCCGACGCGCGGCTTCTTCGAGCGGCATGGAACGCAGAAGGTCCGCAGCGCGAAGACGGGGCGCCTGGTGAAGCGGCAGTATGCCTTCGAGCTGGTGGACGAGCCCATCACGTGGCTCGCGGGCATCAGTGAAGGCGACCATTTCTCGGTGGTGACGACCGAGCCGAACGGGTTTGTCGCCCCTGTGCATGAGCGCATGCCGGTGGTGCTGCGCCGCGAGGAGCTGCCGCTGTGGATGGCGGGGGAGTTGGGGGCGCTCGCCGACCGTTCCGACGTCGAGCTCATCGTGAAGCCCGAGGGGCAAGAAGCCGATGAAGAAGGCGAGCAGCTGAGTCTGTTCTGAAAATTCCGAATTCGCCGTTGACAGCAGCCAATTCCTTCGGTATAAGTTAGGACGAACTAACTATTAGGCAACCCTAACCACGAACGGAGGACATTATCGTTTAGCCGATCCCCACACCTCAAACATACCTTGCAAGAAAACCCCGCGAATGCCGTCGCGGGGTTTTCACGTTGATAGACCATTGAGCACGGGGTGAGGCGAAGACCTCCGGCGCCCTTTAGAACCAGGGTTTCTGGCCCTGTTCGTAGGTGTAGTAGAACTCCTCGTCGGATTTCGTGAGGTAGATGATGCCTTCGACGATGCCGACGACTTCCATGGCCAGGCCGGATAGGCCCAGCGTGAGCAGCGAGCCCAGGATGGTAACCAGGAGCATGATGACGCCTTCGCGGGTGTATCCCAAGTAGAACTTGTGGATGCCCAGGCTGCCCAGGAAAATGCCCAAGAGGCCAGCGGCGATGTGGTTTTTCACGGTTGCCCCGGCAACGGGGGCGTCGGCTTGGGCATACGGATTCGCCGGCTGATCGTAACCCTGCTGCCAGGCGTCGCGTACGGGCTCGGCCTGCGGGGGCGCTTGCTCGCCGGAAGCCCACGCGTATCCCTGCTGGTATCCGCGCTCGAAGGGGGACTGCTCGGGCTGCGCCTGCGCGGCCTGTGCAGCCTGAGCCTGCGCGGCTTGTGTGGCCTGCGCGGTTTGCGCCTGATACGGCGACGCAGCGCTCGCAACCCCGTCGACGGGAGCGCTGTACGGCGAGCCTGCCGTGGCGATGGGCGCGCCGCAGTTCGAGCAGAACTTGGCGGTTTCAGAAAGCGGTGCCGAGCAGTTCGGGCAAAGCATAATCGGTCCCTCCTTTATATGCGTTGCCTCATAGTAGCGAAAAACCCGGCGGAGGGGAGAGGCCCTTCGCCGGGTTATGCATGCCGGGTGGAATTCTCCACAACAGCTGCGGTTGTCACGCCTGGTTAACGGCGCTGCCTACTCTGCGCTATGCGCCGCCTGTGCCATTTCGCGCACGTATTCGCCCACCGGGCCGGCAGCGTTGCGCCCATGCTGGGCGATGAGCTTCACGATGGCGCTTCCCACGATGGCTCCGTCAGAGGCGCCGGCCATCTTCGTGGCCTGCGCGGGCGTCGAGATGCCGAAACCCACCGCGCATGGCGTGGCCGTGTTCTCTCGGATGACCCTCACGATGGAAGCGATATCCGTGGTGATTTCGGTGCGCACGCCCGTAACGCCCAGGCTCGACACCACGTAGATGAAGCCGGTGGCCTCGCGCGCGATTTGCGCGATGCGGTTCTCGCTCGTGGGCGCGATCATGCTCACGAGATCCAGGCCGTACTGGGCGCACAGGGGCGCGAAATCTTCCTTTTCCTCGAAGGGCACGTCGGGCAGGATGAGCCCGTCGATGCCCACTTCGGCGCAGGTGGCGATGAAGCGCTCGGCACCGTACGAGAACACGACGTTCGCGTAGGTCATGAACACCATGGGCACGGTGACGTCGCGGCGCAGGTTGCGCACGAGGTCGAACACCTTGTCGGTGGTGGTTCCCGCTGCGAGCGCTCGCTCGTTGGCCTCTTGAATCACCGGCCCTTCCGCCGTGGGGTCGGAAAACGGGATGCCCAGCTCCACGAGGTCGGCGCCGGCTGCCACCATGGCGCGCACGCAGGCGGCGGTGGTGTCGAGGTCGGGGTCGCCGCAGGTGATGAAGGGGATGAATGCCTTGCCATTCGCGAAGGCCTGCTGGATCGTGCTCATTATTCGCTCAGCTCCTCTCCGCGGTAGCGCGCCACGGACACGCAGTCCTTGTCGCCGCGACCCGAAAGCGTGACGACGATGGTTTGGTCGGGTCGCATCGTGGGCGCGAGCTTGATGGCGTGGGCCAGGGCATGCGCGCTCTCGATGGCCGGGATGATGCCCTCGAGCCGGCTCAGGTATTCGAACGCCTGCACGGCTTCCTCGTCGGTGACGGGCACGTAGGTGGCGCGCCCGGTATCGTGCAGCCACGCATGCTCGGGGCCGATGCCCGGGTAATCGAGACCTGCGGAGATGCTGTACACCGGCGCGATTTGGCCGAATTCGTCCTGGCAGAAGTAGCTTTTCATGCCGTGGAAGATGCCCAGGCGGCCGGTGGCGATTGTGGCCGCCGTCTCGAAGGTGTCGACGCCCCGCCCCGCAGCCTCGCATCCGATGAGCTGTACCTCGGGCGTGTCGATGAAGTGGTAGAACGTGCCGATGGCGTTGCTGCCGCCGCCCACGCAGGCGAGCACGGCGTCGGGCAGCTTGCCCTCGCGCTCCAGCATCTGCTCCTTGATCTCGGCCGAGATGACGGCCTGGAAATCGCGCACGATGGTGGGGAAGGGATGCGGGCCCATGACCGAGCCCAGGCAGTAATGGGTGTCGTCGATGCGGCTCGTCCATTCGCGCATCGCGGCGCTCACGGCGTCCTTCAGCGTGGCGGTGCCGGTGGTCACGGGCACGACGCTGGCTCCCAGCAGCCGCATCTTGTACACGTTCAGCGCCTGGCGCTCGCAGTCGAGCGCGCCCATGAACACGACGCATTCCATGTCCATGAGCGCGGCGGCGGTGGCGGTGGCCACGCCGTGCTGGCCGGCGCCTGTTTCGGCGATGAGGCGGGTCTTGCCCATCTTCTTCGCCAGCAGCGCCTGCCCCAGCACGTTGTTGATCTTGTGCGCGCCCGTGTGGTTGAGGTCCTCACGCTTCAGGTAGACCTTCGCGCCGCCTAAGTCGTGCGTCATGCGTTCCGCGAAATACAGGCGGCTCGGCCGGCCGGCGTACTCGTTGAAGAGCGTGGCCAGCTCTTTCTTGAAATCGGGGTCATCCTTGAAGCGGTCGTAGGCTTCTTCCAACTCTATGACGGCGTTCATCAGGGTTTCCGGCATGTATTGCCCGCCATGAACCCCAAATCGCCCGCGGGGGTTGGTCATGTGCTCCTCCGTTCCGCCGGGGATGCCCCCGGCTGTTCATCAGTTCAGCTCGGGGCTGAACCCTTCTTCTTGTTGTTCTTGTTCGTCGTGTAATTCCGGATGCAGCGATTCCAGGAAGCTCAGGCGCGGGTTCGCCTCATCCCACGCGCGCACCGCCTGGGCAAACGCACGCATCTTTTCGGGATCCTTCACGCCGTCGGTTTCGATGCCGCTGCTCGTGTCCACGTAGGCGGCGCCGGTGCGGTCGAGTGCCTCGGCAACGTTGTTCGCATCGAGGCCGCCTGCCAGGAAGTAGGGGCGGTCGAAGCCCTCGAGCAGCGACCAATCGAAGGTCTTGCCTTCGCCCAGGCCGGCGTCGAGCAGCACCATGTCGGCCGTCGTCTCGCGTGCGGCCTGCACATCTTCGGGTCCGTTGATGACAAATGCCTTCAAAATGGCCTTCTCGTCCGGCGCCCGCAGCGCCTGACGCAGCTGCGCGATGTAGGCGTCGTCCTCATTGCCGTGCAGCTGCGCGATATCGATGAGGTCCTCGTTCATGAGTGCGGCTACGAAACGCACCGGCGCGTCCACGAACACGCCCACGTTCGTGATGTCCTCGTCGAGATTCTCGTTCAGCTCGACGGCCCGTTCCGGCGTGATGTAGCGGCTGCTGTCGGGGCAGAACACGAACCCGATGTAGTCCGGCAGAATCTCGTTGGCGGCTGCGACATCCTCTTCACGGGTAAGCCCACACATTTTTATACGCGTCATCGAAACGCTCCTCTCAGCTCGGCGATAGCTGCCTGCTTGTCGTCGGCGCGCATGAGTTGCTCGCCCACAAGCACGGCGTTCACGCCATTGTCGCGCAAAACCGCGATATCTGCTGCGGAACGGATGCCGCTTTCGGCTACGAACAGCACTTCGGGCGGCACGAACCCGCGCAGACGCACGCTGGTGCCGATGTCCACCGTGAAGTCCTTCAGGTTGCGGTTGTTCACGCCCACGATGGCCGCGCCCGCCGCGAGGGCGCTTGCGACCTCGTCTTCGTCGTGCGTCTCGACGAGGGCCGCGATTCCCAGGTCGTCGCATATGCCCAGGTAGCGATGGATGGTTGCGGTGTCCAACAGGCTGCAGATGAGCAGCACCGCCTGCGCGCCGAGGAGTTTTGCCTCGTAGATTTGGTATTCGTCGACCGTGAAATCCTTGCGCAGGCACGGGATGCCCACGTACTGGGCGATCTCGCGCAGGTAATCGTCGCTGCCCAGGAAGCGCGTGGGCTCGGTGAGCACCGAGATGGCGCTTGCCCCCGCCGCTTCGTACGAGCGCGCGATGTCCAGGTAGGGGAAGTCCGGCGCGATGAGGCCCTTCGAGGGTGAGGCCTTCTTGCACTCGCAGATGAAGTGCAGGGCGTCGCCTGCGGGGTCGAGGCCAGAGAGCGCTTGGGTAAATGCCGGAGCCGTCTCGCGGGGGAGTGCGAGCGCTTGCTCCCGAACGGATTCGAGCGGCGTTTCCGCGCGTGCTGCAGCGACGCGCTCACGGGCCGCTGCTGCCAGTATGTCCAAAATCGTCTTCATTGCTCACCCGCTTTTTCCAAAATGTCGCGATGATGTCACAGAATAAAGAAAGCTGAGATTTCATGAGGGCATCGGGGCTGTTTTCACCTCATTGACCCTCTGAATATGGAGAAAAAACTGCATAAACAGTGGTGTGCACTTGGTAAAAACGCTTCCACGTCTCAGCTTTATTGAGTTTGTGACAATTCATGCCGTATTTCCTTCAAGCTATCGATTCGATTCCGCGATGTAGGCCTCCAGCGTCGCCAGTGCCTTGCCGGAATCGACTATCTGCGTGGCAAGTTCGATTCCCTTGGCAATGCTTTCGGCCGCGCCCGCAGTGAACAGGGCCGCACCCGCATTGAGCAGGACGATTGTGCGCTTGGGCCCGCGCTCGGCGCCGCCAAGGATGTCACGCGTGGTCTGCGCGTTCTCCGCGGGGGTTCCGCCCACCACGTCTGCCTTCTCGCACCGCTCGAACCCGAAGTCCTCGGGCGCGATCACGCTCGTGCGGTAATAGCCGTCGCGCAGCTCGCAAATCGTCGTGGGCGCGCTTGCGGAAACCTCGTCCATCTTGTCCTGGCCATACACGACCAAGCCGCGTTTGACGCCCAGCTTGTCGAGCACCTTTGCCACCGGTTCCACCAGGTACTCGTCATATACGCCCAGCAGGAAGTATTCCGGGCTCGCCGGGTTGGTGAGCGGCCCTAGGATGTTGAACACCGTGCGAAAACCCAGCTCGCGGCGGATTGCTCCCACGTATTTCATTGCCGGATGGTACTTCTGCGCGAAGAAGAAGCACAGACCCACCTCCTCAAGCAGCTTCGCCGCCTTCGCCGGGTCCTGCTCGATGTTCACGCCCAGGGCCTCCTGGCAGTCGGCGGTGCCCGACTGGCTACTCGCCGCGCGGTTGCCGTGCTTGGCCACCTTCACGCCCGCCGCCGCGATGATGAACGCGGCCGTCGTGGAGATGTTGAACGTGTTCGAGCGGTCGCCGCCCGTGCCCACGATCTCGAGCACCTCCATGCCGGGGTGCGGCACCGGCGTCGCCTTCTCGCGCATGGCGGCCGCGCACCCGGAAATCTCGTCGATGGTCTCGGCTTTCGTGCTCTTCGTGGAGAGCGCCGCCAGAAACGCCGCGTTTTGCGTCGCCGAGGTCTCTCCGCTCATGATCTCGCTCATGACGGTGTAGGCCTCGTTGTAGGTGAGGTCTTCCTTCATGACGATTTTCTCGATTGCTTCCTTGATCATGGTTCCTCCTCTTGAATCGCTATTTCGTGAGCTGAATGAAGTTGCGAAGCATCGCCGGTCCCTCGGGAGTGAGGATGCTTTCGGGGTGGAATTGCACGCCGAACACGGGATGCCGCGCGTGCCGCACCGACATCACCTCGCCGTCGTCCGCGCGCGACGTCGCGATGAGCTCGGGTGGCAGGGTCGTCTCGTCTACCGAAAGCGAGTGGTAGCGGGCGACGGCGATCGTGCTGCCGAGCCCCGTGAACAGCCCGGTCCCGCAAGCATCGGGTTCGATGGCCGCAACCGATTGCTTGCCGTGCATGAGCTGGCGCGCGTATCCGATGGTGGCGCCGTACGCAAGGCAAATCGCCTGATGCCCCAGGCACACGCCCAGGATGGGGATGCGGGGCCCGAGCTCGCGCACGACATCGACGCAGATGCCGGCGTCTTCCGGCCGGCCCGGCCCGGGGCTGATGATGATGCCGTCAGGCGCGAGGTCACGGATGCCATCCACCGTGAGCGCGTCGTTGCGCACGACGCGGATGTCGGGCTCGATGCTGCCCACCAGCTGGTAGAGGTTGTACGAAAAGCTGTCGTAGTTGTCGATGAGCACGATCATTCCAGGCCCTCCGCTTCATGCAGGGCGGCGACGACGGCCGCGGCTTTGTTGATGCACTCCTGGTATTCCTTCTCGGGCACGCTGTCGGCCACGATGCCCGCGCCGCTGCGGATGAAGACCTTGCCGTTCTTCTTGAACGCGAGGCGGATGGCAATGCACGTGTCGAGGTTGCCGGTGAAATCGAGGTAGCCGATCGCGCCGCCGTAGATGCCGCGCTTGTTGTCCTCGAGGTCGTTGATGAGCTGGCAAGCGCGGATTTTTGGCGCACCGGAAAGCGTGCCGGCGGGCAGGATGGCGTCGACCGCGTCGATGGCGTCGTGTGCGTCGTCAATTTCGCCGCGTACGGTCGAGCCGATGTGCATCACGTGCGAGAACCGCTCGATGGACAGGTATTTCTCCACCGCCACGCTTCCGAAGCGCGAGATCTTGCCCAGGTCGTTGCGCCCCAGGTCCACTAGCATGTTGTGCTCGGCGAGCTCCTTCTCGTCCGCGAGCAGCTCGGCCTCGAGCGCGGCGTCTTCCTCGGGGGTGGCACCGCGCGGGCGCGTTCCCGCCAGGGGGAAGGTGTGCAGCACGCCGTCTTCCAGCTTGGCGAGCGTTTCGGGGGAGGCGCCGGCGACTTCCATGTCGGAGCTCGAGAAATAGAACAGGTAGGGCGAGGGGTTCAGCGTGCGCAGCACCCGGTAGGTGTTGAGCAGGCTGCCCTCGAATCCAGCCTCCAGGCGATTCGAGAGCACCACCTGGAACACGTCGCCTTCGTGGATGTGGTGCTGTGCTCGGCGCACCATCTGGCAATACTGTTCCTGGTTGAACAGCGGCTTGACCTCGGATGTCAAATGCCCTGGCTGCTCGTCGGCCTCGTCGCCGTACAGCACCAGGTCGCGCATCTGCTGCAGCTGCATCACCGCGCGGCGATAGCCCGCTTCGCCTTCCGAGAGGTCGGCGTTCACCACGAGCACGATTTTCTGCTTGAAGTTATCGAACGCGATGACCTTGTCAAACAGCATGAGGTCGACATCCTTGAAGCCCTCGCTGTCCCGCGCGTCGAGCGAGAGCGTCGGCTCGGCGTATTTCAGATAGTCGTAGCTGAAGTACCCGACGAGGCCGCCGGTGAAGCTTGGCAAGCCGGGGATCTTCGGCGTGCGGTATTCATCGAGGATCTGGCGCAGGTAGGGCCCGGGATGTGCGACCTCGAACGTGAGCGCGCCCACCTTCATCACGCCGTTCAAGCAGGTGATCTCTAGGGTGGGGTCATAGCCAAGGAAGGAATAGCGGCCCCATTGCGCGCTGTCCGCGGCAGATTCGAGCAAGTAGCAATGGTCGGATACGCGTTTCAGCTTGCGCATCACCGTGATGGGCGTGACGGTGTCAGAGAGAATCTTGCACGAGATGGGCACGCGCCGATACGACCCGTCCGCCACGAGCGCGAGCGCCTCGTCCAGGCTCGGAGTAACCGTAAGTTGTGCCATGCCGCCCTCCTTCCTTGGCCGGCGGGACCGTGCAGGTCCTCGCCAGGTTTGGATGTCGGGGCAACAAAAAAGCCCCGACAAACATCTTGTTCGTCAAGGGCGAAATCACTTCCGCGGTGCCACCTTGATTCGCGGTTTCCCACGCACTCAGCAGGATGCCTCTACATCCCCGGCATCTCACGCGTGCCTGACGTCGCAGGTTACTCGGTTGCCCTTTGCCTGCGCCCTCCGCGGGCCATTTGACAAGTCGTGCCTGCCCGATTTCCACCATCGCGGGCTCTCTGTGAAGTCGTGCTTGCCGTTACTTCCGCTTCAACGGTTTGCTTTACTGCTCTATTCGATTGGAGTGCATCATACACCGTTTTCGGGTCCTGCGAAGTTGAAATATGAAAAAACTTACTGTGAAACAATGCATTTCGAGGTGAAAACGGGGGGTATGGCGGGCCAAACAAGCGGCAAGGAGGCTAAAACCTGAAAAATGATGCAGTGGGATAAGTAGCCGGCCGGCGGCGCCTTGGCAGAGAGATTGGAACCCCTGGGCGATATCGAGCAATCGGAAATTCGAATGCTCCAGGCGGTTGACCTCGGTTGTCGTCTCGGGTTGAATAACCGGTGCAAGCCGAAGACTAAGGGAGTTGCAATGGTGAAGATCAATGGCGAGTCCATCCCCGCGGACGGCAAGTCCCTCGCCGAATACCTGGCCGAAGCCGGCTACACGCGTGAGCGCGTGGCCGTGGAGCTCAACGGCGATATCGTGCCCAAGGCGCTGTACGAAGAGACAATGCTTTCTGCTGGCGACGAGGTGGAAATCGTCGCATTCGTGGGAGGTGGCTAGGCATGGCAGAGGCGCCGGCGATTCCCATCACGCATGACGAATGGCGAGCTGCGCTTGACGAGCGTTTTGGCCGCGAGCTGCGCGAGCGCTTCGAAGGTGCTCGGGTGGCGGTGTGCGGCCTGGGCGGCTTGGGCTCGAACGTCGCGATCGCGCTCGTGCGCTCGGGCGTGGGAACGCTCGACCTGTATGATTTCGACTGCGTTGACATCACGAACCTGAATCGCCAGCAATACGACGTATCGCAGTTGGGGATGCCGAAGCCCGAGGCGCTTGCGGCGAACCTCGCACGTATCGCGCCGTTTAGCCAGGTAAACGCCACGGTGATGAAGATCGAAGAAGATGACATCCCCGGGCTGTTCGATGCGGACGATATCGTGTGCGAGTGCTTTGACAACCCGGTTGCGAAAGCGATGCTCGTGCAGGGCGTGCTCGAGGTGTATCCGGGAAAGCCCCTGGTGGCGGCTTCGGGCATGGCGGGCATTTCTACCGCGAACACCATCCGGACGCGCAAGGTGGGGAAGAGCCTCTACCTGTGCGGCGACGGCACGAGCGACGTGGCCGACGGCCTGGGCCTGGTGTCCTCGCGCGTGTTGGCATGCGCCGCCCACGAAGCGCACATGGTGTTGCGCCTGCTTGCCGGCGAGACGGATGCATAGACGAACAAAGACCTCAGGAAGCGGTTCTCTCATGGCACATGAGCCGACGAGCGATGGTCGGCGTTTCTTGCCATGAGACAACCTCCCCTGAGGTCTCTGTCTCATCGTTCCCGGCGCCCACGTGCTCAAACTGTGTTTTAGGCCATTGCCGGAAAGCGCGTTGCCCTGTGCGTGTCGGGGCGTTTTATACTGATGTGCGAGACATGTACGAGGTGGAAGGGATGCAAACATGGCACATGTGGACGATCCGCTGATTCTGGGAGGACGCGAGTTCCAATCGCGCTTCATCTTGGGGTCGGGCAAGTATTCGATGGCGCTTATCGAGGCGGCCGTGCAGCAGGCGGGCGCGCAGATCATCACGCTTGCGGTGCGGCGCGCGAACAGCGCCGACGGCGAGAGCATCCTCGACCACATTCCCGAAGGGGTCACGCTGCTGCCCAACACGTCGGGCGCGCGCAACGCCGAGGAGGCCATTCGCATTGCCCGCCTTGCCCGCGAGCTTGGCTGCGGCGACTTCGTGAAAATCGAGATCATGCGCGACTCCAAGTACCTGCTGCCCGACAACGCCGAGACGCTGCGCGCCACCGAGGCGCTCGCCAACGAGGGCTTCGTCGTGCTGCCGTACATGATGCCCGACCTGAATTACGCGCGTGACCTGGTGAATGCCGGCGCAGCGGCCGTGATGCCCCTTGCGGCTCCCATCGGATCGAACAAGGGCTTGGCGGCGCGTGAGTTCATCCAGATCCTCATCGACGAGGTGGATGCGCCCATCATCGTGGACGCCGGCATCGGCCGTCCGTCCCAGGCCTGCGAGGCCATGGAGATGGGTGCGGCTGCCATCATGGCGAACACGGCGCTCGCCACGGCGGGCGACCTGCCGCTCATGGCGGATGCGTTCCGCAAGGCCATCGAGGCGGGCCGCCAGGCGTACCTTTCGGGGCTCGGCCGCGTGCTCGTGCGTGGCGCGGCGGCTTCCGACCCGTTGACGGGATTCCTGCGATGAGCGGCTCCGAAGCGGCACGCGAGAACATCGCTGAACGCTTCCTGTTCGATTCCCCGCACCTGGGGCCGGCAGCGCTCGAGCGCAAGCATCGGGTGGAGCAGGACCCGTCCGTCCGCGCAGACATCATGGAGTACCTGCCCGATATGGACCAGGTCGACCCGACCATCCGCAATCGTGTTGTGGCAGAAATCGATGCGTACGACCCCGACGCCTACACGGCGGCTGACGTGCGCCGCGCGCTCTCGCACGACACCTGCACGGTTGAGGATTTCAAGGCGCTGCTGTCCCCGGCTGCGGCGCCGTTCCTGGAGCAGATGGCCCAGAAGGCGCGGCTGGAAACCCGCAAGCATTTCGGGAACACCGTGTATATTTTCACGCCGCTCTACATCGCCAACTACTGCGAGAATTACTGCGTGTACTGCGGTTTCAACTGCTATAACGACATCCGTCGCATCCAGCTGAACACGGAGCAGATCGAGCGCGAGATGAAGGTCATCGCCGATTCCGGCATCGAGGAAGTGCTCCTGCTCACGGGCGAGAGCCCCAAGAAGAGCAACCTCGAATACATCGGCGAGGCGTGCAAGCTGGCGCGCAAGTACTTCCGCAACGTGGGCCTGGAAGTGTATCCCATGAACGTGGAGGACTACCGCTACCTGCGTGAATGCGGCGCCGACTACGTTACCGTCTTCCAGGAGTCCTACGACCGCAACGTGTACGAGCAGCTGCATCTGCTGGGCCGCAAGCGCATTTGGCCGTATCGCTTCGAAGCGCAGGAGCGCGCCCTCATGGGCGGCATGCGCGGCGTGGGGTTCTCGGCGCTGCTGGGGCTGGCGGAATTCCGCCACGATGCCTTGGCGACCGGCCTGCACGCCTACCTGCTGCAGCGCAAGTATCCGCATGCGGAGATTTCGCTTTCGTGCCCGCGCCTGCGCCCCATCGTGAACAACGACACCATCAATCCGCTCGACGTGCACGAGCAGCAGCTGTGCCAGGTACTGTGCGCGTATCGCATCTTCCTGCCGTTCGCGGGCATCGTCGTCTCTTCGCGCGAGACCGCGCGCTTCCGCAACGGCATCGTGAAGATCGCCGCGACGAAGGTGTCGGCTGGCGTGTCGACGGGCATCGGCGACCACGAGGAGAAGTACCATGGCACGAGCAGTGATGCCGATGCCGAAGGCGATGAGCAGTTCGAGATCGCCGATGCGCGCAGCTTGCAGCAGATGTATGCCGAGCTGGAAGAGGGCGGCATGCAGCCCGTGCTGAACGACTACGTGTACGTGTAAGCGCTTCGGGGAGTGGGTATGCCTGGGGACTCGCATGCGTTGCCATTGCTCTGCGTGACGAACCGCTCGCTGTGCGCGGGTGACTTCCTCGCGCAGTTGCAGCGGGTGGTTTCGCTGCGGCCGGCGGGCATTCTCCTGCGCGAGAAAGACTTGGATGCAGCGGCGTATGCGCAGCTGGCGCGCGAGGTGGCGGCGCTTTGCGCCGCGGCGGCAGTGCCGATGGTCGTTCATACCCATATCGATGTTGCCCGTGAGCTGGGGTGCTCCCATGTGCACATGACCCTCCCCACGCTCGAGGCGATGCCGGCGGAAACACGCGAAGCCGTGTCGCGCGAATTCGAGCTTTCGACCTCATGTCATTCTGTCGACGATGCCGTGCGTGCCGCGGAATTCGGTTGCCGCCGCATCATCGCCGGCCATGTATACGAGACCGATTGCAAGCCGGGTCTGGAGCCGCGCGGCCTCGCTTTCTTACGTGCCGTGTGCGCGGCGGTGGACATTCCCGTGTGGGCTATTGGGGGCATCACCTGCGACCGGCTTCCCGAGGTACGCTCGGCGGGCGCGGCGGGTGCCTGCATGATGAGCGCCTTCATGCACGCATAGCCATGTGATCCCCTGCCATGCATGGCCTTGGCGGGCATATGCATGCCGTTTACGTGATTCATCAGCCTTTATACAGCTAGCCTACTATGATTTATGCATGGCAGGACGAGCCTTGAGAGAGGAGACCTCATGGATCTTAAGCTTCAGGACAAAGTTGTTTTGGTTACCGGCGGCACCGGCGGTATTGGCACTGCAATTGTGAAGGCGTTCCTGGGTGAGGGCGCGAAGGTCGCGTTTTCTTCCACACGTCAGGAGAAGGCCGATGCGCTCATCGCAGAGCTCGATGCGGGCGATCGCGTCGCCGGTTTCGTTGCTGACATGACCAAGGAAGAGGATGTCAAAGCATTCGTCGAGGCTGCGAAGGCGCACTTCGGCACGATCAACATCGTCGTCCCGAACGCCGGCTACGAAGGCCAGGCGCATCCGGTCCAGGATATGACGCTCGACCTGTTCGAGAAGACCTACATGATGAACGTGTTCGCCCCGATGCTCACGATGAAGTATGCTGCGCCGACGCTCATCGAGAACGGCTCCGGTGCTGTGGTCGTGATCGCTTCCGCTGCCGCGTTCGAGCCCACCGCGGGCAACAGCGCGTATGTGAGCTCCAAGTATGCGGTTGCCGGCCTCACCAAGTGCGTGGCCATGGAACTTGGCCCGTGCGGCATCCATGTGAACTACATCTGCCCCGGCCCGGTGGACACCCCGATGATGCTGCGCATCGAGAAGGACTTCTTCGGCGATTCCATGACGCACGAAGAGGCCCAGGCAATGCTGGCTGGCCAGTATGCCATGGACAAGCGCTATGCCAAGCCCGAGGAAGTGGCGAATGCGGTGCTCTACCTGGCGTCCGAGGTTTCCTCGCATACCGCCGGCATGGGCATGCACATCGATTCCAAGGTTTCCGCCGCGAACTAAACAACGTTCTGCGATAGCAGGCGGGCTCCGGATGAATCCGGAGCCCGCCTTTTGCATGCTGGGGAGGATGTGCGGGATGAGACAGCCGACCCCGGAGGAAATGAGACGCCCTTGAAATAGCCACATGCTTGTTGGCCTGTATGGGTGTCTCGTTTCCTCCGGGGTCGGCTGTCTCATCCAGGACGAAAAAGGGGGGTCGGAGAAAACTCCGACCCCCCTTCGAACGTTTTCGTGTGATTGAAAACTTACACGCAGGTGTAGCCACCGTCGACGGCGATTGCCTGGCCGGTGACGTAGCTGGCCTCTTCGGAGCCCAGGAACACGGCAGCGGCGTTGAGCTCGCCGCCCTGGCCGTAGCGCTGCATCGGGACGGTGTTCTTGGCGAACTGCTGGAAGTACTCGGAATCCAGCGTCTCGGTGGTGAGCTCGGTGTAGAAGTAGCCCGGGCAGATGGCGTTCACGGTGATGCCGGTGGGAGCAAGCTCGGCAGCGGCGCCACGGGTGAAGTTCACGACAGCGCCCTTGGAGGCATGGTAGGCGATGGTCGGGATGGCGGTGTTGCCGACCAGGCCGTAGATGGAGGCGATGTTGATGAGGCGGCCGTAGGTCTGCTTGCCGGCCTCGATGTTCTTCTGCATGTAGCCAGCGACCTTCTTGCACATGGTGAAGATGGAGGTGAGGTCGAGGTTCATCGTGAAGTCCCAGTCCTCGCGCTTGAAGTCGACGAGCTTGGTGCCGGTGCCGGCCTCGCCGCCTGCGGAGTTCAGAAGGACCTCGCAATGGCCGAACTTCTCGTCGATGGCAGCCAGGGCGGCATCGATGGAAGCCTCGTCGGTAACGTCGCAGCCAACGGGCAGAACCTCAACGCCGTACTTCTCGCTGAATTCCTTCGCGCTAGCCTCGAGGCGCTCAACGCGGCGAGCCAGGAGAACGAGGTTGGCGCCCTGCTGGGCGTAGCCTTCGGCCATCTGCTTGCCCAGGCCAGAAGAAGCACCAGTTACTGCAACAACCTTGCCAGTGAAATCGAACATTCGAATCCTCCAATCATGAATGGATGAACTATGCGAAGCGGTCGGTTCCCATACTTGCGGCCGATTCACGACTCAATAATACATACTTCCATGGAATGGGAGCATAGCCAATCCGCGAATTAACAATTAGGTCGGCAGGCGTTGTTAAGTGGTCATTTGTCGAAGTTGAACGGTATAAATATGCGGTTAAACGATGAAAACGGGGGAGAAATGTTTCATCGTGCCCCGCGAAACAGAAGCCCTATCATAGGGAGCGAAAGGTTTGCCGAGAAAGCCTATCAGGGTGACTGTCCCCGTGATAGGTTTCGAGAGGAGTCGGGATGAAGCGTCTGCTCATTTCTTACCCCATCGAGGCGGGTGCACCGGGGTGGCCGGGGAACGAGATCTACGAGATCGAACGCGTTCGCGCGATGGCGAACGGTGACATCAACAATTCGTGCATTGTCCGCATGCATGAACACTACGGAACGCACATCGATGCGCCGTGGCACTTCAACGCGAACGGACCCGCCATCGCGCAGATGCCATTCGACCGGTTCTTCTACGATGCGCCGCTGCTGCTGGATATCCCGAAGGGCAGTTGCGAGCTTCTGGAGCCCGAAGATTTCATGCCGCACGAAGAGGCCATTGGCCAGTGCGACTTTCTCATGATCCGCACGGGATTCGAGCAACACCGCGCACCCGACCCCAAGAAATACCAGATGGAAAGCCCTGCAATCAGTTCGCGCGGCTGCGCATACCTCGTGAAGACCTTCGGCGGCACGCTGAAGACGGTCTGCCTCGATTCCCAGTCGCTTGGGAACGCGTCCGACAAAAGCGGCGATGGCATCGAGGCGCACCGGTGGTTGCTGGGTGCATACACGAGCGAATACATTTGCGTCATCGAGGACGCCACCTTGGCGGGCATTCCCGCGGATGCCCGCTTGCTACGCGCGGCGTCGATTCCGCTGCGCGCGACGGGAATCGACAGCGGCCCAGTGACCGCTTGGGTCGAGGTAGAGGATTAACCTTTCACCCCATAAAAACGAAGAGGCGCTCCGGGATTCCCGGAGCGCCTCGTGCTTATTGGCGTGAGACCGCTACGCCTGCTGCGTTGCGAGCTTGGAGGCCTTGGGCTTGAAGCCGTGGCTCGTCTTCACGATGACCTTGTCGAACACCATGAAGAATGCCGGCAGGATGAACAGCACGCACAGCGTGGAGATGAACGCGCCGCGTGCCATGAGGCCGCAGAGTTGGCTGATGAGGCCCATGCGCGCCGCGAACGAAACGCCGATGGTCGCGGCGAAGAACGACATGCCGCTCGTCACGACCGCGGGGAAAGTCATCCGGAATGCCGTTTCCACCGCTTCGCGCTTCTGCAGGCCGCTTGCGCGTTCGCGCTTGTAGCGCGTGGTCATGAGGATGGCGTAGTTCACGGTGGAGCCCAGCTGGATCGTCGAGATGCAAATGGGCGAGATGAAGCACATCACGTCGTTCGTCCAGTAGGGCAGGCCGAGGTTGATCATGATGGCGAGCTCGATGACGAGCACCAAGATGAACGGCAGCGTGATGGAGCGGAACGCGACCATGATAATGAGCAGGATGGCGATGATCGCGAGCGCGTCGACAACCATGAAGTCGTGATCCATGATTTCCGTGAGGTCCTTTGTGGCGGGCGCCTCGCCGATGAGCATGGCGTTCTCGTCATACTCCTTGATGATGCCGTTGATCTGCTCGATCTGGTTGTTCACCTCATCCGATGACACGTCGAACGTGGAATTGATGAGGATGAGCTGTTCGCCGTTGCTTATGAGGTTGTCCTTGAGCTTGCTGGGCATCATCTGGTCGGGCATCAATCCGCCCTTGAACGCGTCGTAGCCGATGACGTATGCCACGCCGTCGAGGTCGCGGATGCGGTTGATCATCTCCTTGCCTTGGGCGTGGGGGATGTCGGCGCTCGCGAGGATCATCTCGGTGGTCGCGACGTCGAAGTCTTCCTTGAGCTTCTTATTGGCCACGTTGAATTGCGTTTCCTCGTCGGTGAGCGTGCTGCCCGGGCCGATGACCATGTTCGTGAAGTCGTAATACACCGGCTTGTTCAGGAAGCCGTAGACGGACGGGAACACGAGCACCACGGCCAGGCACATGAACACAACCACGGCCGGCTTCTTCGTGATGATATGCGCGAGTCCGCTCACATCGGGGATGAGGCGGCGGTGCGAGAGCTTGAGCATGGGCTTCTCGAACGTGCGGATGAGCGACGGCAGAATCGTGACCGTGCCGATGACGCCGAGGATGCAGCCCTTTGCCATGACGATGCCCAGGTTCGTGCCCAGCGTGAACGACATGAAGACCATCGCCAAGAAGCCTGCGGTTGCGGTCATGGACGAGCTCAAAATGGCCACGAGGGTTTCCTCGATGGATTTTGCCATGGCCTCGTCGTGGTCGTCGTATTTGCGGATGTTCTCCTCGAAACTCGACCACAGGAAGATGGAGAAGTCCATGGTCACGGCCAGCTGCAGCACGGCGGCGAGCGCCTTGGTGACGTATGACATCTCGCCCAGGAAATAGTTCGTGCCCATGTTGTAGATGATGGCGATGCCGATGCTCAGCAGGAAGACGAACGGCGCCAAGAACGTGTCGGTGCACAGCAGCAGCAAGATGATGGAGCACAGGACCGCGACCGCGACGTAGAACGGCTCTTCGTGGTCGGCGATGTCCTTCAGGTCGAGCACGAACGCGCTCATGCCGCTTACGTAGACGTTCTCGTCGGCGAGTGTGCGAATCTCGGCGACGGCATTCAGCGTGTTTTCCGCCGACGTGCCTTCTTCGAAGAAGACGGCGATCATCTGCGCGTCGCCGTTCTTGAGCTTCTCGAGATATTGCTTGGGGATGGCCTGTTCGGGAACGGTCGTGCTGTCGGCTATTTCGCCGTAGCTCAGGGCCGATGCGACCGTGTGGACCTCTTTGATCTTGTCGGTGAGTTCGGCGACCTCGTGGTCATTGAGCCCTTCGGTGACGATGAGCGAGAATGCGCTCTTGCCAAAGTCCTCCTTCAGGATCTCCTGGCCCTTCACCGTGTCGATTTGCTCGGGGAGGTAGGTGAGCAAGTCATAGTTCACAGGCGTGTGCAAGTAGGCGATGGCCGAAGGGATGACCAGCAGCAACGCCACCACGAGGATGGGTATCCTGAGTTTTACAACGAGTTCTCCGAATTTGTACATGTCTATTCCTGCGTATGCGTGCCATCGGGTGCCGGCGAACCGGCGACGGCCCTCATGACGAGTGCGGTGACGCTAGTCCTCGTCAATCTCGATGGGGTCGGTTTCGTAGATGAACTTCACGCTGCCTTCCATATCGTCGCTCTTGCCGGTGAAAGTGTCGTAGGCCTGGCCCGCCACGGCGGTTGCCTTCAGGCGGTCGACCAAACCGGCGATATTGTCGTTATAGGCATCGATGATCTTCTGGATGCCCTCTTCGTTGAAGGTCTCGAGGCCTTCCTTGAGCTTCTTCGTGCCCTTGGTGGCGGCATCGATGCCGTCGGAAAGCTGCTCGGAGCCCTCCTTCAGCGCCTTGATGCCTGCGGCCAGCTCGGGGACGCTGTCGTTAAGCTCGGAAAGCCCGTCGGCGAGCTGTGTGGCACCACCCGATGCGTTGCCCAGCCCGCCCTTGAGCTCCTTCAATCCCGAATCAAGTGCGTTGGTGCCATAGAGCAAGGTGTTCTTGTCTTGAGCGCTGCCCAAGGCGTTCACGGCATCGCCCAAGCCGCTTCCCAGGGCAGAGAGTCCGTTTGTGACCTGCGTGGATCCGTTGATAAGGGTTCCATCGGTTTTCTCGTCGCCCAGCGAGTCGACGGCGTCTTGCAGGCCGGTTTGCTTTGAATTGCCAGTACGGAGCAGTGCGAGGCCGTCCTTGAGGTCGTCGAGCCCGCTATCAAGTGCGGTGCCGCCGTCCTTCAGGCTGGTGGCGCCATCCTTGGCGTTGCCCAAACCGCCGGCAATGGTGGCCGCCCCGTTGATGAGCGTGCCGCTTGTTGCCTCATCGCCGAGTGCGGTGACGGCTGCTCCTAACCCGGTTTTGAGCTGCTCGACGCCTGCGGAAATGGCCGCCACGTCGATGTTGCCGCTTGCCTGCTGGATATCCTGCAGGGCTTTACCGGTTGTTTGAGCTGCGGTTGCGGTATCTTGCAGCGCTTTCCCCGTGTTGGTCAATGCGTCTGCTGCGCCATTTCCAACCTCGCCGGCTGCGGTTGCGGTAGCGCCGGCATCTGATGCCGCGGCGCCGGCTTGCTGGGCGGCCTCTGCTGCGGCACTTGCCGCATCGGCGCTGCTCTGTGCGGCATCGGAAGCAGCTGATGTCGCATTCGAGAATGCCTGCTTGACGGTTTCCTGGTCTTTTTCGGAGAGGCCGGAAAGGTCAACCCCGTCGAGTGCGGCGGCGAGGTCACTCGCGGCTGCTGCCGCATTTTCTGCGCTCGAGGCGGCATTCCCAGCTGCATCACCAGCGCTTTGCGCGGCACCGGCGGCACCCTGGGCACTCTCTCCAGCCGCCTGAGCAGACGATGCCATCGTCTGGACGGAGTTGGTTGCGGTTTCGATGTCTTGTTGAGCGGTGCTCAGTTGAGACGGCACCGTATCCTGAAGCGGTGCTGCGGCATCTGCAATGGCCTTGCTTGCCTCTTCGATTTTCTCGAGCCCTGACAGGTCCATGTTATTGAGTCCCTCATAGGCGGCTTCGAGGCCGCCAGGGTTCTGGTCGTTGCCGCTCTTCAAGGCTTGGAGCCCGGTGAGCAGCTGCTTGCTCCCACCCTGCAATTGGCCAAGCCCGGATTCGAGGGCGTCGGCGCCACCGGCGAGCTGCTTCGCGCCAGCTTGCAGCTGGTCGATACCATTCATCACCTGTCCGTCATCGCTCAAAGCGTTCACCGCGGCGATGAGACCGCCGCTTTCGCGGCCATCGGGTGCCGTGCCACCATTGCGCAGGAGGTCGAGCGCCGTGGCGATGGTCTGGGAGCCGATGCGGAGTTTATCTGTGGAGTTGGCGGCGTAGGTGAGGCCGCTCTTCTCGTCGCCTTTCAGCTGCTTGAGGCCGCTATCGACCTGTTGGTTGCCCGCGATGAGCTGCTGGGTACCGTCGACCGCTCCGCCAAGGCCGTCAGCCAGCTGCGCGCTGCCGTCGGCGAGCTGCTGCACGCCTTCCGCCAGGGCGGGGGTGTTCTCGGCCAGCTTGGCGGTGCCGTCGGCCAATTGCTCGCCACCCTCGTCGAGCTTCTTCATACCCTTGTACAGCTTGTCTGTGCCGTCGATGAGCTTGCCCATGGCGTCGCCCAGCTCGTTCAGCGAATCGCTCACGTCGTCATCGCTGATCTCTTCGGTGTTCAGGCTGTCCATGAGGCTCGTGCTCACGAGTGTCGCGGTGGTGCCCATCTCGAAGTCGGTTACATCGGCTTCGATTTCGAAGTAGCTGGGGATGTCCACGTCGTCCGCATCGAGGTCGAGGTCCTCCTGCAGGCCGGGCAGGGCATAGCCGCCCACCAGCGTGCGGTCTCCGTCGTTCATGCTCTTGGCATGCTTGGTCTTCACGTTCTTGAAGGTGTCGTTGTCCAGAATCATACCCGTGATGCACATGAACGGGGTATAGACGGTGCGCGCCGCGCCGTCGATGTATTCGGTGCTATACGAGTTGTTCTTGTAGTCGAAGCGGATCTTCACGTGCCCGCTCTTGCCGGCCATATCGGCGGCGGAGGTCTCCACGCCGTCAAGCCAGTACGTCACTTTGAGCTCGACCGGCACCTTTTTGTTGGTGTTGCCCTGGTAGTAGATGTCCTTGCCGTCCGCTTGCCACACGAGGCTTTCGCCCTTGGCCTCGAACGTTTCCTCACCTTCGGTGTTCTCGATATCGGTGAGCGAGGAAATATCGTGAATGCTCGCCGCTTCCTTCGTGTTCTTCAGCCAGTTGGTGACGACCGTGTTTTTCACGGAGCCATCGGCGTTGGAGAACACGTACACCGATTCCGACTTCGAGGGGACGTTGCTTTCCTCTTCGTCCTTGAACAGGTTGTTCAGCTTGTCCTTGATCTTCGTCGTCGTGTCATCCGAATCGTCATCTGCGGCATAGGCGATTCCCGCGGTGGGGAGGGTGAGGCCCGTTGCCAGAACAAGGGCCAATGTCGCATTCCGCGCACGGTTGAAATATTCGAAATTCATGGTTACCTCCGTTGCGTCTGGCAAGGTTGCTCAACGCGCATCCCAGTAGTAGTTAGGTGTACCTACCTTTTGTCGCGAACATGGTACGCGCATTTTGCGACGCGGTGAAGTTGGAATTGCGGGGTGGCGTGCGCGAATACACTTATGGCGCACAATCCTGCGGCTTCTCGTTCGAGCAGCATGCATCCCCTTCCTTTTCCGCAAGCGAGCATCGTTTCTTGTTCGTTTACCTGCGGCTCAATAGCCAGTACCAGAAAGGATTGTAGGTACTTTGCGCGGGTGAGGGCTGTTTTTGGCAACTTGTAAACTGTTTGACAACTACCTGTGAAGAAAAGGTGGAGGATGGACGGCTAGAAGGGTTATGCGTCCAGGAATGATGGTTGAAGCATTGCCATCGGCATAATGAATGGGCTTCAATGATGCCGTCGAGATCGTTTCCCTACCGGATAAGTTTGCGAGGTTAGCCCGAATGTTATGGAGAACTTGCGCGATTAAACGTATGGGCGAATATGTCTTATATTTTCATGCATAGACAAATGGCGCAATGTGTATAATTTTCGCGCGGGCTGGAGAGAGCCTTTTCATTACCCCCCCTGTGGCTTTCTCCGGTCCGTATTTATCTCATCAGGCCAAACTAAACCATAGTCTTAATTTCTTGTTGCGTATCCCCCGGCGTTATTCTCGAGGCTGCCCTATAAGAACAATTGCAAAAAGAATGATGGGGAATCAGGTGGATTCTCACACGTTTTGGGCAAGAAAAAAGAGGGCCGAAGCCCTCTTTTCGTTCGCATGTGAAGCGTGATTACGCGTTCAGCTCAGCCGTGCAATGCGGGCAACGGGTGGCCTCGTCGTGGATTTCCTCGAAGCAGAACGGGCAGGTGCGCGCGGGGGCTTCCTCTTCCTTCTCCTTGCCCATGGCCTTATCGGTGGCGGCCTTGAGGCTGTTCAGGCCCTTGATGAGGCAGAACACCACGATGGCGATGATGAGGAAGTTGATGCAGGCGCTGATGAAGGCGCCGAAGTCGATCTCGGTGCCGGGGACCACGAGGCCGGAAACCTCGGTGGCGGAGCCGCCGGCGATTACGGCGATAAGGGGCTCGATGATATTGCCGACCAGCGAGTTCACAATGGCCGTGAACGCGCCGCCGATGATGATGCCGACAGCCATGTCCATCATGTTGCCGCGAGCAATGAACTCCTTGAATTCGGTTGCGATGTTAGCCATTTTTGTTCCTTTCCATGATGCCTTGACGGGAGCCGCCAGAAGGCAAATGATTGGAGCTTTTCTATTTCGTTATAACCTTATTTCAGGTTCACGCAATGCACTTTTTCGCCCGTTTCCAGGTATTTCATCACTTCCTGGACGGCCATCTTCGCGCAGTTTTCCTCGGCTTCGTCGGTGGAAGCGCCCAGGTGCGGCAGCACGATGGCGCGCGGCATGTTCACCACGGCGGCATTGGCGAAGTCGGTGACGTAGCGGTTGACCTTGCCGGACTCCAGAGCGGCAGCCATGTCGGCGTCGTTGACGAGGGTGTCGCGCGCGAAGTTCAGGAAGTTCACGCCGTCCTTCATCTGGGCGATGGCGGCGGCGTCGATCATGCCGATGGTGCCTTCGACCGCCGGCACGTGGATGGTGATGTAGTCGGCGGGGGCGTAGAGGTCGGCCAGGTCGGTGACGAAGGTCAGGTTGGGGGAGATGGCAGCGGCCTTTTCTGCATCGAGGAACGGGTCATAGCCCACGAGGCTCATGCCCAGCGCCTCGGCGGCCTGCGCCACCTTCGCGCCGATGGCGCCCAGGCCGATGATGCCCAGGGTGTGCTCGGTGATCTCGTTGCCGGCATAGGCCTTCTTGGCCTTTTCGGCGGCCTTGCCCACGTTGGCGTCGTCGGCATTGGCGCGGCACCAATCGATGCCGCCGATGACGTCGCGCGCGGCGAGCAGCATGCCGCACAGCACGAGCTCCTTCACGGCATTGGCGTTGGCGCCCGGAGTGTTGAACACGGGGATGCCCTTTTCGGCCAGCACGTCCAGCGGGATGTTGTTCACGCCGGCGCCAGCACGGGCGACGCACTTCAGGTTAGCGGAGAACTCCATCTCCTTCATGTTCGCGCTGCGGACCAGGATGACATCCGCCTCGTCGATATTGTCGGTGATTTCGTACTGGTCGGAGAAAAGCGCGAGGCCCTTCTCCGAGATGTTGTTCAGGCAATGAACCTTATACATTAGTAAAAGTCCTTCCGTTGGTTTCAAATGAACTCGCATATTGTAGCGCTGCGCGAAGCGTATAACCTGGGGATATTGTGGATTGCCGTGGACGGCGCGGGTCGCCTGCCTGGTGTGTGCGGTAGCTGGTTTCCTACCGTTTTGCGTGCTCCGACAGGCTCATCACGCCGTAGAGATATTCCTGCGTATTGGGCAGTTTGTCTTTCTTGAGCTCACATTCCCAGATGACGATGACCTTCCAGCCGGCCGCTTCGAGCTCGGAGCGCACGCGTTCATCGCGCGCCTTGTTGCGCGCGAACTTCGCGTTCCAGTAGTCGGTGTTCGTGGAGGGTTTGCTTGCGAACTTGCATCCCTCGTGGCTATGCCAAAAGCACCCATGCACGAAAATCGCGATCTTGCGGCCGGGGAATGCGATGTCGGGATGCCCCGGGGCCTTCTTCCAATCGCAGCGGTAACCCGGGAAGCCCAGCTGCCGCAGCGTGCGCCTCACCATGAGCTCGGGTTTGGTGTCCCGGCGCTTGTTTCCCTGCATCGATTTATGTACCGCTTCGCTAACCATGCCGCCCATGGTAGCGGACTGGTCGCGAAAAGCCGCGGATTACGCGAGAAAAGCTACGAGCCGGATGGCTTTATCCGGCTTGCAATGAGTGCCTTGCACGAAATTTTCGTTCTGATTCCAAAAAATCGAGGATATCAGTGTTTTTGGGGTGATATTTCGTCACTCGACGGAGACAGCACCTCTATATGGCCTGGTCACAGGCGCGTCTGAGAGCACCTCGTTTCGAGGGCCATCCGAAAAACACTGATATCCTCGATTTTTTGGAATCAGGTCGACTTTTTCGTGCAAAAGGACCTGGCTAGCGAAGGGTCACTCGATTCCGCTTCGTGCAAGTCGGGTTTATCGAGCGGCCATCCGGCGTATGCCCTGGAGATTCGATGCCTCTTCCAAGATGGATATGAGATCGGGCGCTTGGTAGAACGCGCCGCGTTTCGCGTTGCCCATTTTTGCAAGTATGCCCCGTTCGCAGGCGGTTTCGATGAGATTGCGCGCTGCTCGGTCGGTGATATCGAGGCGAGATGCGACATAGGCGACGTCTACCACTGGCTGCTCGATGAGAATTGCTGGTAGGCGATGCGAAGCCGATCCAGCGCGGTCCGTGTTGGCCGCTTCCCATTTATCCAGTATCGACTCGGCTTCGGAAGAGAGCCGTGACCCGATAACAATGGCGAGTTCGAGGGCGTCGGCCAAACACTCGATGATTGCTTCGATATTTCCATCGTGGTACGCGTTGAGCGCGTCCATGTAACGATTGACATCGTGTAATAGCCCCGTCGACACGGGGAGCATCGTGTCCATGAGTGCTTCGTCTGCGGCAAGCATACGGTGAATGAGCGCACGTCCGGTACGTCCATTGCCATCCGTGAAGGGGTGGATGGTCTCGAATTGTGCATGGAAGATGGCCGCTTTCGCCACAGGCGTAACGTCGTCCCTGGCGCCAAATGCCAGCAAATCCTCCAAACAAGGACGGATTCTTGTTGGTTGTGGGGGAACAAACAGTGCGCCGTGGGGACTGTAGATCGACCCGCCAATCCACACCTGCTCTTTTCGCAGCCCCTCCGACTCGCCTGTGCCTCTGATGAGCACGTCGTGGACGGCGCAGATGGAATCGATATCGAGGTTGCCTGCCTGTTCGAGCGCTGTTCGCATTGCCGCGACATTGCTGGCTATGAGCGTTGCGTTCGCGGGGGCCTTGTCCGATAGTTCCGCAAGGGCGACGTTGCGAACACTCGAAGTAAGGCGTTCAATCTGCGAGCTCGAGGACGATTCGCTCCTCAGGAGAAGCGCGGGCAGCTTAAGCCCACGTGCGTTCTGGGCTTGGTCAAATCGCGCGAGAGCGACTTCGATTTCGCGGATGCGGTGCTCGAGCGTGGTAGAGAGCGCAACCGGTTCTGAGGAAATCGGCGCGGGAATAGCCGCCTGATAGGTGGATAGGATTTTCCTCCGCTTGCTTTTCGGGATGAATGCGAGTTCGTCCACATCGCGTTCCCACGGACAGGTTTCGTACTCTATGCTCGGCCACATGATTGCCACCTGCTATTCACTACCGTTACGGGGTTATTAACGGAAGTGAATTATATTTCACTTCCGTTAGGGTCGCAATAACGGAAGTGAAATGCGATTCGCTTCCGTTAGCGGCGCGATGAAGCGCGCGCACCTCGCACGGATAAACAACGCAAAGGCAACTCGTCAATCCCCGCATATGCGTGGTAGGATAGCCTAATTAGGAAAACCTAACTTATTGGGGATAACGATGAGTGCGTATTTGCAGATACACGACCTACATAAAGGCTTTGGCGAGGGCGAGGCACGCGTTGAGGTGCTGCGCGGTATGGACGTCGAGCTTGAAAAGGGCGAGATCTGCGTGCTGCTGGGCCCGTCGGGTTCGGGCAAGTCGACCTTCCTCGACCTCGTCGGCGGCCTCGAGCCGGCCGATTCGGGGAGCATCGTGGTGAACGGCACCGAGCTCACCGCCCTCAACGCAAAGCAGCTGGGGGAGTATCGCCGCCGTGAGCTGGGGTTTGTGTTCCAGTTCTACAACCTGGTGCCCGACCTCACCATTCGCGAAAACATCGAGGCCACGGAATACCTCTCGAAGAAGCCGCTTCCGCTGGATGACCTGCTGCGCGGCCTGGGGCTCTGGGATCAGCGCAACAAGTTTCCCCGGCAGGTTTCGGGCGGCCAGCAGCAGCGCTGCGCTATCGGCCGCGCCCTCGTGAAGAACCCGGGACTGCTGCTGTGCGACGAGCCCACCGGCGCACTCGATTACGAGACCTCGAAGGAGATTCTCGCGCTCATCGAGCAGGTGAACAGGCAATACGGCTGCACGGTCATCATCGTCACGCACAACGACGCCATCGGGAAGATGGCGCATCGCATCCTACGCCTGCGCGATGGCGTGATTGCGGAAAACACGCTGAACGACCAGGTCATCCCTGCCGAGATGCTGGAGTGGTAGCCTGCGATGCGTTGCCCTTTGAACAAGCGCCACCTCCGCGAATTGCGCCACAACCTGGGGCGCTATATCGGCATCTTCGCGCTCATGGCTGCAAGCATCGCGATGGTGGCGGGTTTTCTCGCCGGCGCGAGCAGCATCGAGAAGATGTTCAACGAGATACCGGAGACGTACCATACGGAAAACGGCCACTTCGTGACGAACGACAAGATTGGCCGCAACGCCGAATCGGCGCTGGCGGATATCGGCGTAAGCGTTCGCGAGAACTTCAGCCATGACATCACGACGACGATTGACGACCGCCAGACGAACGTGCGTGTATTCGCGAACCGAGATGGATTCAACCTGCCGGCCATCTACGAGGGGCGCCTTCCCGAAGCGGCAGGTGAAATCGCCCTCGACGATACGTTCCTGGCAAAGCACAGCGTGAAGCTGGGCGACACGATCCGGATTGAGGGCAAGGATTTCACCATCGTGGGCGATGTCGTGCTTTCCGATTACACGGCGCTGTTCGAGCGCAACGAGGACTTCGTCATGAACACGCTCACCTTCACGGTTGGCTTGGTGACGCAGGAATCGTGGAACGCCCTGAAAGGCGATGTGACCTCGTACGATTACGCGTATTACGTCGAAGGGTACGACGACCTCACCACGGCAGAGCGCGTGGACAAGCAGGTGGATATCGCGAAGGCGCTTACCAATGCGGGCGCGCGCGTCACCGATATCGTGGACATGTGGTCCAACCAGGCGTTCTTCTACGCTGGCGAGGATGTCACCCATGACCAGGCGATGTTCCGCGTGCTGTTTTACCTCATCATCATCGTGATGGCGTTCATCTTCGTGGTGCTCACCTCGGCGACCATCGAAGAGGAGAGCGCGGTCATCGGCACGCTGCTCGCCAGCGGATACAACAAGGGCGAGCTGCTGCGCCACTATCTGTTCCTGCCGGCGGCCGTGGGCATAGCGGCGTGCGCCGTGGGCAACGCCGTGGGATATGGCCTGTTCATCACGCCATTCAGCGGGTTGTACTACAACTCGTACAGCTTCCCGCCGCTTACCGTGCGCTTCGACGCCTCGATTTTCGTGCTCACGACGGTGGTGCCCTTTGTCATTCTGATGGTGGTGAATGCGGTGGGCTTGGCGCTCAAGCTGCGCTGCACGCCCATTCAGTTCCTGCGCCACGATACGCGCCGCCATCGCAAGGCGGGCAAGGGTCTGCAACTCCCGGAGCGCTGGGGCTACATCATGCGCTTCCGCATTCGTGTGTTCACGCGCAACATCTCGCATTTCGCGACGTTGTTCGCGGGCATCCTCATCGCGAGCCTCCTGCTCATCTTTGGCTTGGGCATGCAGATGGTCATCGAAGACTACGTGCAAGACATGGAAGACGACCTTCCTGCCGCCTACACCTACTCGCTCAAGGCGCCGCTCGAGATCGACGCCTCGGCCGACAAGCGCGCGGAATACGTGCTGATGAACATGATGGACACCGGCAACGCGGGCCATTCCGACGAGCAGATGAACGTCATCACCAGCAACTTGATGGGCGATGTGGATGACATTCATCCGGCGAATACGGGCGATATCCCCGACGACGTGAAGGCGCAGGCCGAGAAAATCGCGATGGGCCAGGTGGAATTGGCGCACAAATGGGGCGATCTCACCGAAACCATCACGGTATACGGCATCCAAGAGGGCTCGCGCTATTGGCCCGATTTCGACGTGAGCGGCGGCGCGGTTTTGGCGGGCCAGGGCCTGGTTGCCAAGTGCAACGTCGAGGTTGGCAGCACCTATCCGTTCTTCGATAAATACGCTGGTGAAACGCATGAATTAACGGTGTCTGGCCTTGTGGGCGAACCGGCGAACACCAACCTCTACATGAGCCTGGATACCTTTAACCGGGTGTTCGACAACGAGCCCGATTACTTCAACGGGTACGTGTCGGATGAGGAGCTGAACCTGGATGACGACTACGTGGCGAGCGTGCTCACCGTCGAAGATATGCGCAAGATCGCGAACCAGATGGATGACTCGATGGGCGAGATGATGGACATGGTCGTGTACATGGCGGTCGTCATCTACTTCATCATGATGTACCTGCTCACGAAGACCGTCATCGACCGAAGCGCTCGTTCCATCTCGTACATGAAGGTGTTTGGATACCGCGACCGCGAGATCAACAAGCTGTACGTGCGCTCCATCACCATCACCGTGGCGGTCTCCCTCGTGGTGAGCTTGCCCATCGTCATCTGGGCGGTTTGCCTGTTCGCGGAAGTCGTATTCATGAATTACTCGGGCAACTTCGCCATCAACATCCCGTTCTGGCTCATGGCCGAATCGGTTGCCATCGGGTTCGCGACGTACCTGGTCGTCGCGTTGTTCCACGTGCGCGCAATCAAGCGCGTCCGGCTGGAAGAGGCGCTGAAGGTCCAGGAGTAGCGGGACGCCCGGGCTCATGGTGCCGCTCCCATGTTATGGTGGGGGTGGAGGTGTGAGGTTGGAACTGTTCGATATGCATTGTCACCTGGATTTTCTCGCGGAACCGCGCGTCTTCGCGGATGCGGCGGCCCAGCGCGGAATGGGGTTCTTCTCGGCGACGGTGACACCGGCCGGGTATCTTCTGGCGCGCGAATCGTTGGCGGATGCGCCCAACGTGCGCGTGGGCGTGGGGCTCCATCCGTGGTGGGTGCATGATGGACGGTGCGACCTTGCGGATGCCCAGCATGTGGCCGAATTGGTGCGTGAAACGCGTTTTGTGGGAGAAGTCGGGCTCGATTTTGGGAAGCGATGCGTGAGCTCGCGCGAACAGCAGGTTGCCGCCTTCGAATGCATCGCCCGTGCGTGCGCGCGGGAAGGTGGGAAGCTGCTCACCGTGCATGCGGTGCGGTCTGCCGAAACGGTGCTCGATGTGCTCGAGACAACGGGATGCCTGAAGAACAACCGGGTCATCTTCCACTGGTATTCCGATACGAGCGAGGGGCTGTGGCGCGCCGTTCGGGCGGGGTGCTCGTTTTCGGTGAACCTGCGCGCGCTTTCCACCAAGCGTGAACGTGAGTACGCGCGCATCCTGCCTGCGGATCGCCTGCTGCTGGAAACCGATCTTCCGCCCGAAGAAGATGCCGCATTCCCCCTGGATGCCTGGGAGCAAGACCTGCATGAGGCGTTGCGTGCGTTGGAAGACGTGCGCGGTTGCGCATGCGCGGACACGCTCGCGTCCAATAGCCGTGCGATTTTGCAATTCTGACTGCGTGAGGCAATTCCCGGAGGTCTTTGCCATGAGCTCCGAGGCCTCATGGCCTGCGAAATATGTACAGGGTGTGTGTTCGCGGCAGAATGCGACAAATTTTCGCGCACCAACCGTGCGAAAACCGCCCTCGGAAAACAGTCGCGCTGGACAGCCATTTGAGGCAAATTTGATTATCGTTTGACGCTGGATTGAGGCGTTTTTGAGAGCTATTTCAACTTCCTCATGACGATTTTTGAGAGCGGCTCCGTAGCATTCTGCTTGCCGGGAAAAGACCCGGTCATGTGCCGAGCGTCTGGGCGATAGGGCGTTCCCGAGCTATCCCCATCGCGGGCATCCATCGCCCAGATGCTTGTTTTGTGGGTTCGGCGTGGAAGTGAACGTGACCTTCCTTGCGCGGGGTGTGGTCGGCCGCTATTATGGCTTAGCTATCCTGCTTCGGGGAGGGCCCGAAGCCGTTGAGTCCAGAGGAGGTGAGCTGATGAAGGCTTACGAACTGCTGTTTTTTGTGAATCCCGCAATCGATGAAGAATCCCGTCTCGCTGCCAACAAGCGCATCGAGAACGTCATCACCGCTGATGGTGGTACGATCGACAAGGCCGATAACTGGGGCAAGCGCAAGCTGGCTTATGAGATCAACGGTCTTACCGATGGTGATTACACCCTCGTTGACTTCCACGCAGAACCGGCGAACATCGCCGAGCTCGACCGCGTGCTGCGCATCACGGACGCTGTTGAGCGTCACATGATCGTCTGCCGCGAGGATCGCGACTAATCTGTGGGAGCCCGCACCGAGCGGGCAAGTAACGAAAGAGGGAAAAAATGAGCATCAATCGAGTTATCATCAGCGGAAACCTCACCCGTGATGCCGAGCTGCGCCAGACGGCCAGCGGTACTTCGGTTCTTGGTTTTGGCGTGGCCGTGAACGACCGTCGCCGCAACAACCAGACCGGCGAGTGGGAGGATTACGCGAACTTCGTCGATTGCACGATGTTCGGCCAGCGCGCCCAGGCGATTGCGCCTTACCTGCGCAAAGGCCTGAAGGTGGCCCTCGAAGGCAAGCTCCGCTATTCCTCGTGGGAGCGTGACGGCCAGAAACGCTCGAAGCTCGAAGTCATCGTCGACGACCTGGAATTCATGAGCAGCCGTAACGATGGCCAGCAAGGTGGCTACAACGGCAACTATGGCAATTCCGGCTACAACAACGGCGGTTATAACGCTGGGAACCAGGGCTACAACAGCGGCTACAACCAGGGCTATGCACAGCCCCAGCCGCAGCAGGCTCCCGCGCCGATGCCGCAGGCTCAGCCGGACGTGAGCTCTTCGGTCTACGACGAAGACATCCCGTTCTAATTGGCAAACGAAGAGAGGTATTAGGCACATGGCCGATTACATGAAGCAGCCTCGTCGTAAGTACTGCC
>JAUNEQ010000055.1:1354-11508 GCA_030525445.1 Coriobacteriia bacterium | reverse complement strand
GCGGCAAGTCCACCGTGTCGGCGGCGTTTCGCGATTTGGGCGCCGGGTTCATCGATCTCGACGTGGTGGGGCACGACATACTGCTGCGCGATGACGTGAAGGCCGATCTCGTCGATGCGTTCGGTCCCGAGATCATCGGCGATGACGGCGAGGTTATCCGCCCCGAGCTCGCGAAGCGCGCGTTCGCGAGCGCCGGCCGCACGGCGATCCTGAACGACGTGACGCATCCGCGCCTCATCGCGGAAGCTCAGCGCCGGCTTGCGGAATTCGAGGCCGACGGTGCGCTCGCCACGATCATCGAGATCTCGCCCTACGACGGCCCCGAAGGCCGTTTCGGCGTGTTCACTGACATGGCCGATGCCGTCGTGGCCGTTGTCGCGCCCATCGAGACGCGCGTGAGGCGCGCTTCCGGTAAGTTTTCCGAAGATGACGTGCGCAACCGCATCGCCCGCCAGGCCACAGACGAGCAGCGCCGCGCCTGGGCGACCCATGTGCTCGTGAACGATTCCACGGTTGAATCCCTGCGCTGGGATGTCGAGGAGATCTGGGATTCCGTGGTCCTGTAGCTGCGTGACGAGGAGGCGACGATGGCCGACGGGAAGAATATGGCGGAAGACAAGTTCGAGCCCCAGGAGGATTCGGGCCTGAAGTCGCTGCAGCAAGCGTACAACTCGCGCGAGGTCTCGCTGCCGATGCTGTTGGTGGGCGCTCTCGTGATAGCCGCGCTTGCCGGCATCCTGGTCGCGATGGTGCTGTTCAACGGCGCGTAAGCAGAAGGTGACCATCCAATAGCAACGTAGTTCAAAGGGGATAGCCCCTTTGGTTCAGCCAAGGGGCCGTCCCTTTGGCCAATCCGAGGAGGACGCATGTCGACGCATCTGCGCAACATCGAAGGCCAGGAGATGGAAGGCAAGCTCGCGGAAGCGCGCCTGGCCACCACGCCGTTGAAGGTCGTGTCACCCTTCGAGCCGTCAGGCGACCAGCCCGAGGCCATCGATGCCCTGTCGCGCGGCGTGGAAGAGGGACTGCGCTACCAGAACCTGCTGGGCGTCACCGGTTCCGGCAAGACCTTCACGATGGCGAAGGTCATCGAGGCGGTGCAGAAACCCACGCTCGTGCTCGCGCCCAACAAGACGCTCGCGGCCCAGCTGGCCGCCGAGCTGCGCGAGTTCTTCCCCGACAACGCCGTCGTGTACTTCGTGAGCTACTACGATTACTACCAGCCGGAAGCCTACGTGCCCACCACCGACACCTTCATCGAGAAGGACGCGAGCATCAACGAGGAGGTCGAGAAGCTGCGCCACGCCGCCACGGCCGCGCTGCTCTCGCGTCGCGACGTGGTGGTGGTCGCGTCGGTGAGCTGCATCTACGGCATCGGCAGCCCCATGGACTACGCGGGCATGGCCGTGTTCGTGGACAAGGAGAAGCCCTACGACCGCGACCAGATGATCTACGACCTCATCGACATCCAGTATGACCGCAACGACTACGAGCTCTCGCGCGGCACCTTCCGCGTGCGCGGCGACGCGCTCGACGTGTTCCCGCCGTATGCCGACAACCCGCTGCGCATCGAGTTCTGGGGCGACGAGGTGGAGTCCATCACCGAGATCGACAACGTGACGGGCGAGACGCTCGAGCGTTACGAGGCCATTCCCATCTGGCCGGCGAGCCACTACGTCACCGCGCGCCCGAAGATGGACCGTGCGCTGAAGACCATCCGCGACGAGCTGCAGGAGCGCCTGGCGCAGTTCAAGGAAGAGGGCAAGCTGCTCGAAGCGCAGCGCCTGGAAATGCGCACCGGCTACGACCTCGAGCTCATGGAGACGATGGGGTTCTGCAGCGGCATCGAGAACTACAGCCGCCACCTTGACGGACGCGAGCCGGGCGAGCCGCCGTATACGCTCATCGACTACTTCCCGAAGGACTTCCTGTGCATCATCGACGAGAGCCACGTCACCGTGCCGCAGATCCGCGGCATGCACGAGGGCGACCGCTCGCGCAAGGTCACGCTCGCAGAACACGGGTTCCGCCTGCCCAGCTGCCTGGACAACCGCCCGCTGCGCTTCGACGAGTTCGAGGACCGCGTGCCGCAGTTCATCTACGTATCCGCCACGCCGGGCGACTACGAGAAGCGCGTGAGCCAGCAGCAGGTGGAGCAGATCATCCGCCCCACCGGCCTGCTCGACCCCGAGGTGGTCGTGCGCCCCAGCAAGTCGCAGATCGACGACATCATCGACGAGGCGAAGGCCTGCGGCGAGGCGGGGGAGCGCGTGCTCATCACGACGCTCACGAAGAAGATGGCCGAAGACCTCACCGACCACCTGCTCGACCGCGGCGTGAAGGCGCGCTACATGCATTCGGACATCGGCACGCTCGAGCGCGTGGAGATCCTGCACGACCTGCGCGCCGGCGAGTTCGACGTGCTCGTGGGCATCAACCTGCTGCGCGAGGGCCTCGACCTGCCCGAAGTGTCGCTCGTGGCAATCCTCGACGCCGACAAGGAAGGCTTCCTGCGCAACTACCGCTCGCTCATCCAGACGATGGGCCGCGCGGCGCGCAACGTTTCGGGCCGCGTCATCATGTACGCCGATAAGATCACCGATTCCATGAAGCTCGCCATCGACGAGACGCGCCGCCGCCGCGACATCCAGATGCGCTTCAACGAGGAGCACGGCATCGAGCCGAAGACCATACGCAAGGCCATCAACGACATCATGGACTACGTCCGCGACGACGAGCAGAACACCACCGCCGAGCAGGTGAACAAGGAGCTCGCGAGCCTGTCGCGCTCCGAGGTCATGCGCATCATCACGAGCATGGAAGACGACATGGCCGAGGCCGCCCGCACGATGAACTTCGAGGAAGCCGCCCGCCTGCGCGACCAGGTGGTGAAGCTGCGCGCGAGCTTCGAGGGCGATTCCGAAGACGAGGTCCTGAAGCGCCTGAAGAAAGACGCCCGCCAGGGAAGCAAGTACGGCAGCTCGCGCCATAAGCGATAGTGAGACAAACTGCCCTGAGGTCCTTGTCTCATCCGCCAACCGGAAATGGATTTTTGCCCTCGGGCGGCGGCTCCTTTACACTGTTCGGCATGCAGAACTCGAACGGAATATCGACGGCGCCCATGCCCAAAGCGGCGCCACGCAACGACAAGGCGCTTGTCGCCCTCGCCGTCGCGCTGTTCGTCATCGCCACGGGGCTCCACATCTGGTGGGGCACGTTCCCGAAGACCATCGACGTCATGCCCGACGAGATGCGCTACCTGGACACCGCGCGCAGCCTCTTCAGCGGTGACGGGCTCGTGCTGCGCGGCGACCCGTCCACGTTCCAGAAGATCCTGTACCCGCTGGCCATCATGCCGGCGCTGCTGTTCCCCGACGGCCCCACGCAGGTGCAGGCCATCAACGTGCTGAACTCCATCTACGCATGTTCCACCGTGTTCCCGGTGCTCGTGCTCGCGCGCCGCATGTTCCGCAAGCCGGCCCCCATCGTGGGAAGCATGCTCGCCGCGCTCATGCTGCCCGACCTCATGTATTCCATGACCTTCATGACGGAATCGCTGTTCATCCCCATCACGCTGTGGCTCGTGGCGCTGTGTTGGCGCTGCTTCGAGAGCTCGGGCAACAGGGAGCTCGGCCTGGCCGCCGCATGCGGCGCGCTGTGCTATGCGGTGTACCTGTGCAAGGAAGTCGCCTGGATGTTCGTCATCGCGTTCGTGCTGTGGTACATCCGCGCGCTCGTGCGGCACCGCCGCAGCCGCTCGCAGGCCGTCATGGCGCTCGGGCTCTTCCTCATCGGCTTCCTGGGGCCGTTCGTCATCATGAAGCTCACGCTGTTCAGCGGCATGCTCAACTCGTATTCGCAGTTCTCGTTCGACATCCTGCTGAGCCCCTACACGGTGCTCTTCGGGCTGTATTCCATCGCCACCGACGCCACCTATTTCATTGTGGGCTTTGGCGTGTTCCCCGTGCTCTACCTGCTGTGCGTGTACCGCGACATCCCGCGCCGCTACCGCGACCTGGCGTTTTTCTGCCTCGTGTCGTTGGCCATCGGCCTGGCGGTCGTGGTGTTCACGATATCCATGCGCGAGGACGTGGGCCACGTCGCGCTGCGCCAGCACCTGCGCTACGTCATCCCGCTCTTCCTGCCGCTGCTCATGCTGTTCGTGAAGCAGGTGGCGCACGGAAACCCGCTGCGCCTGCTGCGCAACGGCCGCCGGCGCGCGTTCGCGGCGGCGCTCACGATGAGCTTCTGCCTGCTCGTGGTGGGCTTCTTCGGAAGCGCGAACCTCTCGCAGGGCTTCGACAACAGCGAGTTCCACTTCATGCGCTACACGCTGGAGGAATCCGAGCCGCTCGTGCAGGAGTATTTCGACAGCTGGGACGGCACGATGACCGCGATCGACCCCGATGACGGCGACCTGCTGGAGATCGACCCCGTGAACTGGGCGTGGCGCCTGGGCGTGGTGGCGTTCACGCTGGTGGGCATGCGGTTCCTGTTCCACCGCCGCGATAGCATGCGCGTGTTTTCGGGGGCGCTCATCTGCGGCGTCATCGGCATGTTTCTCATGGCGAATTCCGTGTGCGCGTACCACTACAACCTGAAGGCGTACGGCGTGGAGGAGGCCGACATCGCCGAGATCTGCGCCATCAACGAGCAGCTGGCCACGCGCGACGAGTTCGGGCAGGTGTTCGTCGTGATCGACGACGGCAACACGAAGAACAACAACCTCATCGACACCTACATCCAGGACGGCCCGGGCGACTACCGCTACCTCACGCCCGACGACCTGGTGGCGCACGTGAACGCGCGCACCGATTCCGAGCATTTCCTGCCGTCCGACCCGGTGACGTTCTTGCTGGTGAACAAGAAGCAGCAGGTGAACGTCGTGTCGCGCAACGCCGAGCAGATAGGCGGAACGGGCAACGACGACGGACGCTTCATCCTCTACCACATCACCGGCGACAAGCCCCTGAAGGTCCTCGTCGGCGACTAGCTGGGATGCGCGGTGGACCCCGTGAGCGGGATGGGGCAGGTCGCCCCGGCCCGCGGCCTCTGGGACCCCCGGGGGGTTGCCGCGCGTGTGCCCACCGGGGCAGGGTGGGTCCCTGCTGTCCCACATTGGGCGCGGGAATCCCTAGAACGTGGTAGGATATGCGGAAACGTTTGACCGGCCGGAGGAAGCATGAAGATCTCGACGAAGGGGCGTTACGCCCTGCGCATGATGATACATATCGCGGAAAAGGACGAGGGGTCGATCACCACGTTGCGCGAGATTTCGGAAGCGCAGGCGATTTCCGTGAAATACCTCGAGCAGCTCGTGAGCTCGCTCACGAACGCGGGCTTGCTGCAGGGGCACCGCGGCGCGCATGGCGGCTATAGCCTGAAGCGCCCGGCGAGCCAGATCACCGCCGGCGACATCATCCGCGCGAGCGAGGGGAGCACGGCTCCGGTGGCCTGCCTGGAGGACGGCTTCGGCGTGTGCCCGCGCCAGGACGTGTGCGAGACGCTCGATTTCTGGAAGGGCCTCGACGACGTGATCGATGGCTACCTGGACAGCGTGAGCCTGCAGGCCCTGGCCGATCAGTCGATTGAGGCGAAGGCGCGCATGGCCGAATGGGTTCCCACGCTTTCCGAAGCCCCCTGCTAGCAATTGGCGGTGCGAAGATGATCGACGAGATCCTGCTGCGAAACGTCGCGCTCATCCGCGAGGCGTCCATGGTGCCGTCCCGGGGGCTCACGGTGCTCACCGGCGAGAGCGGTTCGGGCAAGACGGCGTTCCTTTCCGGCGTGAAGCTGCTCGTGGGCGAGCGCGCCTCCACCGATATGGTGCGCGAGGGCGCGCCCATGCTGGAAGTGGAAGGGCGCTTCGTGCCCCTGCACGCCAACCCCGTAGACGACCCCGATTCCGAGGTCATCGCGCTGCGCACCGTCGCCGCCGACGGCCGTTCGCGCGTGCGTTTGAACGGTTCCATGGCTTCGGTGGGCGAGCTTGCCGAGGCGATCGGCGCGAGCGTGGACCTGTGCGGCCAGCATGAGCACCAGCAGCTCATGCGCACGGCGAGCCAGGCGCGCATGCTCGACGACTGGATGGGGGAGACGCTCACGCCCGCCCTTTCCGCATATTCCCAGGCCTGGCGCGAGGCCGCGGCCGCGCGCAAGCGCCACGAGGAGGTGCTGGCCGCGGGGCGCGAGGACACCGCGCGCCTGGACGAGGCGCGCTTCACGCTGAGCCGCATCGACGCGGTGGGGCCGCAGCCGGGCGAGTACGAGGAGCTGCTCGCCGAGGCGCGGCGCATGGAGAACATGGAGGACCTCGTGCGCTGCGGCGGCGGGGCCCGCGAGGCGATTTCCGGCGAGGGCGGCGCGCTCGATTCCGTGAACGAGGCGATGGCGCTGCTGCAGGATGCCGCGCGCATCGACCGCCGGCTGGACAACGGCGTGAAGGCGCTTTCCGACGCCTGCTACATCCTGGAGGACGCATCGCGCGAGATCGACGCGCTGCTGCCCGATGATGAGGCGTTCGACATGGCGCGGCTCGAGGAGGTGCAGGAGCGGCTGTCGTCGTTCCAGGGCCTCATGCGCTCGTTCGGCCCCACGATGGACGAGGTGTTCGCGCATCGCGAGCAGGCCGAAGGCGTGCTGCAGATGTTCGGCAACCTGGACGAGGAGCTCGAGAAGAGCAAGCGCGCGCTCGACTCCGCCGAGGCGGCCCTGTCCCGCGCCGCCGACGCCGTGTCCAACCTGCGGCGGGGCTACGCGCCCGAGTTCGCGGAAAAGGTGAACGCCGTGCTCGCGAAGCTCGAGATGCCGGGGTGCTCCATCCTGTGCACGGTGGAGCGGCTCGCGCGCGACCGGTGGACGGCCACCGGGCCCGATGCCGTGTCGTTCGCGTTCAAGCCCACCCCCGACGCGCAGCCGCGCCCGCTCGCGCGCATCGCTTCGGGCGGCGAGCTCTCGCGCGTCACGCTTGCCGTGAAGGCGGTGCTCGGCACGGCCGATGCGGCCGACACGCTCGTGTTCGACGAGGTGGATGCCGGCGTGGGCGGCAAGACGGCCCTCGCGGTGGGTTCGGTGCTGCAGGACCTCGCGGCGACGCACCAGGTGATTGTCGTGACGCACCTCGCGCAGATCGCGGTGCTGGCCGATGCCCATTACGTGGTGGAGCGCGCCGGCCGCGTGAGCCCCGAGACGCGCCTGCACGAAGTGACCGGCGACGACCGCGTCCGCGAGATCGCGCGCATGCTTTCCGGAACGGCCGACGCCGCATCCATGGCCCACGCCGAACAGCTCCTGCGCGAAGCCGGGAATTAGTTGCAGTGAGACAGAGACCCCTGGGGTCTCTGTCTCGCCGTCCGGGTTGAGACGGTTTCCCCTGGGGTCTCTGTCTCACCGTCCCGCCGGCAGCCTGTAACCCGTTTGTGCTACGTATTCGCCGTGTTCTTCGGAGCCCTCACCAAATCGTCGCATTATGGTTGCATCCATGCAGGAAAACTGCGTTAGAATCATTCTGGTTTCCTCCGGGTCTGTAGTTGAAAGTTCAAGGCAGATGCGGTCGAAAGGACCCACGTAAACACGGGGCGCGAGCCCCGGGCGATCATGGCGCATCCTAGGAGTAAGTCGCACCGCCCGCCATGCAGGCAAGGGGCCTCCGGGCGAGAGGGTTAGCGGTGAGCAGCTGCGCCCCAGTGCGCGAGTGTGGGGGCAAAGACTAGGTCAGCCGGGGGAACCGCATGAGGAATTGCTTCGAAGGAGGCCGGGAAAACGATGAAGAAACGTGTGGTTGCCGCGATTGTTTCCGCTATGGCTGCCTGCCTGATGTTCGCATTGTGCGGGTGCACGGAAGCGTACAACCCCGATGCCTCCATGAAGGAGCAGACCGTCGACGCGTCCGCGACGAAGAACGCCGGAACGATGATCGTGGGCGTGGACGCTTCGAGCTATCCGTTCGCTGGCCAGTCCAACGGCAAGATGAGCGGTTTGGAGGTTGATGTCGCCGCCGCGCTTGCCCAGGAGATGGGCTTGAAGGTGGACTTCGTGGATGTGGGCATGGACGGCCTCGAGGCGCTTGCCGATGGCGAGGTCGACGTGGTGATGGGCGTCGAGGAAGACGCCGACACGAAGGCGTGGAAGTCGGAAGCGTATTCGCCGGCGTGCATTTGCCTCTATTCCATGGATGAGGGCGCGAAGGTCCCGAAGAAGGGCTCCGACATCACCATCGCCGCGCAGACCTCCTCGCTTTCCGCATGGCTCGTGACGCGCCAGTACGGTAACGAGGCGCTCCAGGCCGAAGACGAGCTGAAGGCCGTGTTCCAGGGGCTCCAGGACGGGACGGTGCCCTACGTGGCCGCCGATGCCGTCGTCGGCTCCTACGTGCTGAACTCGATGGGCATCGATGGCCACATCATCGGCCTGATGCAGCCCGAGGGCGGCTACTGCATGGCCGTTTCCGCTGATAATTCCGCGCTGCAGGTGGGTCTCACCGAGGCGCTTTCCACCATCCAGGGTAACGGCCTCATGAGCATCATCATGACGAAGTGGACGGGCTGCCCCGTGGCCATCTCCGATGTCCCGATGACGGCCGGCGCCAAGGCCGAGGCTAAGCGCTCCTAGCGCGAGCGGACGGGAACGTTTCGTGGCCGCCGCGAGTGGTACCGGGTTCAAGCTGATCGACGTCCACGAGGACGACGACGAGCTCGTCGTGCATGCGGGCTCCGGCGTGAGCGCGTCTGCCGCAGAGCCGGCGGGCGACACCGCGGATGCGGCCCCGGCTGCTGCTGTGGCCCCGGCTGCGGAAGCGCCCGCGGCGCAACCGGAGGCTGCCTCTCCCCGTAACGCCCGGCAGGAAGAACTGCTGCGCCGCGCCGAGGAGCTCGAGCGCGCCGAGGCGGGCCTTTCCGACCCCAAGGCGTTTTCGGGCATGCACCGCACCGTGCTCATCGTGCTTGCCGCCATTGTCATCGCGTTCGTGGTCTACATCGCCTTCCTGCGCGGCTAACCCGCTCCCGGAGTTGCCATGAGCTCTTCCATTCCGGCCAATCTTGACGAGCGCGCCATCCGGGTGCGGCGGGTGCTTGCCGTCGCCATCGCCGTGGCCGCGGCGCTCGCATGCGTGTTCGCCGTGGCGGCGTTTTCGGCGGCGGATGAGGCGGCTTCAGCCGTGCACCAGCAGGCGGGTGGAAGCGAGCCGCCGGAATGGTCGGCCGACGAGGAGCATGACGACCCGCTCGTGCGCCATTCGCCTTCGGTTGAAGTCCCCGATCTCGCGTCCCTGCTGGGCAAGGACGTGCCGGGTGCGGTTGAGGCCATCGGGCATGGAGCGGCCGTGCGCGACGACGCGCAGCCGGCTGCGGGGAAGGCGCACGCCGTGACGGTCGCGCTTGCGGGCGAGCGCTCGAGGGACGGCGCCGGCGCGCCGACGGTGACGCTCGAGCTCGACGATGCCGGCCGCGTTGCGGGTGCGACGTATTCCGCGGCGCTTCGCCTGTACGGGTTCTCGAACAGACTCACGTTCGCGCAGGCCATCGACGAGGCGCATGTGGTGCAGGGCGCCCTGGGCGATGCCGGCGTGAAGGTGGCGTCCGGTGCGGTGCAGGCGCCTGCGAATCCGGATGAGTATTCGACATACAACGACGACGGCCATATGCTCGTGCGCGAACATGCCGAATTCGCAGGGGAGGGCGCCGCCGCGGGGCAGAAGCTGCGGTGGACGGCCGCGCTCGATTACGATTATGCAGAGGCGAACGAGACGGGGAACCTCGTGTACACGCATCGCGTGCTCTCCGTTGGCGTGGCCCCTCTGCTATGATGTGTGAAACGAAATGCCGACGAAAGGGGCAAAACATGGGAGCAAAAGCAGAGGAGAAGCTCGAAATCTCGCATGACGAACTGCGGACGTACCTGATGGCGAACCATTCCGTGTACATGGATGTCGACGGTCACAGCTATTACCTGTCCGACGTGAACGATCGCTACTGGCGCGTCCAGGACACCACGAAGTTCAACGAGAAGAACCACTATGTTGACTGCAGCGAGCTCGTCCCCACGATCAGCGAGTTCCTCGACCTCCCGTTCGGCGAGGCCGGCAAGTCCATCAACGAGCTTTTCGACCAGGCGACCTTCTACGCTTCCATCAAGAAGTAACTGCCGCGTGCAGA
>JAUNEQ010000055.1:0-1254 GCA_030525445.1 Coriobacteriia bacterium | reverse complement strand
GTCCGCCGGAGCCTGGGGGTCCCACGCGGCGGTCGCACGTTGTTTGTGGAGATACCATGGGGGAGGGCGAGCTGTGCTAACATTCCATAGGTTACTGAAGAGGGATCAAGCGTCCCCGCCTGGTTCGGCGCCTCGTGCAGCTGATGGGCCCTATGAATAGTTGAGGTTACGGCTTCGGCCGTATCATCTGCATGCATGGGCCCGGGCGGAATGCTCGGGCCTTCTTCGTGGAAGGCCGAAAGGCACGACGACGCGCGGGAAGCGCAAGAAGGAGGTGGGCGAGATAGCTGCTCAAGGGTTTCGACTCAACGAGAAGATTACCTGCCCCGAATGCCGTCTGATCAGCTATGACGGCGAGCAGTTGGGAATCTATCCCATCGCGGATGCACGCCGCATCGCCATGAACGCCGGTTTGGACTTGGTGGAGATCGCACCGAATTCCAACCCGCCCGTATGCCGCATCATGGACTACGGGAAGTACAAGTACGAACAGGCGATCAAGCAGAAGCAGGCGCGCAAGAACCAGAGCAAGATCGAGATCAAGGAGATGAAGTTCCGTCCCAAGATCGACGTCGGCGACTACAACACCAAGAAGAAGCACGTTGAGCGCTTCCTGGCAGCCGGCAGCAAGGTCAAGATCACGATCATGTTCCGTGGCCGCGAGATGGCCCATCCCGACCAGGGCCTGGGCATTCTCGAGAGGCTGGCCGAGGATCTGAAGGACCAGGCAGTCATCGAGAACCAGCCCAAGATGGAGGGTCGCAACATGCACATGCTCATTGCGCCCCTTCCCGCGAACGTGCAGAAAAAGAAGGCCGAGAAGAAGGCCTCCGAGGAAAAGGGAAAGGATAAGTAAATGCCCAAGATGAAGACCCACCGCGGTTCCGCGAAGCGCTTCCGCGTCACCGGTTCCGGCAAGATCATGCGCTCCAAGGCTTTCAAGAGCCACATCCTCACCAAGAAGAGCCAGAAGCGCAAGCGCAACTTCCGTCATGAGACCGAAGTCGCCAGCGCCGACTACAAGAAGATCGCCCGTAACCTCGGCCTCCGTTAAGCCGGGTTCCCATAAGGAGGTAAGACAATGGCTCGTGTCAAGCGTGCAGTCAACGCCAAGAAGAAGCGCCGTACCACCCTCGAGCGTGCGAAGGGTTACTACGGAGCGAAGTCCCGTAGCTACCGCGCCGCCAAGGAGCAGGTGCAGCACTCCCTGCAGTACCAGTACCGCGATCGCCGCAACAAGAAGCGCGAGATCCG
>JAUNEQ010000215.1:1278-2947 GCA_030525445.1 Coriobacteriia bacterium | reverse complement strand
TATGCTTCGAGCTCTAAAAAAGCCACAATCGAAAAAACGATGCAGCGTGGAATCAATCGGCCGTTAATCGGGGTTTTCGTGCAGGCTGCCTAACATAGAAGCGCACCCAAACACGCGAGTACCGCGTGTGGAGCTCTTGCGATGCTGTCGCCAAGCAGCTTTGGCGGCTACAGCTCGAAGAACGCGATAATGCGCGCGATGGCGGCATCGAGCTTCTTGGGGTCGTGGAATCGGTGGTCGGCGCCTTCGACAGGGACGAATTCGATCACATTGTCGTCGGCGAATGCCGCGGAATCCGCAAAGGGCACCGTTTCGTCAGCGGTGCCGTGCAAGATGATGATGTCGTCGGCGAAATCGAAGAACTGCCGTTCGCGGATGTCGGCGGCGCGTACCGCTTCCACAAACTGAGGCCCGATCTTTACTTTCCGGTCGAACCCCACCAAGATGGGCTTTCCCGCGTCGAGCGTCTCGCGGTCAGCCGGCGATGCGACGTTGTCGAGCAGCGTGCCCAGCATGTTGATCGCCGGGCAGCGCAGCGCCACCTTGCGGAAGGGGTTCCCGTGTTCCGAAAGGTATTTCAGCAGCAGGTATCCGCCGAAGCTCGTGCCGTAAGCATACAGTTCGTCGGTGCCGAAATGCTCGCGTGCGTAGGCGATGACGATGGTCAGGTACTCGTCGCAGTCTTCCAGCAGCAGGTTCTTGCGCGCGTCGTTTCCGTGGCACGGCCAGTCGAATGCGATGACCGCGGTTCCCTTGCGCTTCGCCACGGCCCGCTCGGCAAACGTCGCGGCCGATGCGCTGTCCTTGCTTCCGCCAAACCCATGGCACGACACGATGACGCGCTTCACCGCGCGCGGGTCGGCGCAGAACAGCTTGCAGCGGATGCTGCAGCCATGTTCGTTTATGTCGAAATACTTTCCCATGGGCAACCATTGTACAAAAATGAAACACCGGTACCAGGTACCGGTGTTTCAGTCGCGTGCGATGGATACTAGTTGTTCGCCTCGGCCAGGGCACGTAGGCGGTCGACCGCGATACGCACGTTTTCGTTTTCCTGGTTCCATGTCCACTCGCCATCGGCGTAGCGCACGTACTCGATGACGTCGAGCGCGTCAGAGACGCTCAGGAATGTGAACGGCTCTTGCGCACGGCGGGTTTGGGCGGGATTCACGTCGATGCTGAACAGGTACTTCTCGCCGCTGATGGGGAAGCGCATGCGACCCGAGAACGACGAGCCGCTCTTCGTGGTGTCGGTGACGGTGACGAACGGCACCTCGACCTCGATGCGCTGATTCGAGAAGTCGCGGCGGATGCCCTCCATGGCCTCGACCACGTTGGGGTACATCTTGGCTTCCTGCAGCACCATGCGCAGTTCGTGACGGGTGTAATCGTCGTCCGTGAGCGCGAGCTTACGCACGAGCTTCACGTGCAGGCCGCGCGCGTGCAACAGCTCGATGAGCTGCACGAGCTTGTCGGTGGCGGTGGCGTCGATGCTCTTGACCTTCGAGATCTTCAGGATCACGGCCTTGGCGTTCGGGTCGAGGTTCTCGAGGATGCGGTCGATGTGGTTGTCGACGTTGTAGAAGGTCAGGCGGCCCTTGATGGAGAACACGCTGAACGGCACGCCGGGGTTCGGGCGCTCCTTCTCGGAGGCGCGCAGCGGGTCGTC
>JAUNEQ010000215.1:0-1178 GCA_030525445.1 Coriobacteriia bacterium | reverse complement strand
GCCTCGAGGCACAGCAGCGACTCGATGGTGATGACGACGGCCACGCTGAATGCGCCGCCGACGACCGTGAACATGTCCACGGTGTCGAGGTTCGGCACGACGGGCATCGGCAGGCTTGCGTTGACGGTGCCCAGGATGGCCACGCCCGCCTCGTCAAGGTGCAGCAGGCCGCACACGATGGTGGCAAGCGCGAGCACGATGAGCGGGCCGGGCGCCTTGCGCATGAACTTCTTGATGCCCCAAAGCATCGCGAGCGAGATCACGGCGATGACCACGGCCGCCGGGGTGGCGTTGGGGATGCTTTGGAAGATGGCGATGGTGCCGAAGGGGAAGCTCGAGGTCCCGCTGTAGCCGGTGCCCAGCAACGTGGGGATCTGCGAGATCACGACGGCGAGCGAGATGCCCGCGATGAAGCCGTGCATGACGACCGACGGCACGTACCGCACGAGCTTGCCGGCCTTGAATATCCAGAACAGCAGCAGGAACGCGCCCACCAGGATCGTGAAGATGGGCATGACGTCGATGATTTCCTGCGAGCCCAGCACGAGGCCCATGGACACGAGCGTGGTGCCGGCGACGGCCGACGTGGCCGAGTCCATGCCGAAGACGATGTGGCGCGTGCCGGTGACGATGGCGAACACGAGCGTGGCGACCACGGACGCGTACAGGCCATAGACGGCGGGCAGGCCCACGATGTCGGCGTAACCCATCGAGATGGGCAGCGTGAGCGCCGCAACCACGGCGCCGGACACGAGGTCTTCGGGAAGATACTTGAGCTGGTAGCCCTTTAAACTAGCGAGCGGAGGATCGAATTTCTTAGGCTTCTTCTGCGCCTTGGATAAGGTAGCCATTCGTTCTGATGACCTCTTTCCCTAAACGTTCTCAGTGTTTTCTCAGCAATTGCTCAGCAAATTCTCAGGAACGTATTATAACGGGAATGCGCAGCTGACAAGAGCGCGCAAATATATATAGATGAGCCGTTTCGTGAAGGCTATCGAATCATGGGGACTATTATCGCAAAACGGATGGGGACAGAACGCCCGAAGTATCTGGGACGTCCCAGCCTTGGGAGTTCACTGCCTCGCGGCCAGACCTCCCTGCCTAGAAGGCCGGATTTGAGGCAAAACCAAGGTTTTTGATCAATCGGAATTCGACCCGTCAAGGTAGCGGCGGTTATC
>JAUNEQ010000214.1 GCA_030525445.1 Coriobacteriia bacterium | reverse complement strand
CCAAGCGGAATTACCGTACATCCAGCGCACTTGCGGCCCCCAGCGCGCATCGGGCATCGAAAATCGCGCGCGCAGCGTCGAACTCCGGCCTCCGGGCCGGGCGACCGCCGGGTTCGCGCCTGAATGTACGCTCGCGCAAGCGCAAATCCCCAGGTCGCGTTCAAATCACCAGCCGAATCACCGTACATTCAGTGCAGTTGCTTCCGTGCTTGCCATCCCAAACGGAGGCGCGAAGTGCCGGGGTCGCGGGTCTCCCTCAGTTGATGATTGGCGCCAACTTCCACCTGAGGGAGGTCCCTCGGCTCGTTTCGCTCGCTCGGGACAACGGAAGAACGCTCAACAAACTTGCCGACAATTCGCCCCGACGATTCGTGTTATACGTGAAGGAAGGGAAAGGGAGGTCCCGTTGGATGCATCCATCGACATCGAGGGCGTCTTCACGCGGCATGTGAAAACCGTGTATCGGCTGTGCTATTCGTACCTGGGTTCGCACGCCGAGGCTGAAGATGCCGCGCAGGCCGTGTTCATGAAGTTGCTCGATCGTCCGCGCGCGTTTGCGGACGCCGAGCACGAAAAGGCATGGCTGCTGCGCGTGGCGGCCAACCACTGCAAGGACGTCTTGAAGAGCGCGCGGGTGAAGCGCGCCGCGAGCATGCCGCCCGACCTGCCCGACCGCCCCGCACCTCCCGACAAAAGCGACCTCCTGCAAGCGGTGCTCGCGCTGCCAAGCGTCTACAAGGACTGCGTGTACCTGCACTATTACGAAGGGTACAAGACCGACGAGATCGCCGAGATCACGAGCACCCCACCTTCGACCGTACGCAACCGGCTGCGCGACGCCCGCGCCCTGCTGAAACTCGCACTGGAAGGTGATGACGATGTCCGCTAACACCGTGAACGAACACGACGACCGCATGCTGGAGCAGGCGCTTCGCGGCGCGTACGACCAGATGGACCCCGCCCCCGAACAGGAAGGGCGCATGCTTGCGGCGCTGAAGGCTGCGCAGGCGCAGCGGCAGGCGGAAGTGCCCGAGCCCGAGGCCGCACCCGACATCTCGGCCTCCGAGCCGCCCATCGCGGTGCAGCCCGTGAAAACCGCCCGCAAGCGTGTCGCGCCGTGGAAGGTCGCGCTGCCCGCAGCCGCTTGCCTCGCGCTCGCGGCGATAGGCGTAGGCGTGTGGGCGAACCAGCCCGACCTGACGGAGCAGGCCGCGCCGGTCGCGAGCGAGGCGACCGAAGAGGCGAACACGCTCCTGAGCAGCAAGGATGCAGCCACGGGCGAAGCCGACGCCGGCGCTTACGACATGGCAGCCGAAAGCGACCTCGTCGTGCTCGACGGCGATGGCATGGCCTATGGGACGGCGCCGGAAGACCTGGGCTCCCCCAACACCGAGGAATACGCGGCCATCGACGAGACGGGCTTCGTCTCCACCGCCACCTCGCCGCTCTCCACGGTTTCCGCCGACGTGGACACGGCCTCCTACGCGAACCTGCGCCGCATGGTCGCCAATGGGGCGACGCTCGCCGAGATCCCCACGGGCGCGGTGCGCATCGAGGAGATGCTGAACTATTTCGATTACGGCTACGCCTCCCCCACCGGCGGCGAGAAGTTCTCGATGCAGGCGCGCGTGGGCGCGTGCCCCTGGAACCCCAACACGCAGCTGCTCGTGCTGGGCTTCGCCACCGAACAGCAAACCGAGCGCAAGCCGGCGAACCTCGTGTTCCTCATCGACGTGTCGGGCTCGATGGATGACCCGGATAAGCTCGACCTGCTGCAGGATTCCTTCGCCACGCTGCTGGAGCACCTGAACGCCGACGACCGCGTGAGCATCGTCACCTACTCCGGACAGGAGGAGGTCGTACTGGAAGGCGCGGCGGGCGATGACGACAAGGCCATCCTGCGCGCCATCTACCGGCTGCGCGCCGACGGATCCACCAACGGCGAGGCCGGCCTGAAGATGGCCTACGACGTGGCCGAACGCAACAAGATCGAAGGCGGCGTGAACCGCATCGTGATGGCATCGGACGGCGACCTCAACGTGGGCATGACGAGCGAGTCCGACCTGCACGACTTCGTGGCGGCCAAGCGCGAGAGCGGCATCTACCTGAGCGTGCTCGGCTTCGGCGCGGGCAACTACAAGGACAACAAGATGGAGACGCTCGCCGACAACGGCAACGGCCAGTACCACTACATCGACTGCATCGACGAGGCCGAGCGCGTGCTTTCCCAGAAGCTCATGTCGAGCGTGGTGCCCTTCGCCGATGACGTGAAGCTGCAGGTGGAATTCAATCCCGCGCAGGTGAAGGGATACCGGCTCATCGGGTACGAGAACCGCGCGATGGCCGATGAGGACTTCCGCGACGACACGAAGGATGCGGGCGACATCGGGCCGAATGCCCAGTTCACGGTGGCATACGAAATCGCGCTTGTTGGCAGCGCGCAGGAGGTGGCGACCACCGACCTGAAATACGCGCAAGCGCCGGCCGCGGGAACGGGCGACGAATGGCTCACCTGCACGCTGCGCTACCGGGCCTTCGACGACGGCCAGGTGCACGAGCAGCAGCTGGTGGCAACGGGCGACGAGGGCGCCGACGAGGATTGGCGTTTCGCGGCGGCGGTATGCGAGCTCGGCATGGTCGCGCGCGATTCCGAATACGCCGGCGACGCGACGCTCGAGACCGCCCGCAAGCTGCTCGACGGCATGGAGCTCGACAGCCAGCGCGCCGGCCTGCGCGACCTCATCGACGCGCTTGCCAAAAACGAAGCCGAATTCGCGCTCGAAGACAACTAGCCCCACCGTGACCCCCGTACCGAGCGAGCGAAGCGAGCCGAGGGACCTCCTGCAAACCTTGGCTGGCGCCAACTTCGACCAGGGTGAGGTCCCTCGACTCCGGCGCTTCGCGCCTCCGCTCGGGATGACAAGCACGGAAGCAACTGCGCCAAATGCACGGCAATTTTACTTGTGATTAGAACGCGACCTGGGGCTTTGCGCTTGCGC
>JAUNEQ010000213.1 GCA_030525445.1 Coriobacteriia bacterium | reverse complement strand
CCTGTCCCAAATGCTGCGGGCCGTTTTGTCCCATCCCCGGACGTCCCTGCGTAGGTGCGGCTATAGCCGGGACTGAAGAAAGTCTTGGAGCAGGGGGATGTCGAACTCAACCGTGCCCATGCGGACTTCGGCGATGATGCCTTGCTCGATGAGGCGACGGCGTATGTTGGCGCCGTTGGACATGCTAATGCCCATGCGGCGGGCGACTTCGCTCGTCGAACTCGGGCCCTCGTCTTGGGCCATGGCGTAGAGGTATTCTTCTTCGCGGAGGCTCAGGCTGCGCAGGGTCGGGACGAACACGGTCCGCTCCATTTCGTGAATCATGAGCTTGATGGCGCGCTCGGCATCCTCGGCGTTGAAGTCCCGGCCTTCCGGCGTGTTGCGCCACAGGTAGTAGCCAACGACCTGGATCGCATAGGCGTATCCGCCTGTCGCTTCGGCGCACAGGGAGAGGGCATCTTGATCGATGTGCCGGCCATTCCCTTCGATTGTTTCGAGCAAAGCTTGTTCGACCTCCACGATGGGGATGGGCTTCAACGGTCGTTGGAAGGCGCGACGGATGAAAGAGATATTCTCGATCACCAAAAGGGATGACGTTTTGTCAGGCAGGCCACCAATTATTAAGGCAACATCGCGGTCTTCTCGCACGAACGATTGGTAGGTGCCTATGAATGTGCGGAATTCTTCGCTATCTGGGTTCGCCTCATCGATTACAAAGAGCACGCCTGTGTGATGGGCGTTGATTTCCTCCACAAGTTGCCCCATTCGAATATGCCAAGGCAAATCATCATGGACGATTTCCCTTGAAACGCCAATGGGACCAGCTTGCAGCGAAATGATATTCGATTGAGGGGGGTTGTCTATGACGTGTGCTGCATGCGACCGCAACACCCAAAAGAGCTCTTCGAGCATATTCGGGCGGACAACCACGCTTGCGCTCACCCACCCCATTCCCGCGGCTTCACGTGCGATGGTTTCCATGAGCACGGTTTTCCCCGAGCCGCGCGGGCCGAAGAAGATGACGGTGCGATAGGGATCGCCTGGTTGATTGGAGAGCCCGCCGATGACGTCATCGATATAGTCCGTGCGGCCGGCCAGGGCAAACGGCACTTTACCAAAGGTGGGAGTGAAGGGATTCGAGGGCTTTTTGCGCATGGCTCCTCCTTCTCGTCGGAACCTCATTATATCGAAGATTCACAATAATTCACAAAGATTCATATAGCTTCATGCAAAAGGAGGCAACGCATGAGACAGTACCTACGGGATGGTGTCCCACGGGGTGCGGTTATAGCCAGGCGCGGCGGAGGGCTTCGACGCCGGGGATGATGTCCGCGTCGGCGATGGCCGAGAAACCGAGCATGAGCTTGTCCTGGTCGGCGGGCTTGCTGAACCAGAAGCGGGCGGTGCTGTACACGTTGGCACCTTGCTCGTAGGCGGAATGCACGAGTTCGCGCTGGGTCATGCCGTTCTTCACGCCCACATACAGGTGCATGCCGGCGTCGGCGCCAGAGATGCTCACCAGGTCACCGAAAGCTTCCGTGAGGCCTTGCAGCAGCAGGTCATGCCGGCGATGGTTGCCCTTCGCCATCTTGCGCACGTGGGCATCCCAGTGGCCTTCCGCAATGAAACGCGCGAGAACCTCCTGGTCGAGCCACGATACCGCCGGATGCGCGAAGTTGAACACGCGCAGGTAGCGCCCCAGGAACTTGGGTGGCAGCACCATATAGGCGATGCGCAGCGCAGGCGAGAGCACCTTGCTCACGTTGCACAGGTAGATGACCCGGTTGCTGGAATCGAGCGACTGCAGCGAGGGGATGGGGCTCGTGCTGTAGCGATATTCGTTGCAGCTGTCGTCCTCGATGATGATGCCGTTGGTCTTCTTCGCCCATTTCAGCAGCTCGGTGCGCCCTTCCAAGGGCAGGATGTTGCCGGTGGGGAACTGGTGCGACGGCGTGGTGAACACGACCTTCGGATTGTATCGGTAGAGCGCTTCCAGGAACGCATCGAGGCCTTGGTCGCTGGGGATGGGCACCAGCTTGAATCCCATGCGCTGCGCCACCTCGCGGACCGTGGCGTAGCCGGGCTCTTCCAGACCCACGACGTGCTTTTCGCGGTCGAGTAGCTGGAGAATCGTCGCGATCGCTCCGTCGGTGCCCGCCTGCACCACGACCTGTTCTGGCAGGCAGTTCACGCCACGTGTCTGGTTCAGGTGGCGCGCAAGGGCGCGGCGCAGGCTGTTCGGCTCGTGCGTGTAGCTGTAACGCGCGAGATCGGGTGCGGTGTTCGCGAAGAGCACGTCGTTCGTGAGCGTGCGCCAGGTCTTCAGCGGGAAGGAATCGGGCTGCAGGTTCGCATACGAGAAGTCGAAACGCGCCTGGCCACCCGCGGCGTTTTCCGCATAGAAGGCGTTGCGGCTGCGATCGGCTTCTGCGCGGCGAACCCCGGGCTCGTTGTCTGGTGCGGGAATGCGCAAGAATGCCGTGTCGAGCGTCTCCACCACATACCCGGACCGCGGAACGTTGCGCACGTAGCCTTCCACCGAAAGCTGCAAATAGGCTTGCTCGATGGTGGTGTGCGAGACCTGAAGGGTCTGCGAGAGCTTGCGGATGGAGGGCAGCTTGTCGCCCGCGTTCAGGCGGCCTTGTAGAATCGCCTCGCATATCTGCGCATATACCTGTCGATAGCGCGGTTCATCAGATGTTTCATCGATGGTTAGCAACAGTTCGCGACGTGCTTTCGAAGCCATGGCGCCCCCTTCAATCTGCCCGTATCAAATTTAGCATGTCTGTCCATTAGATACGGTCAGGTATCGAAAGATACTACGGTCAGGAGAGTTAATTCCAAAGCAAATAGAAGAAGGCCCAGGGGGTTGGGTCTGGTTATTGGTATTCGAGAGAAAGGTAGGAGGATGGAATCTGCGATTTCAAGCAACATGACGCGTCGTGGCTTCGTGAAGGCATCCGCTCTCGCCGGTTTGGCAGCGGGCATCGCCGGTGCGGGAT
>JAUNEQ010000212.1:659-3019 GCA_030525445.1 Coriobacteriia bacterium | reverse complement strand
AGTCGAGGGACCTCACGCAGGTTGCGGTTGGGACCAGCCACGACCCGATGGAGGTCCCTCGATTCGCTTCGCTCGCTCGGGATGACAAAGGGGTGGGACGCCAGACCCCCTGTCACCTGGGGCCCCAAGCCGCCGTCCCCGGATGTCCCGTCCTGTCCCGGTCATGAGGACATTTGGGTTTCATTGGAGGGTGCCGGTTTCGAACGCCGTCATTCCGCGTTCATTCTGCGACCGCTTGCCTGAATGAAATCGAGGGCGACGGTCCAAACTTGTAACATTTTTCTTTGTTATTGCATCACCGGCAATAGTTGCCCGCGCTGCGAACGCGTTACAACCGCACCCGCCCGCACGCCGCATCTTGAGCCGAGATAGGGAGGGAATATGTTCCAAGCAGCACTGGATCCGGTTGCTGGCAGCCTCGGTCTTTCGGCCCTGGTAGCCTGTATCCCGCTTCTTACGTTCTTTATCATGCTCCTGGGCGTGAAGGCAAAAGCCCACACGTCTGCGGCGGTGGCATTGGTGGTGGCCGTTTTGGTTGCTGTCCTCGGTTTCCACATGCCCACGGGTCTGGCTCTTGTTTCTGCGACGCAGGGCGCTGCATTCGGTGCATTCCCCATCGTGTACATCATTTTCATGGCCGTGTGGTTCTATCAGGTGACGGTGCTTTCCGGCCGCTCCGACGACCTCCGCAAGTTCTTCGACGAGGTTGGCGGCGGTGACATCCGCATCCAGGCGATCATGATCGCGTTCTGCTTCGGCGGCCTGCTCGAGGCCCTCGCCGGCTTCGGCGCTCCCATCGCCGTTACCGCGACGATGATCCTCGCCCTGGGCGTGAAGCCCAAGCGCGCTGCGCTCGTCGTCCTCCTGGCAAACACCGCACCCGTTGCCTACGGCGCTGTCGGTACGCCCATCACCACGGCCGGCAACATGGTTGCCGGCGGCGACCCCACTGTCGCCCTGGCCACCGCTCAGCACGTTGCCGCCATCGTCGGCTACCAGGCACCGCTCTTTGCCGCCACCGTGCCGCTGCTCATCGTCTTCATCCTCGACGGCATGAAGGGTGTGCGCGACTGCTGGCTGCCCGCCGTCATCATCGGCGTGTCCTTCGGCATCACGCAGTGGTGGTGCTCCAACCACTTCGCATACGAGCTCACCGACGTTGTCGCCTCCCTCGTGGGCCTTGGTGCTGCCGTTATCTTCATGCACTTCTGGAGCCCGAAGGGCGTTGACGGCGTGCGTGCCCGTTTCGACCTCCCGCCCATCGACCGTGATGCGAAGTCCGACCTCAACGCCAACCGCACCTTCATGGCGCTGCTCCCGTACCTGATCATCGTCCTGGTGTTCGGCATCGCCAAGCTCGGCATTCCCAGCCTGCTTGCCTCCACCGACATCAAGATCGCCTGGCCGATCATTTCCGGTGGCGCGATTCTGTCCGCTGCTGGCGCCGACCCGGGCACGACCTTCAACTTCAACCTGCTGTCCACGCCGGGCACGTCCATCCTCGTCGCCGGCCTCATCGCCGCGCTCGTGTACACGCTGTACAGCGAGAATGGCCGTTACTCCCTCACGATGGGCGCTGCGGTGAAGGAAATCTTCGTGACCTTCTACAAGATGCGTTACTCCGCCCTCACCATCATCCTGGTGCTCTCGCTGGCATACGTGATGAATTTCTCGGGCCAGACGATTTCCATCGGCACCTTCCTCGCCGGTTCTGGCGCGGCCTTCGCCTTCATCAGCCCGGTCCTCGGCTGGGTGGGCACGGCAGTTACCGGTTCCGATACCTCCGCGAACGCCCTGTTTGCCGGCCTGCAGTACTCGGCCGCTAACGCGAACCCCGCGCTCGCCGGTGTCACCCCCGACCTGTTCCTGGCTTCCAACACCATGGGCGGCGTCGTCGGCAAGATGGTGAGCCCGCAGTCCCTGGCTATCGCCGCTCTTGCCACGCAGGTCCGCGAGGCCGACATCATGAAGCATGTGCTTCCGTGGTCGATCGCCTTCCTCGTGGGCATGTGCGTCCTCACGTTCCTCCAGGCGAGCGTCCTCTCCTTCGTCCTTCCGTAAGGAACCAGCTGGCATAAGCCGCAAGTAAAGCCGGGGCGGGTTATCCCGCCCCGGCTTTTATCTGCGTAAGGTTCGCGACTTCGCTGCCGTGCTGATTCGGTAAGGCTTCGATGCCGTTATGAATGCATTGAGGAGGCTCAGCGGAATAACGTCTGCAGCGTTTTTTCGATAGTGGCGCATTTGGGGTCCGAAGACGCTTGTTTTTGATGCGAAATCCTTGCTTTGTGCATCGTTTTTTCGTTTGTGGCTCAGGTTTTGGGGGTAACAGGAGCCCGAAGCGTAACAACGGGGCCAGACGG
>JAUNEQ010000212.1:0-649 GCA_030525445.1 Coriobacteriia bacterium | reverse complement strand
GATTTCGGGAAATCATGAGCCAGAATCGAAAAAACGATGCAATCATGGATGAAATTGGTGCCTGGAGCGCTCGTTTCGTCTTCCAAAGGTGCCACTATCGAAAAAACGCTGCAGACCCCTGCGGTCATTCGCTGCGAGGTGGCTGCCTCGCAGCGTTCCGTTTGGCCCGGACTTCGTGGCTACGGGATGATGAAGTTCAGCGGGCCGGCTTCCAGGGCGACCAGGCAGCAGAGGCCGCAGAGCAGGCCGAGGCTCCAGGGGAGCGTGGCCTTCATGATGTCGGCTTCCCGCACCTGCGTGGACACGGCCGCGATGGCGAGCGACTGGGGGCTTACCATCTTCGCGATGACGCCGCCCATCGTGTTCGCGGCAAGGAACAGGTCGGGGGTGACGCCGGCGTATACCGGGTTTGCCTGGGCGGCGGAATGCTGGAGCGTGGCGAAGAGCGCGTTCGACGACGTGTCGGAGCCGGTGACCGCAGTGCCCACCCATCCCAGGACCGGGCTGATGAACGCGAAGGCCGGGCCGGCTCCCGCGAGGAACTGGCCGATGCTCATCGTCTGGCCCGAAAAGTTCATCACGTATGCCAGCGAAAGCACCAGGATGATGGTGAGCGCGGAAAAGCGCATGCGGTACACCGTCGCGCCGA
>JAUNEQ010000054.1 GCA_030525445.1 Coriobacteriia bacterium | reverse complement strand
CACGCGGCGACGAACGGGGGCGGCCACAGGGTCGGTGCCACTTGCACCATGGGGCGGGGTTTCTGCGCGATTGCGTGGAGAACGCAGCATCCCAAAGAACAGAAGCGCCTGGCTCAATGATCATCGGTCTCGTTTACCGGAGCGTTGTTCCGTTTGGTTTGTGTGCTCACCGATGCCCCCAAACGTTGACGGACGCGTGTCGTATAATTCGACCGAGTTTGGGAATAGTGGAAAGGCTTCTTATGGATTCCCTTGAATTGAAGGCCCTCGCGAACGAGATGCGCAAGGACATCATCCGCATGCTTGCGGAAGCAGGCAGCGGTCATCCCGGCGGCTCCCTTTCGTGCATCGATGCACTGACCGCCCTCTATTTCGGCGGCGTGCTGCAACACGATCCGGATAACCCGGCCGACCCTGGTCGCGATCGTTTCATCCTGTCGAAGGGCCATGCGGCCCCGGCGCTGTATGCCGTGCTTGCCCGCGCAGGCTATATTTCCGTCGACGAGCTCGTCACGCTGCGCAAGTTGGGAAGCAGGCTTCAGGGGCATCCCGACTCCAGCCTCGTCCCCGGCGTCGAGGTGGGAACCGGCTCTCTTGGCCAGGGTCTTTCCATCGCCGCCGGCCTCGCCGCAGGCCTGCGCATCGACGGCGGCGACCAGGCCGTGTTCACCGTGCTCGGCGACGGCGAATGCCAGGAAGGCCAGGTGTGGGAGGCTGCGACCTTCGCGGCGCACCAGAGCCTGGATAACCTCATCGCCATCGTAGACGCGAACGGCCTGCAGATTGACGGCGCCACCACCGATGTGTGCCAGGTGGGCGACCTCGGCGACAAGTTCGCCGCGTTCGGCTGGGATGTGAGCCGCGTGGACGGCCACGACATCGATGCACTCATCGCCCTGTTCTCCGCGCTCAAGGCGGACCGTTCCGGCCGTCCGCATGCCGTGGTCATGGCCACGGTGAAGGGCAAGGGCGTCTCGTTCATGGAGAACCAGGCAGGTTGGCATGGCAAGGCGCCGAACGCAGAGCAGGCTGCCCAGGCATTGGCCGAGTTGGAAGAAGGGGGCCGATAATGGCTATCAAGATGGCTTCTGCCGAGGAGAAGGCGAACAAGCGCGCAACTCGCGCGGCGCTGGGGACCACCCTGGTGAAGCTTGCGGATGAAGGCGTGCCCGTCGTGGCCGTCGACGCCGACCTTTCCGGTTCGACGACGCTCTCGAAGCTGGGCGCCAAGCCGGAATACGAGAACCGCTTCTTCAACGTGGGCATCGCCGAGCAGAACATGATCGACGTTGCTGCCGGCCTCTCGCTTTCCGGCAAGGTCGCGTTCACGGGTTCTTTCGCGGTGTTCGGCATCGGCCGCGCGTACGACCAGATTCGCAACACGGTGGCCTATTCCAAGCTCAACGTGAAGCTCACGCCCACGCATGCGGGTCTTTCCGTCGGCCCTGACGGCGGCAGCCACCAGATGATGGAGGACATTGCGCTCCTTCGTCAGCTTCCCACGATGACCATTCTCGTACCAGCGGATTACGCGGCGGCTGCCTCGGCGGTGGAGCTTGCAGCCCGCACCGAAGGCCCCGTGTACGTGCGTTTGGGCCGCGCGAGTGTGCCCGGCGTGTACGCCGATGGCGTCGAGCTCGAGGTGGGCAAGTCCTATGTCATCCGCGAGGGTTCCGACGTGACCATCGCCGCCTGCGGCACGCTGGTCGACGAAGCCCAGAAGGCGGCCGAACTGCTCGCTGCCGAAGGGATATCTGCCGAGGTCATCGACTGTTTCAGCATCCAGCCGTTCGACGAGGAGACGCTGCTCGCGTCGGTCGCCAAGACCGGCCGCGTCGTGACGGTGGAAGACCATTCCGTCCGCGGCGGTCTCGGTTCCACGGTGGCCGAGGTCCTCGCCGAGAAGCATCCCGCTCCGTGCGCTTTCGTCGGCCTGCGCGGGACGTTCGGGAAATCCGGTTCCTACGAGGAACTTCTATCATATTTCCACATGGATGCCGCTGCCGTTGTTGAAGCTGTGAAGACACTCATGGCGTAAATGCGAGCGTGTTAGACTTGTTTGCTACAAGTCTGCACAATCGTTTGAATGGAGCTTATCTGTGACTGAAAACATGCCCTTGGGGGGCGGCAGACACGCGAGTGTTGGAAATCAGCAAGCTGTGCTGACTGCCGAAGGTGGGGACGTGGCTGCTCGTCGCGTTGCCTCCGATCCGTCGCGCACGTCCCAGCTTTCTGCTTCGTTGCCGATGCTTGATATCAACAGCATGCCCGAGCAGAGCCTCGGCGTGCCGGTCATCACCTTCGACCACGTGTCGAAGGTCTATCCCGCCCAGCCCGACCGCCCGGCGCTGAAGGACGTCTCGCTGCAGATCTTCGCAGGCGAGTTCGTGTTCCTCGTCGGCCATTCGGGTTCCGGCAAGTCCACGTTCGTGCGCTTGCTCATCCGCGAACTCATGCCGTCTTCCGGCCGCATCACCATCGCGAACGAAGACCTTGGCAAGATGAAGTCGTGGCGAGTGCCGTACCTGCGCCGCAACATCGGTTGCGTGTTCCAGGACTTCAAGCTGCTGCCCGACAAGACGGTCTTCGAGAACGTCGCCTTCGCCCTCGAGGTAATCGGCAAGAGCCGCCACGTCATCAAGACGCAGGTGCCCGAGGTGCTGCGCCTCGTCGGCCTGCAGGACAAGCTGAACAAGCGTCCTGACCAGCTTTCCGGTGGCGAGCAGCAGCGCGTTTCCATCGCGCGTGCCATCGTCAACCGTCCGCCGCTGCTGGTGTGCGACGAGCCCACCGGCAACCTCGACCCGCAAACGTCGCGCGGCATCATGGACCTGCTCGAGCGCATCAACCGCACCGGTACTACCGTGCTTGTAGCCACCCACGACCGTGAGATGGTCGACAACATGCGTCGTCGCGTCATCGCGCTCGACCGCGGCCAGCTCACCCGCGACCAGGACAGGGGGGTGTACGGTTTCGATGCCTAGTATCTTCTATTTCCTCCGCGAGGCCCTCAAGGGCTTCCACCGCCATCTGTCCACGGCGGTCGGTTCGGTCATCACGATTTTCCTGTCGCTGCTCATCATCGGCGCGTTCGCCATCGGTGGATTCATCGTGAACAACATCGTCTCGTCCATCGAGAGCGAGGTCAACATCACGGCCTACGTTTCCGACGACGCATCAGACGATAACGTGAAGGCGTTCCAGGCATGGGTGACGGAAATCGACGGCGTTTCCAAGGTGACGTACACCAGCAAGGAAGAAGCGCTCGAGAAGTTCCGCAACTCCATGGCTTCGAGCCCCGAGATCATCGACCAGCTCGACGGCCAGAACCCGCTGCCCGCCTCCTTCGACATCGAGCTCGAAGACCCGCAGCAGGTGCAGGATATCGCCGACCAGATCCAGGCAAACGAGTATTTCCTGTCGGTGTGCGATAACCAGGACGATCCGTCCGATTCGCTGAAGTATGGCCAGAAGACCGTTGAGCGCCTGTTCGCCCTCACGAACACGATCCGCATCATCGGCGTCGCCGTGATCGCGCTGCTCATCTTCATCGCGTTCATATTCATCAACAACACCATTCGCCTGGCCATTCTCTCGCGCCGCCGCGAGATCGCCATCATGCGTCTGGTGGGCGCATCGAACAACTTCATCCGCGGGCCGTTCCTGATGGAAGGCGCCCTGCACGCCATCATCGGCTCGGCGTTCGCGATCCTCGTGCTCGAGCTGCTGCACCGCTTCGCGCTGCCGTATGTGTCGGGTGCGCTCATGTGGCTGCCCATCAACCTGGATTTCACCGTCTACCTGGTCGTCTACGCCCTGCTCATCGTATTCGGCTTGGTCATCGGCCTCATCGGTGCCACGCTGGCAATGCGCAGGTACCTGAAGATCTAACGGCGCGCGACCTCACACGCTATGGCGTTTCGCAGGAAGAAAAGACGCAAGGACGCAGGCTCCCATAATTCACGCGCAATCCGCGTGATGGGGGCCTTCGTCATGCTCGCGCTCGTCTTCGCCGCCGGTTTCGTCCTGCGTGGCAACGACGTCTTCCTCAACCGCATGGGCATGGACGCCCTGTCGGTGGACGTCGAGCAGAACCCCGGCGCGACCGTATCGGGCGATACCTATGATTCCGTCTCGGCGCGTGTCGCCGAGGTGCAGGGGGTGCTCGAGCAGCAATCGCTCGACGATTTCAGCCTGGATGAGGCGACCCGCGTCCTCATTTCCGACTTCCTGAAGGAAACCGGCGACCCCTATGCCCGCTATTACGATGCCCAGGCGTATGCCGCGTATTCCGAATCCGAAGGCGGTGACGTCTTCGGCGTGGGCGTCCTGTTCGGCGACTACAAGAACCAGGCGTATGTCGTCGACGTGATCCCCCAATCTTCCGCGCAGATCGCCGGCGTGGAAGTCGGCGACTTCGTCGTCGCGATCGACGGCAAGCGCAAGGACGAGGGCTGGACCCTCACGGAAACCCTGAAAAGCATCGAGGGGGAAGAGGGAAGCACGGTCGCCGTGACGTGGCGCCGTCCCGAGAACGTTGAATCCCCGGGTGGTGACGAGTTCACCACGACGCTCACCCGCGGAGCTGCCGAGCAGAAGAACGTCTCGCACAAGCTGCGCAGCGATAAGGTGGGCTATGTGAAGGTGCGCCAGATCGGCCGAAATGCCGCGTCGCTCGTCTCCGATGCCGTGAAGACCATGGAAGGGAAGGGCGCGAAATCCTTCGTGCTCGATTTGCGTGATTGCCCGGGCGGCTATCTCTCGCAGGCGGTCGAGCTCGCCTCGCTGTTCCAAGGCAGCGGTGTTGTCGTGCAGATCCAGACGACCGAGGGCGTGACCACGCGTTCTGCCACGGGCAGCGCCATCACGAGCGCTCCTGTTGCCGTGGTCGTGAACGGCAACACGGCAGCTGCGGCCGAAGTCGTCGCCGCGAGCCTGCAGGATAATGACCGCGCGATCATCGTGGGCCAGAAGACGATGGGCAAGGGCACCGTGCAGTTGGTGCGCGAGCTCTCGTTCGGTGGCGCCATTTCCTACACGGCCGCCGAATACCTCACGCCGAGCGGACGCACTCTGGACAAGGCGGGAGTGAGCCCCAACGTCGTTGCCGGTTCCGGCTCGAACGTGCAACTCGAGCTCGCCGTCGAGGCCGTGGCCGCGCGGGAGGGAGACTAGCCCCATGCCGCGCGGGGGCAAGGGCGCCCGCGGACATGCGCGGCGCAATCCCGAGGGTGTGCTCCAAGTTGCCGCAGGCGGCTATGGTTTCGTCGATACGCCCGAGGGCGAGTATTTCATTCCCGCGTCGAAAATGGGCGATGCGTTCGATGGCGATGTCGTCGAGGTGAAGCCCACCTCCGTGAACCACGACCGTCCCCAACCTGGAAAGGCGCACAACGTCGTGGGCAAGAAGCCCACGGCACGGGTGGTTGGCGTGGTGCGCCGCGCCCATGCCACGATCATCGGCCGCTACGAGATCGCCGAACCGTTTGGCGTGGTCATTCCCGAGGATTCCCGCATCCAGCATGACATTTTCACGATGCACGCCGACAACCCGAACGTGCACGATGGGGATGTGGTGCGTGTGCGCATCGTGCAGTATCCCACGCGCTACGCCGCCGCGACGGGCGTGGTGGAAGAGGTGATCGGCCGTGCACGCACGCCCCGGTTGGAAATCGATGCCCTGGTGGCATCGCATAACCTGCGCACCGATTTCCCACCCGAGGCATTGGCCGATGCGGGGGAGGCCCAGGTGGGCGCCGAGGAGGCGATTCGCGCCGGCTACGTCGACCTGCGCGACCGGTGCATATTCACCATCGACCCGCCCGATGCCCGCGATTTCGATGACGCGCTCTCGCTCGATCCCGTCGAGGGCGGTTGGCGCCTGGGCGTGCACATCGCCGATGTCTCGTGGTATGTGCCGTCGGGTTCCGCGGTGGACGCGGAAGCCCGCTTGCGCGCCACGAGTGTGTATCTGGTCGACCGGGTCATCCCGATGCTGCCCGAGGCGCTGTCCAACGGGGTGTGCTCGTTGGCGCCGAACGAGGATAGGCGGTGCGTGACGGTTGACGTGACGCTGTCGCCGGAAGCCGACGTGCTCGATGTGGCGTTTTATCCGGCTGTCATGCGGTCGTGCGCGCGGCTGGACTATGGACAGGTGCAGGCGCTGTTCGATTCGACCTGTCCGCCCGAGCGAGACCGGGGGGTGCCATGCTCAGACAGTCCTGCTTTGGCGAAACATCCACTGGGCGTTTCGCGTCGTGCGGAACTGCGCGTGGCACCCCCCGGTCCCGCCCGGGCTACCGATGCGGGATTGCAAAGCCTTCGCCCCATTGACGCAGCATTACCTGGTGAGCTGGGGGAATATGGGACTGCTTCCGCCTCTTCGTTTGGGGCGGGGGGAATTGATGATGCGGTTGCTTCGCGGTTGATGGGTTTGCGGGGGATCGCGCAGAGGCTGAAGGCGCAGAGGAGGCGTTCGGGGGCGCTGGACTTGGAGTCGTCCGAGGTGCATATGACTTTGGATGATGGCGGGACGCCGGTTGGATACTCGCTGCGGCAGGCAACCGAGGCGACGGAATTGGTGGAGCAGTGCATGATCCTGGCGAACACCCTCGTCGCCCAGTATTTGGAGCGCCGCGGCGAACCTGCGATCTTCCGCGTGCACGAGTCGCCCGACCCGGCCGCATTGGGTTCGCTCGTGCCCATTTTGCAGGAGTTCGATTATGGGCGCGAAGTCGACCTTGACGCTTTCGCTGCGGGAAACGTCCGCGCCATCCAGGATGTGCTCGAAGCATCGCGTGGACGCGAGGAATCCGAACTTGTCTCGATGCTGTTGTTGCGGGCGATGAAGCGAGCGGTTTACGCGCCCGAATGCGCGCCTCATTTTGGGCTCGCGCTCGACGAATACCTGCATTTCACGAGTCCTATCAGGCGGTATCCCGACCTCGTGGCCCACCGGGCGCTCAAGCATGCATTGGGTGTGCATGGGGGCGGCCCGGCGTTTGGGAATGCGGGCCTTGCCACGCTTGCCGAGCACTCGAGCGCGATGGAGCGGACGGCGGACGAAGCTGCCCGGCAAAGCCAAATGCTCAAGCTGGTCGAATACCTGGCCGGCTTCATCGGGTCCACTTTCGAGGGGGTTATCTCGAAGGTGGCGACGTACGGGTTCTTCGTGCAGCTCGACAGCACGGCATCCGGCCTTGTCGATTTGGGCGGGCTGGGGGAGCGGTATACGCTCGATGTGCGCCGCCAAACGCTCACGGGACAGGATACCGGGCGGGTCCTTCGCGTGGGGCAACGGGTGCGGGTTGTGCTGGTGGCGGCTCGTCCCACCGCACGTGAACTCGATTTCGAGCTTGCGGATTAGCCTGGGGCCCACCCTAATTGGAACGGCGCGGATTGATCCGGTTGCGTTCGCTTCGCATCGAGGCTGCATCCCGTTGGCATCCGCTCGTTTGCGTGAATGAAGGCGGTTTGCGCCACGATTATCCCTTCGTGCTGGACCAACTGATGGTTTATGTTCGGTTTAAGCCTCGTTGTCGTTGCGGCGTGCTTCGCGGGTCCCTGTTTTGCCTGGTCGAAGAATCAAACCGGATCATCGTGGTGCGCGTATCCGCCGAAACGACGGTTCTCGCTGCAGCACGAAGGAGGATTCGTGGCGCATTTGGCGGCGATTCTTGCAAAACGCCTTTCCGGGCTGCTCGGAATCGGGCGTTTTTTCAAACCTCGCCCATCGAAGGGGCTCTATGGGGGCAAAACCAAGGTTTGAGGTATGCCAAAAGCGGGGAGGTCAAAGTATCGTCCTGCCTCGCAGATAATATGCCCAGGTCAGAAGCTCGTGTTATCTGCTATGAGAATAAAGAATTCCGCGACCTGGGAATCAGGCATACCTCAAACCTTGGTTTTGCCCCTCTGGAGCCCGTTTAGCGGGCGAGGTTTGCCCGAAGTGCGGCTCGATTCCCCCTAAAACGCCCGATACGCTGCGTTGCGATTGGAAATGCCACGCGCTGGTGGGGGAGATGCGGTATAGTCTTCCTTCGAACGATACGAGAGGACGGCATGGCGAAAAGCAAGGCAAACAACCAGACAACCCGTGATATCGCCCGTAACCGCAAGGCGTTGCACGAGTATGACGTGGTCGAGCGCTTCGAGGCGGGCATCGAGCTCACCGGAACCGAAGTGAAATCCCTACGTGAGAACAATTGCCAGCTCACGGATGCTTTCGTCCTCATCCGCAAAGGCGAGGCGTGGTTGCACAACCTGCATATCTCCCCGTATTCGCACGGCAGCTACAACAATCCCGACCCCGACCGCAAGCGCCGCTTGCTGCTGCACCGCAAGCAGATCATGGTGCTTTCGCAAAAGGTGAAGGAACGGGGATTGGCCATCGTGCCGTTGCGCATGTACTATTCTGATAAGAACCTGGTGAAAGTGGAGATCGCCCTCGCACGTGGCAAGAAGCTTCACGACAAGCGCCAATCGATGGCGGAGCGTGACGTGAAACGCGACATCGAGCGGGCGATGAAACAGCGGTTCCGGTGATTCGGGGGAATGCCGTCCGCGCATAGTTGAGGAGGACTCGCATGGCAGAACGCAACCAAGATGTCCTGGACATGATCGCCCAGCTGCGGGCTCGTTTGATGGACCTGGAAGAGGACGTCCGCGCATTTGACGGGGACCTGCCGGGAATGGCGACGCGCCTCGACCGCATCGACGACCGCATCTACTTGCTGGAAACCGAAGTCGCATCTCGCTCTGATGCGGCTGCAAAAGAGACCGAAGCGCCCCAGCCCCAGGGCGAGGAGAAGGTGCCTCAGGCCGCAACCGAGCAAGCGGCCGAGAAGGGCGAATCCGGTGACGACAACGGCTTGAACATCCTGACCCCCGAGGCGAAGGAGAAGATCGGCGAGTTCGCCGGCGACCTGCGCTCCGTCGCCAAGACCGGTGCGGAGACCCTTGCCGACCTGAACGAGGCGTTTTCAGACATCACCTCTCCTTTCAAGGCCTTCACGAAGTCGGGTCGCCGCCGCTAGTTTAGCCGTGAGGCGGAATTGAGTTTGGAACCGTTGCACAAGCGGGACGCCCGGGCTCCAGAGCCCGGGCGTCCCGCTTTCGTTTCGTCAAGCTACGATAGGCTTGTGAAACACGAAAAGACCGCCCAATGGGCGGCCTTCGCGTATTATCGCTGATGAAGCAGGTGTTAGGCGCGCTCGACCTTGCCGGCCTTCATGCACTTGGTGCAGATGTTGGCCTTGCGGACATGGCCGTTCTCGCGGATGGTGACCTTCTGGATGTTCGGGCGGAACATGCGGTTGGACACGCGATGCGAGTGGCTGACGCTACGGCCGGCAACGGGCTTCTTACCGCAGACTTCGCAGATCTTAGACATTTCACACTCTCCAATTCCGACTATCTCAACGGGCCACCCCGTTGTTTGCTTTCCAATAAGCCCAAGCACTATACCACACGCATCCGCGCGTTTCCAAGAATTTGTCGCGAATAACGCAGATGAGCCGAGTCAACACGGTTTCTCCACTCATAGACCGATAAGCGGTGCGCCCACTCGGCTGCAGTAGAGTTTCTTGAAAAGTGCAGATTGGCTGAAAAGGGGGTGGAACCTGCCCCGTGTGAACCCAGTGGGTTATACTCAGGTATCGTATTTGCCTATGCCCAGTCCGTTTGACGAAAGGTTTGCCATGCCGAATACCATTCCCGGCGATCTCCATATCTCGAACGATGTCCTAGCCGATCTGGCCGGCGCTGCAGCGCTTGAGTGCTATGGCGTCGTGGGAGTTTGCGCTCCTTCTGCCATGGACGGCTTCGCCAAGCTTCTGCCGGCATCCCGCCTTCGCCGCGGCGTCGTTGTCCGCCAGGGCGAGGAGGGCATCCACGTGAACCTCTACATCATCATCGAGCACGGCACCAACATCAGCACGGTATGCAAGAACCTGGTGGACCAGGTGACCTTCGTGCTCGAGGACTATGCCTCGGTGAAAGTCGATGCCGTAGAGGTGAAGGTCGAAGGCGTGCGCGTGCGCTAATGTGCCGTCATTCCATCTGACCGCGATTAAACAGGAGAAACATTCCCCATGTCTTATCATTCCAATGAGATCATCAATGCCATCGCCGCTGCAAGCCGCGTGCTGAGCGCGCGCAAGGAAGAGGTGAACCGCCTCAACGTGTTCCCCGTGCCCGATGGCGATACCGGCACGAACATGTCGCTCACCATCGAGACCGTGGTAGAGAACCTCTCCAAGCTTCCCATCGGCGCCACGTCCGCCGAGATTCGCCGTGCGGTGACGCAGGGCGCGCTCATGGGCGCCCGCGGCAATTCTGGCGTCATCACCTCGCAGATCCTGCGCGGCTTCTGCGAAGGCTACGGCGACGCCACCTCGCTCAACACCGAAGCGCTCGACGTCGCGTTCGCGCGTGCCGAAGAGGTCGCTTTCCAGGCGGTGCGCAAGGCCGTCGAGGGCACGATTCTCACCGTCCTGCGCGATTCCGCCCGCGCTGCGCATGAGGCGGCGCAGAACGGCCTGAAGACCGATGAGGCGCTGAAGGCCATCGTCGCCGAGGCCTACGACTCCGTGAACCGCACGCCCGACCTGCTGCCGGTGCTCAAGGAGAACAACGTCGTCGACTCCGGCGGTTTCGGCCTGGCCATCTTCTTCGATGCCTTCGCGAGCGCCATCATGGGCCTCGAGACCCCGCTTACCGACGAGTTCAAGGCGCTGCGCGGCGAACCGAAGGTGGAGATCGAGAACATCAATGATTGGGAGGGCAGCGAGTATCGCTACTGCAACGAGTTCCTCGTCGATTCCGAGACCCTCGACAAGGAAGACGCGCTGCGCTTCCTGTCCACGATGGGCGACTGCGAGCTGTGCGTGGGCGAGGCTCCGCGCTTCAAGGTGCACGTGCATTCCAACACCCCGAACCTCGTGCTCGCGTACTTCCTCGAGCGTGGCCAGATCTTCGAGGTGCACATCCACAACATGGACCTGCAGAGCATCGAGCGCAACGAGAAACTCGAAGCCGAGCGCCAAGCCGCCCATAAGCCCTTGGGCGTGGTGGCGGTTGCCGCCGGTTCGGGCAACGCGGCCATCCTCGAGAGCCTTGGCGTCGACGTGGTCGTCACGGGCGGCCAGACGATGAACCCTTCCACGAAGGACATCGTGGATGCCGTTGCACGCGCGAATGCCGACGAGGTCATCATCCTGCCGAATAACAAGAACATCATCATGGCGAGCCAGAGCGCGAAGGAAGTCTCCGAGATCCCGTGCGACATCGTTCCCACCGTGAGCGTGCCGCAGGGCTTCTCCGCGCTGCTGGGCTACAACCCCGGCGGCAGCCTGGCCGAGAACATCGAAGCCATGACCGAGGCTTTCGCCGAGGTGAAGACCGGAGAGGTGACCGAGGCCATCAAGGACGCCAAGGACGCCCACGGAAACGCCATCGCGGCTGGCGACACCATCGGCATCATCGACGACTCCATCGAGTCCATCGGCCGTTCGGTGGAAGATGTCACGATGGACATCCTCGTGAAGATGGAAGCCGAAGATGCGGACAACCTGATGATCCTTGCGGGCGAGGACATGGATGCCGAGCGCTTCGAGGCGCTCGTCGATCGAATCCAAGGCGAGTTCGAGGACCTGGAGATCGACGCGCAGCGCGGCGAGCAGCCCCTGTATCCCATCGTGCTTTCGGTGGAATAGCGTCCGTGATCGACAGGCTGGAGGCAACGCTGACCCTCGACCGGCCGGTCTCATCTGTGAAGCAGGTGAGCGCCGCCCGGGAGAGGGTCTTGTCGTCTCGCGGCATCAA
>JAUNEQ010000211.1 GCA_030525445.1 Coriobacteriia bacterium | reverse complement strand
GCTCGACATCGAGACCGACTACACCGACAACGATGCCGAGCAGCTGCGCACCCGCATCGAGGCGTTCGTGGAGATGCTGGGCTAACCGGTTTCGCAAGCAAGGTATCGTGGAAGAGGTCATGGCCGAGATTATCGACATTCAAAAGCGCATCGCGGAGGCGGAGGTTGCCTTCCCCGGGGAACCCATCGACTGCTATATGCTGTTCGAGGACCATACGGATGCGATGGCCATGTATGATTGCGCGCGGTCGGAGGGTTTCCGGCCGCGCGTTTCCACCACGCCCCGGCAGGCGAAGGCGTGCTGCGGCGTGGCGTTGCTGGTTGCGCGTGAGGAAGCACCCGGTATGCTGGAATTGGCGTACGGGAAGGCGATGGCCTTCGAGAACATGATCGCGCTCAACCGGCAGATAAACCCGAAACGGGATAGGTATTGCTGAAAGGAAGAACGATGGAGCTTGTTATCGATGCGATGGGGCAGGCGTGCCCGCTTCCGGTGGTCAAGGCCAAGCAGGGGCTTTCCACCATCGACGAGGGCACCGTGGTGGTGTACGTAGACAACGAGACGGCCACGCATAACCTCGAGAACCTGGCGAAGAGTCTGAAGTGCGAATCGTCCGTGGAGCAGGTGGCCGACGCCGAATACCACGTGAGCATCGTCAAGACCGCCGACAGCAAGTCGGGCGACACGCTCGAGGTCGTGGCGTGCGGGACGGGCGGCCCGAAGGTGGTTGTGGTGTCTTCCCAGTTCATGGGCCAGGGCGACGATGTCTTGGGCGGCAACCTCATGAAGGCCTTCATCTTCTCGCTCACCCAGATGGACACGCTGCCCGATACCGTCCTGTTCTACAACGGCGGCGCGAACCTCACCGTCGAGGGCTCGCCGGCGCTTGACGACCTGAAGGCGCTTGCGGCGGCAGGCGTGGAGATCCTCACCTGCGGCACCTGCCTGAAGCACTACGGCATCGAGGATAAGCTCGCCGTGGGCGACGTGACGAACATGTACGTGATCGTCGAGAAGCAGCTGAACGCCGGCGTCGTCGTGAGGCCGTAACACGCTGAACCTGCTGGTGAGACAGAGACCCCTGAGGTAATCGTCTCACGGCGGTCTCTGTCTCGCCTATTGCCGATAGGCCTCGCGTGAATTCGCCCGAAGCGGATTGGGAATCGTGATGATTTACTTCGACAATGCAGCGACCACGATGCTGAAGCCGCCGGAGGTGGCCCAGGCGGTTGCGCGCGCCATCGGGTCCTTCGGTGGCGTGGGGCGCGGGGTGCATGATGCCTCGCTGTCCGCGGGAGTGGCCGTGTACCGCTGCCGGCAGCAGGTGGCCCGGTTGTTCAACGCGCCCGATGCGAAGCGCGTGGCGTTCGGCTTGAACGTGACCGAGGCCCTGAACGCCGTGGTTTCCGGCCTGCTGCATGCGGGCGACCATGCCATCACGACGGCGGCTTCCCATAACTCCGTGCTGCGCCCGCTGTTCCGGAAAGTGGATGAAGAAGGCGTCGAGCTGGATATCTTGCCGGTCGCGCCCGACGCTTCCATCGACTACGACGCCTTTGCGGCGCTGTTCCGTCCGAACACGCGGCTCGTGGTGGTGACGCATGCATCGAACCTCACCGGCGACGTGTACGATGTGGCGAGCATGGCCCGTATCGCGCACGAGCATGGGGCGCTCATCTGCATCGATGCGGCGCAGACGGCCGGCGTGGTGCCCATCGACATGCAGCGCGATGGCATCGACATCGTGGCGTTCACCGGCCACAAGAGCCTGTACGGCCCTCAGGGAACGGGCGGGCTGTGCTTGGCGGACGGCATCGACCTGCCGTGGTTCAAGGTGGGCGGTTCTGGCACGCACAGCTATGACCGCGAACATCCGGCGTTCTACCCGGAGCGCCTGGAAGCCGGCACGCTGAATGCGCATGGCATCGCGGGGCTTTCCGCAGGGCTCGCGCATATCGAGGAGCTGGGCGTGGAGGAGATCGCGCGTCAGACGGCGGCGCTTGCCGATCGCTTCGAAGCCGGCGTGCGCGATGTGCCCGGCGTGCGCATCGTGGGCGGCCATGGCGGCGTCGGGCGCACGGGAATCGTCGCGCTCAACATCGGTGATATCGATTCCGCCCAGGTGGCGGATGCCCTGGGCTATGACTACGGAATCTGTGTGCGGGCCGGGGCGCATTGCGCGCCCTTGATGCACGAGGCCATGGGAACCGCGCAGCAGGGTGCGGTGCGCTTCAGCTTCTCGCATTTCAACACCGCGGATGAGGTGGATGCCGGCATCGCGGCCATTCGCGAGATCGCGGGTGATGCCTGATGCGCGCGAAAGCATCCCGCGCCGTGATGACCTTTTCCACCACGGCCGACGCGATGGCGCTGGAAGCGGCGGCGAAGGAGCACGGCCTGCCCGGCCGGATGATTCCCGTCCCTTCGGCCATCGATGCCGGCTGCGGGTTCGCATGGCGCTGCGAGCTGGCGGAACGCGATGCGTTGCTTGCCGGCGCCGCCGCGCACGGCTTGGCCTACGAGGGCGTGTACGAGGTTGAGATGTACTGAGCCAAGGGGGCAGTCCCCTTTGGTCGGCTTGAGGAGAGGGAATGCAGATAGGCTTGGATATCGGTTCCACGATGACGAAGTGCGTGGTGATGGAGGGCGACGAGCTGCTCGAGGCCATCCTTACGCCCACGGGTTTCAGCAGCGTCGACACGGCGGAGCGCGTGGCGGCTGACCTGGCCGAACGTGGCTACGACGTGAACGAGGTTCCCGTGGTGGCTACCGGGTATGGCCGCATCGCCGTGCCCTATGCGGCGCGCAAGGTCACCGAGATCACCTGCCACGGTCGGGGCGCGACCCATCTGTTTGGCCCCGATGGCGTCGTGCTCGATGTGGGCGGGCAAGACACGAAGGTCATCCAGCTTGCGGGCGGCAAGGTGAAGAAGTTCCTGATGAACGACAAGTGTTCCGCGGGCACGGGCAAGTTCCTGGAGGTCATGGCGAACCGCATGGGCGTGAGCCAGCAGCGCATGGCCGAGCT
>JAUNEQ010000210.1 GCA_030525445.1 Coriobacteriia bacterium | reverse complement strand
ACGCGCACCTCGTCCTTGAACAGCAGCTTCACGGGCTCGACGAGCTCCCAGTTGAGCTCCTCGGGCAGGCCGCCCACGTTGTGGTGGGCCTTCACGCCGGCTTCGGATTCCAGGATGTCGGGATAGATGGTGCCCTGGCCCAGGAAGCCGATGCCGTCGAGCTTGGCGGCTTCCTCGTCGAACACCTTGATGAATTCCTCGCCGATGATGTGGCGCTTCGCCTCGGGGTCGTCGACGCCCGCCAGCAGGTCGAGGAAGCGGTCGGTGGCGTCTACGAAGATGAGATTGGCATCCATCTGGTTCTGGAACACGTCGATGACCTGTTCGGATTCGCCCTTGCGCATGAGGCCGTGGTTCACGTGCACGCACACGAGCTGCTTTCCGATGGCCTTGATGAGCAGTGCGGCGACCACCGAGCTGTCAACGCCGCCGGAAAGGGCGAGCAGCACCTTTCCGTCGCCCACCTGAGCGCGGGTGTATGCGACGGCTTCCTCGATGAAGGCGTCGGCCAGCTCGGGGGTGGTGATGCGCACCATATCGTCGGGACGTTTGTTGGAGGTGAAGTCCATTCTATGCTCCTGTCATTCGAAGCCGGTAAATCTCTACTGGCATATTACCGGGAATACGTGATGCGCGAGCTGTGATTTTCCACGTACGCAGACCAAACACTATTTCTCGTTTGGGAGCGTTCCCTCGTGCGAAAAGGTTCAAGAGGCCGGGTTTGCCGAAAGGGCGGGTGGTTTACCGAGTGGGAATCCAACCGTTCTTCATGAAGACCGCAAGCAGCAGGTTGTATGTGCCGTGTGCAATCGCGCATAGCAGCAGCGACTTCGTGAACAGGTAGAACGCGCCGAGCACGAGTGCAAGCACAAAGACGTCGAGCAGGAGGAGCGGCTTTTTCCAGTACGCAAGGTGCACGGCGGTGAACAGCACGGCCGAGGCCACGAGCCCCAGCACATCGGCGCAGACCACGCGGAAGAGGAATTCCTCGGCGAAGCCCGCTGCGGCGAAGATGGGGACGAGGTCGAGCACGCTGAACCCCTGCATGAGGAGTTCGACCTCGTCGGTTTTCAGCTTGTCATAGCCGAACGCCTTGCACAGCAGGAGCACGAGTCCGAGCGAAAGCACGAGCACGCCGATCGCGCCCGCCACGGCGATGGCCGGGCTCACCCCTTCTGCGATGATGGGCGAGAATCCCGGAAGGCTTCCCTCGGGGTATTTCGGGAGCACGAAAAAGATGTAGAGGGGAATGGCGATGACGGCGAACACGAGCTCGCCGAGCGTCAACACAAGCACCTGTAGCCAATGCGGTTTCTCTTCCATGACGACATTATACGTGGTTGGCGAGGGATTTCGCTCTTTCGCCTGCGGTTGGCCAAAGCAGTCGTCTCTAGCGCTCCTCGGTGGAATGTAAGACTACAGCGCGAATTCGAAAAGCTCGAACGTGTCGAGCCCCGTGTTCTCGTAGTACATGGAAACCTCGGCGATGGGCTTGAAGCCGCAGCGGACGTAGATGCGGCGGGCGGGGTCGTTTCCCCTCTGCACGTCGAGCCTGATGGCCTTCATGCCGGCATCGCGTGCGATCCTGATGGCCCCTTCGGTCATCTTCGCGCCGAGACCCCGGCCCCCGAAGCGCGGATGGACGCCCAGCGCGTGGATGACCAGGACTTCCGCATCATCCGCGTCGACCTCCCACGGTGCCCCGCGGTATCCCTCGCTCGCCTCATGGTTGAGCACCATCGCCGCGGCGATTTCGCCGTCCTCCATGCCCAGGTAAAGCGTGCCCGCCTGCGCGCTTGCCCGCAGGAACTCCGGGGAAGGGTAGACGTCCTTCACCCAGGTGACGTGGTTTCCCGCACGCTCCATCTCGTCGATGAGCGAATGGTAGAAGCGCCTCGTGGCCTCGTATGCCGATGCTTCCGCCTTGATGATTTCCATGGTGTTCTTGCTGTCCTAAGAGATTGATTTCACTCTCCATATTGTAAGGCGTTTCGGAAAAACTGAGCACGTAAGCCTTGTTCATGAGCATTCCGCGGTCTACAGCTCGATGACGTGTGGCTTGATGTCGGGGTCGTGGTTGGCAATCGACTCCACGCACATCGGGTCGAGGCTCTGCTCGCGGATCCAGGCGAGCGAGGTTTTCTGGGCTTGCTTGTCGGCGGCGATGCCGGAAGTGATCATCTGCTGCCAGCTCTTGGATGCGTACCCGCCGTCGCTGAAGAGGAGAACGAACTTGCCCTCCTCGTTCGCGACTTTCACCGCGAATAGGCCATCGGCATGGCCGGGGATGTTGATGAGGCGAATCGACCCGTCGCCGAGCAGGTCGTACGATCTGCAGGCGGGACCCTCTGTGGCATTCCACTCGATCTCGTCGAGCTCGACGCAGCTCCACCAGCCCTTGTTATAGCGAACCCTATTGGTGATCTTGCTTGCGAAGCGCACCTCGTCCGCCGCCACGACGAAGCGTTTGGCGTCCTTAACCTGCACGAGGCCATTGGCATGGTCGCAGTCGAGGTGGGTGAGGAGCACCGCATCGATGTCGCGTGCGGCGATGCCCATTTCCGCGAGCTGCTCGTCGATGCATGCCCCGAGCGGAATGACGCCCTGGTTCACCTTATAAAGCACGAACGACCCGAGCGATTCAATCTGGGCCTTCTTGTCGAAGACGCCATGCGGGCTCATCGCGCGCGCCCATCCCGTATCCACGAGGAAAAGGCCCTTGGGATGCTCGATGAGGTAAGACGAGACCGGCAACCACAGACGGTCTTCCTTCTTCCCGAACACGCCGGAGGCCTTGATGGTGTTGCAGTTGTCCCCGCCGAAGGGCAGGTCGGGGGCCACGCAGACCGTCCCGGTATGGAACACATGGATCTTGATGGTGGACATGGGCGGCATCCTCTCGTTTTCCGGAATCATCTGAAACCATTAAACGGCCTGGAGTGCCATCTGCCCACTACACGTTGGCGAAAAGTGTTCGGCTTCTGCGCCTGATTGCGTTTAAAGCGCGGCCATCACGGCGGAGAGCGCCCGTTCGGCAAGCTGCTT
>JAUNEQ010000209.1 GCA_030525445.1 Coriobacteriia bacterium | reverse complement strand
TCGCCCAGGAACATGTGCTCGGTGCGGCACAGGCCGATGCCCTCGGCGCCCATGTCGCGGGAAAGCTGCGCATCGGCCGGGTTGTCGGCGTTGGCGCGCACGCCCATCGTGCGGTACTTGTCGGCCCACTCCAGAAGGGTGCCAAGATCGCCGGTCATCTCGGGCTCGACGAGCTCGACGGCGCCCAGCATCACTTCGCCGGTCATGCCGTCGATGGAGATGATGTCGCCTTCCTTGATGACGATGTCGGTGCCGGCAACGGCAGCCTGCTTGGCGGCCGCGTCGATCTTCAGGGCAGCGACGCCGCATACGCACGGGGCGCCCATGCCGCGCGCGATAACGGCGGCGTGGGAGGTCTTGCCGCCATGGCTCGTGAGGATGCCCTCGGCGGCGATCATGCCGGACAGGTCGTCAGGCGTGGTCTCCCAGCGGACGAGGACGGTCTTCTCGCCCATCTCGGCGGCCTTCACCGCGTCGGCGGAGCTGAAGACGGCCTTGCCGACGGCAGCGCCCGGGCTGGCGTTCAGGCCAGTGGCGATGACGTTCTTCTTCGCGTTCTTGGCGATCTGCGGATGCAGGAGCTGGTCAAGCTGATCGGGCTGGACGCGCTGGACGGCGGTCTTCTCGTCGATCATGCCTTCCTTCACCATTTCGATGGCGATGCGCAGCGCGGCGGTTGCGGTACGCTTGCCCACACGGGTCTGCAGCATGTAGAGCTTGCCCTGCTCGATGGTGAACTCGATGTCCATCATGTCGCGGTAGTGATCCTCGAGCAGCGTGAAGATGCCCTCGAGCTCCTTGCCGGCCTCTTCCAGGCCGGGGACGTTCTTGAGCTCGGCGATGGGGCTCGTGTTGCGGATGCCGGCGACGACGTCTTCGCCCTGGGCATTCACCAGGAAGTCACCGTAGAATTCCTTCTTGCCAGTGGCGGCGTCACGCGTGAAGGCAACGCCGGTGGCCGACGTGTTGCCCTTGTTGCCATAGACCATGATCTGCACGTTGACGGCAGTGCCCAGGTCGTCGGCAATCTTGTTCTGCTTGCGGTACAGGGTAGCGCGCGGGTTGTTCCAAGAACCGAACACGGCCTCGATGGCGAGCTTCAGCTGGACGTAGGGATCCTGCGGGAAGACGACCTTGCCGTCGATGACGAGGGTCGGATGCTCTTCGGCGTCGACGTTCGCGGAGAAGATCTCCTTGAAGGTGCCGACGAGATCCTCGAGGTCCTCGGCGGTGAGGTCGGTGTCGCTCGCGACGCCCTTCTCTTCCTTCTTGGCGGAGATGGCATGCTCATAGAGGTCGCCATCGGTGCCCATCACGACGTTGCTGAACATCTGGATGAAGCGACGGTAGCTGTCCCACGCGAAACGCGGGTTTTCGGTCTGCTTGATGAGGCCCTGGACCGAGATATCGTTGAGGCCGAGGTTGAGGACGGTGTCCATCATGCCGGGCATCGACATGGGAGCGCCGGAGCGGACGGAGACGAGCAGCGGATCCTCGTTGTCGCCGAGCTTCTTGCCCATGCGGCGCTCGAGGTCCTCGACGTATGCCGCGATGGAGCGAAGCGCGCCGTGAGGCCACTTGTTCCCGGCGTTGGCATATTCCATGCAGGTCTGGCAGGTGATGGTGAAGCCCTGGGGAACGGGAAGGCCGATGTTGGCCATCTCGGCGAGGTTGGCACCCTTGCCGCCGATGATGTATTTCATCTCGGCATTACCCTCGGTAACGTTCACGCCGTTCTCGTCCTTGCCGAACTTGTAAACACGCTTGATCTTCTCGGCCACCTTTTTCTCCTTGTCGCTCGAAAATTTCGGTACGGTTTGCTGGAACAGTGGAAAACTGTTTTAACCATTCTTGCATGATAACGTAATTTCGTCCGGTAAAAGGCGCAATACATTACCCACACTCGCCAATGTGTGGGGTATTTGGAAGCATTACCACACGTGATACGCCCAGCGGCAACACCCGTTGTCATGACGGAGACCCCAACCCTTGAGTTTTCCACTCCGAAGAGCAAAGCGGCGTTCGCCAGCGCCATGAGACAAACTTTCCCGGAGGTCTCTATCTCACCGCCCTGCACAAGGTACAATACAAGGCAACAGCTCACGAACGAAACGAGGGACCATGGGATACAACTTGGGTGTCTGCCCGCAATGCAACAATGTCATGAGCATGCCCGATGACAGCGCCATCGTGCGCTGCCCCACCTGCCAGAGCGAGGTATCCGCTGCGGAAGCCGCCGCATTGGCTGGCGCGAACTCCCAGATGGGTGCGCAACAGCAACCGCAGAATCCTTACGGTGCTGCCGCTGGCACCACGTATCCGGTCCAACCCACCTACGGCGCCGGCGCACCGCTGCTCGCCACCTGGCAGACAAACGTCCTCTTCACGGTGCTCGGCATCCTCGCGACGATGGCCGTGAACGGCTTCTTGGGCGGTTCAGTCGATGCCAACGGCCAGGTCCACACCACGACGATGTCGGGTATCTTCGCGCTCATCTACCTTGCATTCATCATCGTCTATGCGGTGAAGATCTATCCGTCGTACTTCACCGAGAAACCCATGATCGAATCGAGCGAGGCCATCTCGTTCCTGAACGCTTTCGTCGGTGGCATCATCTTCGGCCTACTGTGGAACCACAACCTCACGCTGAAGAACAAGGGCATCTCGCACATCGTATTCGTGGTGCTCATCGCGGCAACGTTCGCGCTTGTCTTCCTGCTCCTCATGTTCGGAGCCATGGCCGTGATGGCGGGCGCCGTCGCGTAAGAGCGAACCCGACAGCGCACCCGGCAATGATAGCCAGCGTCGTGAGGCGCTGGCTATTTTTGATGCCCGGAGCCTATCACGGGGACAGCCCCCCCAATAGATAGCGCACGATATATCACGGTTCTGCGTTAAACAACCGTTGACACCGGATGTGCGACCCCCGGTGTCATCCTGAGCGGAGCGCCGAAGGCCTCCCCCTTTGTCATCTCGAGCGGAGCGCGAAGCGCGGAGTCGAGAGACCTCCCTCGGCGCTTGTCGTAGGCGGGGTTGCGCCCGCTCCGCTCGGGATGACAACGACGACGAACACCGGCTCCGAGAATCTATCGCGGGTGAGACAATTTCCCCTGAGGTCTTT
>JAUNEQ010000053.1:4968-12227 GCA_030525445.1 Coriobacteriia bacterium | reverse complement strand
CACACCGCCGATGTGCCGGCGCCAGATGCGATGCCGCCGGGCATAGATAGTACAATGGGGTGCGCTATCGACAACAGGAGGGACTCGTGGACCACGACAAGATCGAACAGGGTGTGCGCCTGATTCTGGAAGGCATTGGGGAAGACCCCGATCGCGAAGGCCTGAAGAAGACTCCGGGCCGCGTTGCCCGCATGTATGCCGAGATTTGCTCCGGCCTCACCACCGACCCGTCCGAGTACTTCGAGACGATGTTCGACGAGGGCCAGCGCGACATGGTGCTGGTGAAGGACATCCCGTTCTACTCGATTTGCGAGCATCACCTGGTCCCGTTTTTCGGGCTGGCGCACGTGGGCTACATCCCCGCCAAGGACGGTCGCATCTGCGGCATCTCCAAGCTTGCGCGCCTGGTGGATGCGTACGCGAAGCGCCCGCAGGTGCAGGAGCGCCTGACCATGCAGGTGGCCGATTGCCTGGTGAAAGAGCTCAACCCGCAGGGTGTGATCGTCGTGATTCAGGCCGAGCACCTGTGCATGAGCATGCGCGGCGTGAAGAAGCCGGGCAGCAAGACGGTGACGTCGGCGGTTCGCGGCATCTTCGAGGCGAATTCCGCCACGCGCAGCGAGGCGCTTTCGCTGATATTCAACGACTAACCGCCCGACGGGGCCCGAAGGGCGAGCGCTGCGGCACGCATGCGCCCGACCCTTCGTATCCAGGGGCGGCAATCATCCAGATACGCTAAGATGACACAAGGCTTTTAAGGAAAGGAACTCCGTATGCGTTGCGTGCTTTCTGTTTTGGGTAAGGACACCGCCGGCATTGTCGCGCGGGTGGCGACCACGCTGGCCGAATCGGGTGCGAACATCGTCGACATCAGCCAGACCATCCTTGGCGATATCTTCAGCATGACGATGATCGTGGACCTCGACGCACAGCGCGCGGGCTTCAACGAAGTGCAGGAGCGCCTGAGCGCCGTTGGCCAGGCCCTTGGCGTGCAGGTGAAGCTGCAGCGCGAGGACCTGTTCCTTTCGATGTATAAGATCTAGACATGCCGCGCGTCTATACTTGCGCGCGTCGGCTCGATGCCGATGCGCTCGATGCCTTTTGCGTTTTGCAGAAGGGGTTTACCGACCAGTTCGTGTATTACGACAAGGAGTCGGGCCGCCATTTCATGGGCCTGGGCCGGTGCATCGCATTCCCCTCGCTGAGCGACTTTGAGTTCGTGAACCAGGGCGGCGAGGACATCGCGCCCATCTTGTTCTCGTTCAATCGCTTCGATGCGGAAAACCCCGCACCTGCCGATACGCTGTTCTCTACGTTCCCCCGGTTGCGGTTCATGCTGCCCGAGGTCGTGATCATCGAGGACGAGCGCGGCCGGTTCCTGCAGGTGAACAGCTTGGGACCTGTGTACGAAGGCCGCGTTGACCGCTTCATCCGTCATGCGGCGGATGCGCCGCGCCGCATGCGTGAAACCATTCCGTTCACCGTGGACGAGGGCGACCCCGTTGCGTGGGCAGGCCAGGTTGCGCAGGCGAAGGAGGCCTTTGCCACGGGGCGCATCCAGAAGGTGGTGCTTTCGCAGCAGAGGCGCCTGCACGCCGAGCATCCGTTCTCGTCGAAGGACCTGCTCGTGAACCTCATCGATGGCGATGCGGTGGGCACGGTGTTCATGTATCGCTACGGTGACGTGTTCTTCTGCGGCTGCACGCCCGAATTGCTCGTTCGCAAGCAGGGCAACCGGGTGGAAAGCATGTGCCTGGCGGGCACCATCGGCGCCGGCCAAAACGAAGACGAGCGCGCAGCATTGGCCCAGGCGTTGATGGATGACCCCAAGAACCGTGCCGAGCACGAATACGTGGTGGAGTTCCTGCGCCAGGTGATGGCGCGCAACTGCTATGACGTGGAGATTCCCACCGAGCCGGGCATTCGCGCGCTGCGGCACGTGCAGCACCTGCACACGCCGGTGTCTGCCCGCGTTTTGGATGGCTGCACGATTTCCGACCTCGCGAGCCAGCTGCACCCCACTCCCGCGTTGGCGGGTTCGCCGGTGGGCGAAGCGCTCATGGCGCTGCGCACCATCGAGACCTACAACCGCGGGTTCTTCGGCGGTGCCGTGGGTTACGTTGACGGCAATGGCGACGGGGCGTTTTCCGTGGCCATCCGCAGCGGCGTGTTCGACGGCGAGATGGGCTGGCTTTATGCTGGCTGCGGCGTCGTGGAGGCGAGCGTGGCCGAAGACGAGTTCGCGGAAGTGGACATGAAGCTGAAGACCATTCTTTCGGCGTTCGATGGAGGGCAATAGCGAGGCGATTGCAGGAAAAATCAGCTTTTAGCCAAACAAGTGTCGTCGAGAGTGGCTAAAAGTCGCAAAACGCTGCAAGTACCCGAGATAGAGGCCTTTCAACCAACCGATATCGCACGAAAATGGCTAAAAGTTGCAAAACGCCGCAACCGGTTCGATATGAACTTCGTTTGTTGAGAGTGGATTGCGGCTTCGCGGCATTTGGAGGATTCTATGGATGGAACACAATGGGCGAATGAGATGGCCGATCGCGATCGCGAGTTGCGGCCGGCGCACACCGCCTTGTTCCTTTCGGCGTTCTTTGACGAGATGCGTCGCTGCGGATTGCGCGACGTGGTGATCAGCCCGGGTTCTCGTTCGACCCCGTTGTCGATGGTCGCTTTGGAAGCGCCTCTGAACACCTATATCGACATCGATGAACGTGGTGCGGCGTTCTTCGCGTTGGGCCTGGCGAAGGCGAGCGGCCGCCCGGTGGCCGTCATCGCGACGTCGGGCACGGCGGTTGCGAATTACCTGCCTGCGGTGATGGAGGCGGAGAGCAGCCGGGTGCCCCTGGTGGTGCTGTCAAGCGACCGACCGCTGCGGCTGCAGGGTTTGGGCGCTCCCCAAACGTGCGACCAGATCAAGATCTTCGGTGATGCCGTACGGCTGTTCCGCGAGATGCCCGAACCGCGAGCCGATGCGGCGAGCATCGCCTTCGCGCGCCAAGCGGCGCGTGAGGCCATGGCTGCCGCTGCCGGCGTTGCCGAAGGCAGCTTGGGCTCCGGCGGCGGGTCGCTGCTGGATGCCGGGCCGGTGCAGTTGAACTTCCCGGTAGACGAGCCGCTCAAGCCCGATATGACGCAGCCGGACCTTTTCAAGATCGGCCGCGTGGCGCCCACCGAACGCGACTTGCAGCCCCGCATCGGCGGGTGGCTGGCACTGGGCCCGAACCGCGCGCGCGATATCGTGCGGCTGCTCGATGGTAAGCGGGTTGTGGCGGTGTGCGGCGAGCGCTGCTATACCGGCTCGAGCGGGTTGTGCAACCTCCTGCGTTTCGCCGAAGCGTTCCAGATTCCCCTGCTTGCCGATCCGTTGTCCCAGCTGCGGCAAGTGGACGAGGCGCTCGTCATAGACAACTACGACAGCTTCCTTGGGCACGACGACGCACCGGTTGCCGATGTGGTGATTCGCTTCGGTCGCTGGCCGATATCGAAGCGGTTGACGCAGTGGTTCGACCGCGTGCGTCCCCTGCAGCTGGTGGTCGACCCGCGCGAAAGCCGTGATTTCACCAGCGCCACCGACGTGTTCGTGCGCACGACGCCGGGCGGTTTCGTGTCGGCGCTGCTTGACGCGCAAGAACGGCTGGGAGCGAAGCCGGCGGATGCCGCGACGGCATGCGCTGCGGCATGGGTTGCCGCGAACGATGATGCCGCCAAACGCATTGCGACGGTAAGCGACGAGCCGGCCCTGCACGAGGGAACGGTAGTGCGTGCGCTTGTCGATGCGGCCCCCGACGGCACGCTGCTGTTTGCAGGCAACAGCATGGCGGTGCGTGCAATCGACACCTTCCTGCTGAAGGACGATCGGAAGCTGCCCATCCTCTGCAATCGCGGTCTCAACGGCATCGACGGCACGCTGTCCACCGCATTCGGTGCAGCGCAGCATTTCGATCAGACGGTGCTGCTGGTTGGCGACATCACGATGCTGCACGACGTGAATGCCCTCGCCCTGCAGGGCGAGATGCTCCTGCGCGAGCGTATGGGCCATCGCCGCCCGAGCATCCTCGTGGTTTGCATGGAAAACGGCGGCGGCGCGATCTTCGATATGCTGCCGCAAGCTTCAGACGAACCGTATTTCGAGCGCCTGTTCCTCACGCCGCAGCAGGTCGATTTCGGCCCGGTGTGCCAAGGCTTCGGCGTGCCCTATGCACAGGCGACGACCCTGCCGGAGTTCCAACAAGCGTGCGAGCGCATGCTCGGCGAGCCCGGCATCTCGTTCCTTTCCGCGAAGCTCCCCCTGCGTGGCGTGCGCGAACGCTACGGCAAGTACTGGTAAGGCAAATGCTGACAAATGCCTGACATGTTGACAAATGCCCGGGTCATTTGTCAGTCCCGGCGAGCCCGGCATCTCGTTCCTTTCTGAATGTTGACAAATGACCCGGGCATTTGTCAGCCTGTGATAGGTCCGGGGCCCAGGCGTTCTCATGGTGTACACTGTATCGACGCAAACCGACAGCAGGAGATACCTATGAGCGAACACGAGTGCACGTGCGGCCACGACCACGACCATGATCACGACCATGAATGCGAGTGCGGTCACGACCATCATCACGAGCATGAGCATATCGAGAAATCCATTCCGGCCATCGACTTCGATGTCGAAGAGATGGGCCTGGGCTGGGAAGGCGTGTGCCCGTGCGGCTGCGGCGGCGTGGGGCATCATGTGGACCCGGCGGGCGGCATGGGCGGCAGCGAGGCCGAAACGGCCGACGCGCTTGCCTGGCGCGCGTGGGTGAACGCGGAGCCCGACACCTACGAGGAATTCCAGCAGGGCTATGCGTTCGATCACGATGGCAACCTGCTCGAGGAACTCGAGGAAACATTCCCCGAACCCGAGCTCGTGGAGTTCACCTTCGAGCATTCCGGTGTTACCTATCATGTTCGCCGCTGGGGCAACCCGGGCGAGATTCCCATCGTGCTGCTGCATGGTTTCATGCAGACGGGAAAGACCTGGGAATCGGTTGCGCCGCGCTTGGCCGTCGACCATTGCCTGTACGCCATCGACCTTGTGGGCCACGGCCAAACCACCATCCCGGCCGACCCGCAGGCCTATAGCATTCCCGCGCAATCGGATGCCATCGCCGCATTCATCGCCGAAAAGGTGCTGCCCGAAACGGCGCAGGCGACCCCCGAAGGCCGCGTGCCGTCAAAGCGCGCCCATGTGCTGGGCTATTCCATGGGCGGGCGCATCGCGCTCGACGTCGCGCTTCGCCATGGCGATCTCGTGCTGAGCCTCATTCTGGAAAGCGCGGGCATCGGCCCGGCCGACGAGTCCGAGCGGGCAGAATACGCCAAGCGCGCCGAAGATTGGGCATGGCGCTTGCGCGAGGAGAGCATCGAGGACTTCGTCGACTACTGGCAAGAGCTCCCCCTGTTCGCGACACAGCAGCGCCTGGCCGATGACGTTAAGGCCGCGGTGCGCGCCGAGCGCCTGGCCAACGACACCGAGGCCATGGCGCTCACCGTGGAAAACGCCGGCCAGCAGACGATGCCGCTCGCGGACGAGACCATGAACGCGCTGGGCCTGTGCTGGACCCCGGTGTTCTACATCGCGGGCACGCGCGACGAGAAATACCTCATCATCGCCGAGCGCTTCATGAAGGAAGGCCTCGACGCAAAACCGGTGATGGGTGGTCATAATTTGCATCTTGAGGTACCGGGCATGTTCGTGGATGCTTTGGGCCCGCACTTCCGCAATAATGAGATTCGAGGCATGTAGCGCTCACCTTACATCCGCCGACAAGGGAGGAAAACCATGGGCAAGGCACGGATATCGAGTTCAATCGCATGCATCGCGGCGGCAATGGCGCTCGCCTTGCTCCTTGCCATGATGGCTGGCGCGTCCTTCGCACAGGCGGACGAGACGACCACGACCTCGTCTTCAAGCAGCGCGACGGCCGATCAGCCGGTCGTGGTCGCGCCCAAGAAAACGGCGTTCCATGTCCCGGAAAAAGGCTCTACGAAGATGACGCTCACCCTTTCGGTGAAGGGTGGGGCCGATGGCTTCCAAATTAAGTACCGCGATATTTCGGGGAAGCCGTATGGCGAGACGAAGACCAAGAACACGAAGGCGACCTCGGTGGTGCTGAAGAAGCTCGAGGTGAACCACACCTACAAGATCAAGGTGCGCGCCTACAACCTCAAGGCAAACGGCAAGAAGAAGTACGGCCCCTATTGCACGGCGAAGGTCGTGTTCAACGGCGTGAAACCGCTGCCGGATTCCAAGATCAAGAAGATGTGGTACAAGCCGTTCATCCACGGCACGAAGAAGGCGGGCCAGCAGCGCTACATCATGCTGCATGACACCGAAAGCTATGCCGGCCCGGCGAGCATCGTCGAGGGCTGGAAGAGCGACAACGGCGGCACGGTGGCCGCGCATTTCGTGGTGGGCCGCGACGGCAAGGTCGTGCAGACCGCCAAGCTCGAGCGCATCCTGCACCATGCGGGCTTCGGCGGCCCGGGCAACTTCGACAAGAAGTTCGGCGTGGGCAAGAACAACGGCAAGGGCACCGGCGACGACCTCAAGGGCCAGGTGTGGTGGTCGGGCTACAGCTCATACGGCATGAACTCGTATTCCATCGGCATCGAGATGTGCCACGTGGGCGGCCAGAACTACACCGCCAAGCAGCTGAAGGCGGTCGACAGGCTCATCGCCCTCATCGACCAGGCCTACGGCGGCTACGGCGGCAAGATCATCGACCACAAGACCTGGCGCCCCAGCAATTCCGACTGCGACAAGAAGTTCCAGAAGTACCTGAAGAACTACCAGAAGTACCGCAAGCACACGAAGTAAACCCAGTTCAAGGGCAACCGCGAGATAGGGCTCCACAGCCTCCGTCGGCGCGAGCTACTACGGTATTCCGTAGCAGCTCAAATATAAAATACCAGGTCATCACTGTTATTTGGAAATTGTGACCGACTTATGGCTTCTCGTCCCCATTGTGTTCTCCATGCAGTATCGTTCGTTGGGTTATATATCGGTTTTGGGTTCATACAGGGAGGCGTACGATGGAGAAAACAGATGCGAGCATTGAAATAGTCAAGGACTGCCCCTGTGTCGACCCGTGTCCTGCCGATGCCATGTTTCGCCATATCGGCGGCAAGTGGAAGCTGAAGATCCTGTGCACGCTGCACTATAACGAAGTGCTGCGCTATGGGGAGATCAAGCGCATGGTGAAGGGCGTGAGCCCCACGATGCT
>JAUNEQ010000053.1:0-4868 GCA_030525445.1 Coriobacteriia bacterium | reverse complement strand
GATGAAACGTGCAGTTACAGAGCACCGTTTTAGAGGAGAGACAGGAGGGTGTTTCATGGCTGACACGAGCTTGAGCCGGCGTTCATTCGTGAAGACGGCGGGCGCTTTAGGGGCAGCTGCTGCCGTGGGGAGTCTTGCGGCAGGTGAATCGTTGTTGGGCGGTTCGGTGCCGCAGGCGCTGGCAGAAGGTGAAGAAGACCGCATCGTCTGGTCGCATTGCCATGTGAATTGCGGCGGCGCGTGCGTGCTGCGCTTCCACATGCAGGGTGACGAGATCAAGTATGTCGAGACCGACAACACGGGTAGCGCGGAATTTGGCGACATCCAGATGCGCGCATGCTTGCGCGGGCGTTCCATCAGGCGTTGGATTGATCATCCCGATCGCCTGAACTATCCGCTGAAGCGCCGCGAAGGCACAAAGCGCGGCGACGGCGTGTACGACCAGATTAGCTGGGACGAGGCGCTCGATACCATCGCGAGCGAGTTCACGCGCATCACAAAGGAATACGGCAACGAGGCCGTGTTCATCCAGGAGTGCTCGGGCGTCGAGCAGAACATCATGATGAACAGCCCGTTCTTCCGCCTGTTCAACCTGCTGGGCGGCGAGGTTACGCGCTATGGCAACTATTCGAATGGCTCGCTCAATTTTGGTGCGAACCCCTACACCTATGGTGACGGCTGGGGCCGTCGTTCTTTCAAGTCGCTCGAGGAAGGCCAGCTTGTTGTTTTGTTTGGCGATGCCGTGATGGACACGCGCATGGGCGGCGATGGCGCTGGTTACGACCTGAACGTCGCGATTGAGAAAAAGGGCGTGCGCGTGATCATGATTGATCCGCGCCGCAATGACGTGGCCATTAACAAGGGTGCGGAATGGATTCCCATTCGCCCCGGTACCGATGCCGCGCTGATTGCCGGCATCGCGCACGAACTCGAAGAGCTGAAGCTCACCGATCATGATTTCCTGAAGAAGTATTGCGTGGGTTACAGCGAGGATACGCTTCCCAAGGGCGCGCCGAAGAACTCTTCGTACTACGCCTACATCATGGGCACGGGCTACGATAAGGTGGAGAAAACCCCGGCGTGGGCATCCGAGATCACCGGCATCCCCGAGGCGCGCATCAAGCAGCTCGCCAAGGAGATCGGCGAGGCGAAGCCGCTGTTCGTAGCGCAGGGCTGGGGCATGCAGCGCCATGCCAACGGCGATTACGCGTCTCGCGCGGTCATGCTGCTTCCGCAGCTGGTTGGCCAGGTGGGCAAGCCGGGCACGAACGCCGGCACCCACGAGGGCAACACGGGCTTCCCGCTGCCCACGCTGCCCACGGGCGACAACCCCATCCCCGAGCAGTTCCCGAATTACCTGTGGGTCGAGGCCATCAAGGATGGTCCGTCGCTGACCGCCGAGGAACATGGCATCAAGGGCGGCGACCGCCTGAAGAGCAGCATCAAGATGCTCGTGAACTACGGCAATAACATGCCGGCGAACCAGAATGGCGACATCAACTTCACCACCGAGGTGTTGCGCGACGAATCGCTCTGCGAGTTCATCCTGTGCTACGACGTGTTCATGACGCCCTCGGCGAAATTCGCGGACATCATTCTGCCCGACCTTACCCCGCAGGAGACCTACTCGCTTTCTGCGGCGGGCGAGATGAACGACAGCCTGGGTATTTGGTTTGGCCAGCCCATTCGTGAGCCGATGTACGAGCGCCGCGAGGTGTATGAGGTGTGCGGCGAGCTCGCGAAGCGCCTAGGCGTGTATGACGAGTATTCCGAAGGCGGCCTGACGCGCGAGGATTGGTGCCGCAAGCTCTACAACGAGCTGCGCGAACAGGTAGATGGCCTGCCCACCTACGATGAGGGCGTGAAGATGGGCATCTACAAGCGTGATGTGGAAATCGACCGGAGCGTGGATCCGTTCATCAAAGACCCCGAGGCGAACCCGCTTTCCACCGCCACCGGAAAGATTCAGGTTTATGCTCCTGAACTCGCCGAACTCGCGAAGGCCTGGAAGCTTCCCGAGGGCGATGCCATTTACCCGATTCCGGTGTATTTCCCAGGGTTCGAAGGTCCCGGCACGCAAACCGATGAACGCCCCCTGCAGTTGACCAGCTTCCATTACCGTGCACATACGCACTCCACGTATACCAATAACGAGGTCATTCAGAAGGCCTCTGCGCACCAGCTGTGGATTAACCCGGCTGATGCCGAGCCGCGTGGCATCGCAGATAACGATTACGTGAACGTGACCACCGACCGCGGCACGGTCCACATCCTTGCGAAGGTGACGAACCGCATCATTCCCGGGACGGTGGCGCTGCCCGAGGGCGGTTGGTACCTGCCGGATGACAACGGCGTGGACCATGGTGGCTGCATCAACACCCTCACGAGCCGTCATGTGAACCCCATTTCCAAGGCGACTGGCCAGCAAAGCGGCATTTGCCAGGTTGAGAAAGCGAAGGCGTAATCATGACCCAGTATGGATTCTTCTATGACGCCAGCCGTTGCACGGGTTGCCGAACCTGCGAGCTGGCATGCAAGGACTACAACAACCTGCCGGTCGAGTTCTCGTATCGTCATGTATACGAGATGGAAGGCGGCGGCTGGCAGCAGGACGAGAATGGCCAGTGGACCTGCGATACGTTCACATACTACCTCTCGATTTCCTGCCAGCATTGCGATAATCCGGCATGCACGCGTGCGTGCCCCACGGGTGCCATGCACAAGGACGAGAACGGCATCGTCTCGGTAGATACGACCAAGTGCATCGGCTGCGGATACTGCGCGATGGCGTGCCCATACAATGCGCCACACGTGAGCCGCGAGGCCGGGCACTCCATGAAATGCGATGGATGCAAGGATCGAGTGGCGCAGGGCCTCGAGCCTATCTGCGTGGAGAGCTGCTCTGGTCGCGCGCTGTTCTTCGGCCCGATCGACGAGCTGCCCAACGCCGAGGAGCGCGCCGAAGTGGCGCCGCTTCCCACGGTGGACTACACGCAGCCCAACCTCTACATCAAGCAATGCCCGAACATGAGGCCCTCCGGTAGCACCGAGGTGCATCTCTCGAACCTGGTGGAGGTGAACTAACATGGATGCAGCGATGCATGAGCTTCCCCTGGCGTTGTTCACGACGCTGGCTTCGGTCGGCGCGGGTGCGTTCATCGCGCTTGCGGTGGCCTTCTTCAAGACGAGTTTTGGCGAGCAGAAAGCGCGGGCTATCGACAAGGCCACGCTCGTTCCCACCATCGTGGTGCTCGCCGGTTTCGTAGCGGCCTTCTTCCACCTGGCCAACCCGATGAACGCGATGAACGTGTTTGCCGGCATCGGCCGCTCGCCGCTGTCCAACGAATTATGCGTGGCATCGCTATTCGCGGCCGCAATGGTGGTGTATGCCGTCTTGGCGGTGACGGGAAAGCTGAACGAGGGGTCCCGGAAGGGTTTCCTTGCGGTGCTCGCCGTGCTGGCGGTGGCGTTTGCCGCGGCTATGGGCATGGCTTACAGTCTGCCCACTGTTCCCACATGGGATACTCCTTGGCCGGTGTGCCAGATGCTCGGTTATGCCCTGCTTGGCGGCGCGGTCATGGGTGTCTGTGTGCTGGCGTTCGCGGATGCACTCGATGATGCGCTGGCTGCCGGCTTCAAGAATGTGGCTCTTGGACTGGGCGTTGTCGGTCTTGTGCTGGCGGTTGCGGGTTTGGCGATGATGGTGTCCGGTGCGTCCGGCATCGAGACCGCCATCATGGCTGGGGCAACACTCGTGGGCGAGGCTACCGGTTGTCTTGCCGTGGCCGTAATCGCGCTAGTCGCTGCCTTTGCGCTGCTGTTCAAGGTGCTCGGCGGCGGCGATGCCAAGGGCTTGGCTGTGGGAGCCGTCGTGCTCACCCTGGTGGGCGTGCTCGCCGGTCGCTTCGTGTTCTACATCCTGTACCTGTCGGTAGGCATTTTCTTCTAGGAAGGCCCGAATAGTTTGATGCCCCCGGGACGGCATTCCGTCCTGGGGGCATTATCTTGTGCATGTTAGAAGGCAACGTCCTCGTATTCGATGCCACGACCTCGTTGCGTCGCAATCCATTCGCCCGGCGTAAGCGTGGGGACGGGCGATCGCGCGAAACCCTCCGCATCCCGCGTGATGATGTAGTCCGCCTGGACGTGTTCGGCGCATAATGCCACGAGGCAGTCCTCATAGTCGTCCCATTTCAGGCGCGCGGCGCGTACAAGGTCATCTGCGTTGAGCGACACTGGCTTGAAAACAGCGAAGGCCTCGAGAAGCGCATCCTGGACGTGCACAGGGCTGACATAGTGGCTTAAAGCGTAAAATGCATCCTTCGCCGACTGGGCGGGAAGCCAGAGGCTCGCATCGCCGAAAAAACCTGCAGCGGCCAGTCGCTGGGCGTTTTCGAAATATGGTGGCTTCCTGCCGAGGTAGTCTATGAAGACATTCGTATCAACCAAGAGATTCATAGTCCGCCAGCCTCTCTTGCTTCATGAATGCACGGTAGTCTCCATCGGGGATGGCATTGCCCCAATCGATGTCCAAGGTCGAAGCATGGAGGAAACGGGCGAAATCTTCTTGCGAACGCGCTTGTTCTTGTTTCACCTGGGGCAGCTTCCCCGATGCGATGACGTAGTCATAAGCGCAGTTGATGAGCTCAGATGCGCTTGATCCCATTTTGTGCAGCATTGCTGCTGCGGTTTCCTTCTTCGCCCGCGATATCCGCGCGCTTACCAGCGTATCTTCCATGGCCTTCCTCCTTGTAATACGTATAACAGCATGTCAGGATGAAGTCAATGCGTATTTGGGAACATATATTTCACCACCAATGCCGTTGTTGTGTGGTTCAGCGCATCGGAGTGCGCCTCGCTCTGTGTTA
>JAUNEQ010000052.1 GCA_030525445.1 Coriobacteriia bacterium | reverse complement strand
TTCTCGATGCGACCCGAATGGTACGAGAAGCGCACACGATACCCGTCAAGCGCCTGAGCGAGGGCGTCACGCGTCTGGATGTTTTGCTCGCGCCACAACGCCACGATGGACGCATATGCCGCCTGGATCGGCTTCTCGGGCATGCTCGGTTACTCCCCCAGGTAATCGGCAAGCTTCTTGCGGGACGGTACGGCAGAACAAGTTGAAGCCTCGATGCGCGCAATAGTTTCCGAGACCTCCAAGCGGTTTTGCTCGGCCGTACGCGCGCTGGATAGCTGAATGGTTAGTCCAAGCGCACCGATAAGTTGCAAAACCTTCCCGAGCTCAGCACCCGGCTTGCCACGCTCGAATTCCGAAACGAACCGTTGCGAGCAACCACTTCGCTGCGCGAGCTCTGTCTGGGAGAGACCCAGGCCCTTCCGCGCAGCACGCACGGCTCGTCCCAAGTCCTCGGGCAATGATATGTGAGCATATTCGATCATAAAGCCATATTAGCATTGTTCGTTCCTATCGGATTGTTTTCTTATCCGTATCGCTCATATCGTTCCAGGACAAATTCGTAGAGAATCTCACCCGTTTCAAACGGCTTGTTTCCCAAGCATGGCTTGTTTCCCGAGCATGTATGCTCGACAACGTTGAGGGGCATTCGTATATACACATCTCCGACCCACTCTCATGGCAACTCGACGGTTGCGGAAAGCGGATGGGATGGTTTCTTCCCCATTTCGTCGCGTACCCATACGATGGCTCTAGCGATACATGAAAGGCGCCCGCTCATTCCGCGAACGTACTTCCAGCTTTGTCCATCCGAGAGGAGCCCAACCATGCAAATCAAGATGTCGCGCGAAGACGCGCAATTCATGCTGAAACATTTTGCCTCGCCGCATTTCACCAATACCCGAAACTACATCACCGTGCTTGAGGTTGACCCGAACTGGGTCGCCGAAATCCTCCCGCCGCCACTTGAACCCGCCGCCCCCATCGTGAGCATCTCGATGTCGGCAGGCGACCAGTTCAGCGGGTTGGTGCTGGGCGTGCAGGCCAAGTTTGGCGACATCGTGGGCGACTGGGGACTGGCGTATGTGATGGACACCGACCTTGCCGTGATCTTCGGACGCGAGGGCTTGGCAGAACCCAAGAAGCTCGGTGTTACCGCAACCGAGCTCAAGGACGGCAAGTTCGTCGGCACCGTCAGCCGTTTTGGCCAGGAGCTCCTGCGCGTCGAGGCTGATGTCGTCGGCCCCGCCACCGAGCCCATAGTCGGCAACACGCTCGACAACTTCCACTTCAAGTACACCATCAACGCCGACGGCTCCGGCATCTCCGATGCCGACCTCATCTTGTCTCATTTCGACTGCATCACCGAAAACACCACGATCATGCAGCCCACCAAGGTCGAGCTCAACGACTCGCCCTTCGACATTTACGGCCAGATTCCCGTGGTGAAGCCGGTGGTTGCCTTCTATGCCGACTTTGATATGCGGGGATCCGCCAAGTACTTGGCCAAGGTTTCCGGTGACGACTTCCTGCCCTGGGCGTTCTTCAAGCACGACGATTATCGCCTTACCATGAGCATCGACTAGCGACGGGTTGCCACACACCCTTCTCGCCGGGGCGGGGCAACAAACCCCGCCCCCTCACGTACGCCCGGCTGAATCCCCTTCAGCAAGCTTCCCCCGGAAACGACGAAATCCACCAAGTCGTCCACAGAGGGGCGTAGCTCGCGGTTCTTCGAGCGCACGATGCCTATCTCGAACACATCCTTGAATCCGGGGAGCACGCGGATGACGATGCCCGGATGCGCCGCCAGCGGCGCCGTGTACGCTTCGGGAAGCACATGGAAACCACGGTCGCTGCTGATCATGCTGGAAAGGGACCCCATATCGTAGGCGACTTCTTCCACGAGCACCTGCACGCCCAGCTCGGCAAAGCGGTCGATGATGAAATGGTTGGTGTTCTCCGCATCGATGATCGAGAAGAACGTTTGCCCCTCGAAATCGGCGGGCTCCAACACCTCCTTGTCCGCAAGCGGGTTCTTCGCCGACACCGCGAAGAAGGCGCGGCTCTTATTCAGCGAGATGAATTCGAACTTCCCGAGATTTGTGAACGGGCGGTTGGTGATGGCAAGGTCAATGCGCTTGCTCAGCAGCTGGCGATAGCACTCCATGTTCGTGAGGTACTTCACGTTCACACGTGTCCGATCGGCGGAACCGGCTTCGAAGGCGAGGATGCTGTCGAGGTCGACGATGTCGATGTTGTAGAACTCAACGCCCAGGTGAATCACCGGGCGTTCGGACTTCGAATCCCGCAGGCGCATGTGCAGCTTGTCATACGAAGCCAGCATCGACTTGAACGTCCGGTAAGCATCCTGGCCCGCTTTCGTCGGCGCCAGACCTTTCACCGAACGCTCGAAAAGCGTTGTGCCCAGCTCGGCCTCGATGGCCTTTATACGCTTCGACACCGCCTGATGGCTCAGGAACAGAACCTCGGCCGCATGGGCGATGTTACCTTCTTCGTATACGGTGCAATACAGGGTCATGCTTTCAGTGTTCACGTCTATCACCTCCGCGGCCCGCTTGGCCTTGTCGTCGCAAAACGCGCAAACCCCAGTTCATCTTACCTGGTGAACGGAACCTTGGAGAAGAAACAATCACCGCCATTGCGCAACCATCTCGTTGCGTAACGGCGACGCGAACGCAAGAAGGGCGCCGGGCAAGAACCCAGCGCCCTTCTCCCCCACGCGTGCTTTGCGCGGTTTCCCTGATATCGCTACACGAGCAGCTTGCTGTCGAAGCGTGCGCGCAGCAGGTAAGGGGCGTTCTCCTCGGCGTCGAATTCGCCGATCTTGTAGGTGATGAAGTTGTACATGCTGTATTTGCCCACGCCGGCCGCGAGCACCTGGGCCACCGGAAGGCTCGCCCACGGGGCATCGGCGCACTCGGTCAGCTGAATCTCTGCCGTGGCAGGCTTCCAATACTCATAGCAGGTGTCGTTCTCGGTAACCAGCATGCGGCCGTTCTCGAAGCCGATATGGCCGTCGTCATACTGCTCGAGATTGAACTTCATCAGGAAGGAGTCCTGGTGGAACGGCTGGCCGGGCACGTTCGCCCCGAACATCTCGTTGCCGGCCGGGGTGTTGTACTCGCCAATCTTAAGCTGGCACTTCAGCACCTCGACGCCGCTCTTCACGATGGTGGCGCTTGCAGTCTCCTCGCCCAGCTCGACGATGACGTCATCGCAGATCTTCTTCGGCATGCCGGCCATCTCGCGGCCGAAGTACAGCGCCTGATAGGCACCGGGACCGCACAGCAGCAGGCTCTGCAGGATGGCGCTGGGCTTGCCCTGGTACACGCACGGGATGATCATCGCGGCCTCGTTGTACGTGCCGGCAAACTTGGTGTCGGCCTTCACGATGTAGCTCAGCACCACGGGGGCGGCGAACTCCACGGCCGGCGGAAGCATGGCCTGCACGGCGGCGGGATCGGTGGCCCAGGCGAGCCAGATGCCCTCCATGTCATCCATTACCAGGCCGTTCTTCAAGATGCCGTCATCGGCGTACTGGCGGGCGAACTCTTCGGGGGAAAGCTGGAAGGTGGTCATTGTCGTTTCCTTTCAGGTTGGAAGTCGTCTAATCGCGGGTACGCGCTAGCACATGAGCGCGCCGCCGTCTGCGGTGATGCAGGTGCCCTGGATGAAGAAGGATTCGTCGGAGCACAGGAAGGTGATGATGCTCGCGAGCTCTTCAGGCTGGGCCGGACGGCCGGCAGGCGACATGGCGATAGCCTGGTGAAGCGGATGCTCCGGGTTATCGAAGTCCGCCTTCGTGAGCTCGGTGTACACGCCGCCGGGGAGCACCGCGTTGCAGCGCACGCCATTGCGGCCATGGTAGAACTCGGTCTCGCGGGTAAGGCCGATGACCCCGTGCTTGGCGATGGTGTAGGCCAGCGGGCCACGGCCGGCACCGGTGCCGGCAATGGACGCGATGTTCACGATGCTGCCACCGCCCTTCTCCTCCATCACGGGGACGACGAGCTTGGTGAGGAAAGTCGGAGCCTTCACGTCGACGAGCATGACGCGGTCGTAGTTCTCCTCAGTGAGGTCCTGGAAGCCGCGGATGTTCATCGGGTCGTCGGCGGCGGCGTTGTTCACCAGGATGTCGATCGTGCCGTAGGCGCTCATAGCCGCATCGATTATCTGCTGCGGGGCCGTGGGCTCTTCCATGGAGACGATGACCTTCATGGCCTCGCCGCCCTTGGCCTTGATGTTGTCGATGACCTCGTCGGCGCGCTGCTCGTTGCGGCCGCACACCACGACCTTCGCGCCGCCCTCTGCCAGCTGATACGCAACTTGGCGGCCAATACCAGACGTTGCACCGGTGACGATGGCCACCTTGTTATCGAACTTTGCCATGATTCAACCTTTCTATATGGCCGCAGGGCGGCCATGCCGTTTTCTTCCTTGGTTCTTATTCCCCGGACAAGAGCAGAAGCTCGTAGTAAATCTCGTCCGAAGTGTCCATAACGATTTCCTTCATCTGTCTGCCACCGCCTTTCCGGGGTTGCTCGAGGTCCGATACGAAATCGTGATCGCCGCTACGCCTGCGCGCCCTTCGGGGGGAACAGCAGCATCACGCCAGCCGGAACGAGCAGGAACACGCCCAGGATGGTGAGGCCGATGCCTGCCACGAGACCCAGGTTCGCGATGCCCCAATAGGTGGGGAACAGCGACAGGAAGCCGATGCCGGCGCAGGCCACGCAGATGCCCGCTACCTTGTTGCCCTTGAACAGCAGGTACGAAAACGGCAGGAGAATGCAGGCTCCGGCAAGGAAAGCCATGCCGTTGATGAGGGCCATGCCGCCCATCACCTCGGGCGGGACGGTAGCACCTTGGCTGGAATACATCAGATAGATTGCAGCGGCTATGGCGTTCTGCCCCATCAATACCACCGAGAGCACGCCGTTGATGGTGGCGTCCATCATTGCGCCGTCGCGGAACATCTTCACGACGCAGATGATGATCATCGGGTAGGCGCACAGGATCCAGGGAAGCAGCCAGATGGTCTGCTCGGCGGATATCATGCCGAACATCACCGGGAACTGCGTAATGATCAGCAAGCCCACGATCATGTTGCACAGGGGCACGGCGCTGGTGGCCGGCGGTGCGGCCTCGGCGGCCACGGCGGGAGTGGTTTCGTTGCTCATGGTTGGTTCCTCCTATCTGGAGCATGGGGCGCCAAGCGCGCCTTCTGAAGTCGCGTTGGCAATGAATGGGTTGCATTGACGTTTGCTTTGAATAGCGCCCCGTTGGGGATGCAACGGGGCGCTTGAGAAAGGAAGTCACTTACGGACGGCCGGCCTTCCAAACGGGCTCGATGCCGTAGAACTGGGCGATCATGTCGCGCAGAATATCCGGCGGGCACTCGGCGATCTCGGTGGAGACGCACATGGCATTCAGGACGGACACCATCGTGGCCGGGTTGTAGCCGACAGCGCCATGCAGGACGACGGCATCATGCGTGATCTTGCACATCTGCTCGGTCGTGAAGGCCTTGTTCATGAAGGACAGCTTCGCGCTCTCCTCGTAGCGGCCCTCGTCCCACAGGCGGGCGGCGGTGTAGATGGACGCCTTGCAGATGTCGATGACGATGCCCATGTCCACCAGACGGTGGGCAACCTTCTGCAGCTGGTTCAGCGGGCGGCCGGAATTCGTGCGCTCGGAGGTGTACTTGAGGGCGAGGTTCATGGCGGTGCGGCCGATCGTGAGCGTCATGAGGGCGCCGTTGTTGAAGCCGAGGGCGGTCCACAGGTTCACGCTGGTGTCGGAGCCGCGCAGGACGTTCTCCTTCGGGACGCGGACGCCGTCGAGGAAGATGGAGCCCCAGTCATCGGTGCCGGGGATCAGGCGCTGCTCCTGACCGCCGTTGATGACGCCCGGCCAATCCTTCTCGATGACGAAAGCACAGCTCTGGGTGTTGCCACCTGCTTCTTTGCCGAAGATCACCTTCACGTCGGCGGTCTCGGCATTCGTGACGACGACCTTCTGGCCACTGACGATAACCGCATCGCCATCGTCGGTGTAGTTGAGACCCCACTCGGTCATGTTGAAGGAACCCGCCGGGTCGGTGGCACCGCCGCAGCAGACCTTCTCGCCCTTTGCGCAGGGGGTCAGGTACTTCTGCTTGATCTCCTCGGTTCCCCAGTAATACAGCACTGCGCAACCGAGTTCGTGGCCGGCCAACGCCTCGAGCGCCGGGTAGCCGAAATCGCCCAGGACCTCGGACACGATAAGTTCGGAAACCACGGTCTGCCCCTGGCCGCCATATTCTTCGGGAATGGACATGCCGATGAAGCCGTTTTCAGCCAGAAGGTCCCAGCACTGACGGGGGAAACCGCCCTTGGCGCGGTCGGCCTCGATGGCGGCTTGCGCCTGCGGGGACTGGCAAAAATCGGCGACTGCCTGCTTCAAAAGTTCCTGCTCGTCGGTCATGAAGTAGCTCATTGTTTTCTCCTCACATAGCACGCGTTTGTCGGTGTCAAAGACGGTCGCCCTATGCTTCCGCCTTCTCCGGGTAAGGACTGGCCACCTTCCATCCCCGGTCTGTGATTTCATAGTAGATGCGTGCTGAACAGGAAAAAAGCAATGAGTATCTCTATTTGACACAACCTAAAAGTTGCGCTTGAGCGAAACATGAGAGGCTTCTCGGATGTCTTCTGGCCTGAAGACCGAAGATATGTCTTCTACAGCTTTGCTATCGCGCGCCGATGCGGCGCTCGATGCCATGCACCATGGCCACGAGCGTGAGGTTCACCGGCGTGGGAACGCCCACCTTCGCGCCTTCGCGCACCACGGCGCCGGCGATGACGTCGACCTCGGTCTTGCGGCCTTTCTCCAGGCTCTGCAGCAGCGAAGGCTTGAAGTTGCCGGGCAGGCCTTCGCGCGCCAGCTCCCAGGGGCCTTCGGGAGAACCATAGGCCACCTTCACGCCCAGCGCCGCGGCCACGTCCATACCTTCCTGCACCGCCGCCAGCGCGGTCTCACGGATGAGCGGCTCGTCGTAGATGCCCTCGTAGGGCAAGCCCGTGATGGCGCACACGGCGCCCGTCGCCACGTTCACGAGGAGCTTGTTCCAGATGACGCCGACAATGTCGTCGGAGACGGCGCACTCCATGCCCGCTTCGTTGAAGGCGTCGGCGATTCGCTGCACGCGCGGGGTAATACTGCCATCGAGCTCGCCGATGATGGTGCGCTTGCCCGCGATGTTCGCCTGCACGCGGCCGGGCTCCATCAGCATGCCGCCGATGTAGGTCTTGCCGCCGATGACGCAATCCTCGCCGAACGCCTCGATGAGCAGGTCATCCGACCCCAGGCCATTCTGCAGCGACACCGCCACGGTCTGCGGGCCAACCACACCTGCGGCGTGCGCTTGGGAGGCAACTTCGGCGGTGTCCATCGCCTTGCACAGCACGATCACGAGGTCGCAGGGGCCAATGCCCTCGGGCGTTTCGTGGCCGACCACCGCCGCCACGCGCTCCTCGTCACCGGCCACAAGCGTGAGCCCGCGCTCGTTCACCGCAGCCGCATGCGCGGGACGCGAGACGAGGTGCACCTCGTTGCCCGACAGCGCCAGCGCGCCGCCAATGGCGCTTCCCAACGACCCAGTTCCCAGCACGCACACCTTCATCGTGGCTCCTTCCACAAAAGTGCCTTTTTGTCAGATTAGCATGTTTATCAGGCATGATACGAGAGAAAAGGCAACGCCTCGGAGCTCGCCCCATCATCGAGCCGATAAAACGATCTGCCTGGAAACGGCAAGCTCCTCACGTGATTCTTCGTGTGCTGCACCTTACGCTGATCTCCGTATTGCACGAGGATGTCAATCGTCTCGAGAGATAAATCGGGGCGTTCCAACTCGAGCGCCCGAATAATGCCGCATGCACGAGCCGCTTTGTGCGACAATAGCTCCGCTGCACTCGACACAAAGACGAAAGGGACGTCCATGGAAGCATATAAGCAGGAATTCATCGACTTCATGGTGGAAAGCGACGTTTTGAAGTTCGGGGAATTCACCCTGAAGAGCGGCCGCAAGTCTCCTTTCTTCATGAACGCCGGCGCCTACGTGACGGGCAGCCAGCTGAAGCGCCTGGGCGAGTATTACGCGAAGGCCATCCACGAGAACTTCGGCGATGATTTCGACGTCGTGTTCGGGCCGGCCTACAAGGGCATTCCGCTGAGCGTGATCACCGCCATCGCTTACAGCGAGCTTTACGGCAAGCAGGTGCGTTACTGCAGCAACCGCAAGGAGGTGAAAGACCACGGCGACACGGGCATCCTGCTGGGCAGCAAGCTCCAGGACGGCGACCGCGTGGTCATCGTGGAGGACGTCACCACCTCGGGCAAGTCCATCGAGGAGACCTTCCCCATCATCACGGCACAGGCGAACATCGAGGTGAAGGGCCTCATGGTATCGCTCAACCGCATGGAAGTGGGCAAGGGCGGCAGCAAGTGCGCGCTCGATGAGGTGCGCGACCTGTACGGCTTCCCCACCGCCGCAATCGTGACGATGGCCGAGGTTACGGAATACCTGTACAACCAGGAGCGCGGCGGGCGCGTGATTATCGACGATGCGCTGAAGGCCGCCATCGACGCGTATTACGAGCAGTACGGCGCGAAGGAATAGCCGGTGGGTATCTTCCGCGCATCATATGAAAGCCCGCGCAACGCGAATCCGCAAAGCGGCCAGTTCACCTTCGAGTCCAAGCATCCGCTGAACAGCAAGGCAAACGAGCAGGACGCGCGCTACCGCATGCTCGACCTGTTCGGCAACGAAGCGGTAGCTTGGAGCGTCACGCATATCGAGCGGGCGAAAGCCGCAGAAGCCGATGCCCCCGTGCAGTTGGGCCTCGATTTCCGCGAGCCGAAGAAGACGCGCAAGCGGCGCACCGTCGAGCGCGGAAAGCTATAGGGCGATATGCATCAAACGGTGAAACGATGGTGACCGGTACCCGGTTTCACCCTCGTGTAGTAGAATTGCCAAGCGAACGAAACGATGCTGAAACGAAAACGGGCCCCCAAACCGGGCCCGTTTCCTATGCCAACAAGGAGGCCGCATGAAACTTGACGAGGCGATCGAACACGCGAGCATGATGTTCATCCCCGAGTTCCTTTTCGGGATGGGAGACGCCGTGCTCATGGGCGAGCGTGCCAACAACGAAGAGGCGATCAAGCTCATGACGGACGCCTTCATGGCAGACGAGCGCCCGAAATACGGGTTCGACCTGGTGCTTGACCTCGCCGACCGCAACCGTGGCATCTGCGACGAGATGACCCCCGAAGGCATCCGCGAAAGCCGCAGCCAGAACCTGCCGCGCAACCTGTCGGATGAGGACACCTTCCGCGCCATCGCGAAGCTCCAGCACAAGAAGGTGGAAACCGTTGCGAAGGCCGCCGGCCCCAATGTCGACCGCGGCGTTTTGTGGGCGGGCAAGGCGTACCGGGGCACCGTGCTGGGCATCGACATCGAGACGACCTCCACGAGCCCCGACCGCGGACGCATCATCAACGTGGGTTGGGAGCTATGCGACCTGTCGCTGGGCGCCGAACCGTACGGAGCCGGCAGCGCGTACTGCGGCCTGCCCGCCATCTACGAGGAACGCGGCGTCCCACTGTCCGAAATCCATAAGATCACCTGGGGTGATATCGCAGCGGAACCCGAGTTCCGCCAGAATGACGCCCTGCAGGCGCAGCTGCTCGAGCTCCTGACCACCTACCCCTTCATGGCACACAATGCTGCCTTCGAAGACGCGTGGTTCACGCTGAACCTGAAGGGCTATGCGGAAGCCCGCAAGGCCGGCAAGATCATCCCCATCGACACGCGCGACATGTGCCGCGCCCTCGACCCCGAAGTGCGCCGCATGTCCTGGGACCAACACCCAGCCACCCTCGAAAACTGGGCCCGCCGCCGCGGCACCCTCGCCGCCGACGCCGACGAACGCCACCTGGGCCTGGAAGACACCGACCTCATGCTGCGAACCGTCCTCGCCGAGCTGAAAGAGCGCGAGCTTCTGAAATAACTCGCCTCGGCGCCAACCTGCCCTCTAACATGCGAAACGGGGGTGCCGCATTGAAGCGGCACCCCCGTTTCGTTTCGTTCATTGGGATTACTCGTTTACGAGCTTCTCGATTGCAATGCGGATAAACTCAGAGCGCGACACGCCTTCCGCGCCATACGCGGCGGCAGCCTTGTCTGCAGCCTCGATAAGGCTAGCGGGCATCTTGATGGAGACGGTCCGGAGCTTGTCGCCCTCAACCGGCACGTAAGCGGGAGCCGGCACCTGCTTCTGCTCGACCACGGCAACGGCGTCCTCAACGGACGATTCGTCAACAGCCAGCGAAGCCTCGCGCTGCGCCCGCAACTCCTCCGCCAATTCCTCGGGCTTCCCCGCAAGCTTCTTCAGCTCTTCCTTCTTGGCCTTCTTGGCAGCAGCCTTCTCCGCCTTCTTAGCAGCCTTCTTCTCTGCCTTGGCCAAGTCCTTCTTCTTATCCTTCTTGCTCACGAACGCCTCCCTGAACAGTAATACCCATTCCAGTAATGAAACGATAATACCAGATTAATCGCCGCAGAGAACAACCAGATGAGCGTAACAAATCCCCGCGGGGCGAGCGCAGCGATGCCCCGCCCCAACCGTCCCAGGCAAGCGAGCGCAGCGACGCTTGCCCGCAAAACGCCCGAACCAACACCTACCCTGAACGTCCCAACCAGCAACCACCCATCCAAGAAACGTCAAATCCCCAACCGCAACCCTCAGCCAGCGAGCACGTGGAAGTCCCCGGGCGCCCCGGCGGGGGTGCCACGCGCAGTTCTCCCGCAAGGGGACTAGCTTCGCTTCGCTCAGCGTCGCGCACGACTGAAAGCGCCAGTGGCGCTTTCACCAAGCGAGGACTGTCTGAGCATGGCACCCCCGCCGAGGCGCCCGCCCACGGGCCTACCGCGATGCGAGCGACGTCCACATGGACATCGTCTCGAATCGCCGCTCCATGAACGCGTCGTCGAACCATTGCGCGCACAGCTCCTGCCATGGGGTCTCGATGGGCGCGCCGAGCTTACGCATATACCAGCAATCCATCGCAATCACGGTAAGCACCGCGTCGGCCAACAGGAATACCGCACACACCAGGGTCAAGGGCACCCGCGCCCGCAGGGGAATCCGGTCGATCACCCGCATCACCACAGGCAGCGCCCAACGTATCCAAATCACGCCTACCGCGCCCCACACGAACGCCATGAACAAGCTCGTATGCCCCACGTTGAACGGCTGCTGGTAGTAACTCCAGGCCACGATGCCGAACGCGCTTTCCCAAAACCACCCGGCGAAATACTCGAACGACGCTCCCACGATGCCCGCAATGACGAATTGCACGAAGGGGTTGCGGTCGCGCAGCAAATTCAGAAACACCGTGAAGAGCACGCCACCCATTCCGTATATGGGCGAAAACGGCCCGAACACCAACCCCGCACGCGATTCCCACCGGCCGTCGATCACGTAGCTCACGAGCACTTCGCCAAACAAGCCCACGACGCTCATGAACACGAAGATCCAGAACAGGTTGAAGAAGTTCAGGGGGATATAGCCCAGGTAGCCATACCCCGTGGGGTTGTGGCGATCGATATTCGGGTCGTTTCGCATCTGATATGCGATGACGCACACGAACTGGAAAATGAAGTCGGTTGCGAACGGCGTGTCCTCCACGTAGAGCACGTCGAACACGAAGGCCACGATGAGCAGCACGACGAGCACGCGGGCGATCATGCGCGCGGCATATACATCGTCATGCCGGTCGCGGAAATCAAGCATGAGAATGAGCGTGGCGACTGCGGTGATGAGCACCACATAGGCGATGGCTCGCCAAATGCTGTCGAAACCCCATTGCTGTTGCAAAGCACCATAGACAAACGCCTGTGCAACGCCCAGGTACACCGAAAGCACGAGCAGCCCGTTCAGGATCCTCCTGCCAAGTGTGTGATTGGGATTATGTCGTGGCAACAACCGCATTCGCCAAGGATAGCCCATTCCCATGCCGCCCCCGATGACAGCTGGGCAACGGAAACCTATCACGCGGACGGCCCCGCCGGCATATAGCGCCCGGGGGATGGGGCAGAACGCCCCGGAGGGTTCCCGTCCCGGGTGGGACAAACCGGCCCGCAGCATATGGGACAAGCCTGGGGCGCGGACGATTTC